>JACQFV010000194.1 GCA_016199865.1 Candidatus Zixiibacteriota bacterium | reverse complement strand
CTAGAATCGGTTTCATAACCTCCTGAGTACGATGATGAGGCAAGCGACGTGGAAGAATGCCAAATACATCACGGCGTAGTATTCGTACCGGACGACCAACCGCCGGAAGCGCCCCAACCACGCAAAGCTGCGTTCGATGACCCAGCGGTGGCGGTACCGTCGCAACGGCCGCCCGTCCTGCGGCGGACGGCGTGTGCGGGACTTGCGATGCGGTGCGATCAGGGGAATGCCCCGCGCCGCCAACTGCTCCCGCAAGGGATCGCTGTCGTACCCGCGGTCGGCGATCAGCCGCTCCGGTTTGGTGCGGGGATGGCCCGCACCCGACCGAGGCACCCGGACATCGGCCAGAACCGTTTCCAGCAAGGTGGTCTCGCCCGGCGAGGCGCTGTCGACATGCAACCCCAGCGGGGTACCCTGTCGGTCCGTCACCAGCATCACCTTCGACCCTTTGCCCCGCTTGGTCGGCCCGACACAATCGCCCCCCCTTTCGCCGGCGCGAACGTCGCATCGACGAAACATTCCTGCCACTTCACGCGGTGCCGCGTCTCCAACTGCCGCAGGAACGACCGCCAAATGCGATCCCACACGCCCAACTGTTCATACATCCAAAGCCGTCGCCAACAGGTGGCGGGGCTGGGGTACTCCGGCGGCAAATCCCGCCACCGCGCCCCTGTCTTCAACACCCACAGAATCCCCGCCAGCACCGCCCGATCATCAGCCCAAGGGCGTCCGCCCTTGGGGCCACCGCGTAGCTTCGGCAAAAGCGGCCGGATCTTGTCCCACTGTCGATCCGTCAGCATCCGTTCCGTTCGTCTCATGGCACCCCCCCGAACGACAATGCCACAGTCGAACCCGTTTAGCAACATCCGATTATGGTTATGAAACCGATTCTAAGAGACTTCGGTCCCGCCAGCCAAGACCGCGATGCCTTTGTGCGATTGATGAGACGATGACAGCTCCCCGGACGACGGTCCAGCCGCCCAAGAAAGGAGGTCGCATGCGAAAGACTGCAACACTGTTGTCGCTTCTTGTACTTTTCGTCTTCGCTTTTGTCTTCTCGGCATCCATGGCGTTCCAAGAAGCGAAGGCGCAATCGTGTCACTGCAACTGCAGTATCTACTGTGCCTACTCAGGGACGTACGTGTCCGGGACGCTCACAAACAACTGCATCGAGCCGAACCACTGCGCGTCGGATCAGTCCTGTTACTACTGTCCCGGGCTCTGAATCTTAGCTGATCTTGAACTGTGCTGACTGTTGAAAGGGGAGCAGGCCGGGCCATGGACAGGCCCGGCTTACTTTTTGATGAGGAGTTGCAGCGGCCTACAACTCCGTCTTCGACAACCCGTACTCTTTGATCTTGTACAGTAGCGAGCGGTAACTGATTTCCAGAGCGTCGGCGGCTTTGCGGCGGTTCCAGTTGGTCTTGCGCAGGACCTCGGCGATGAGGTGCCGTTCTTCGTGGGCGACGGCGGCGTTCTCGCGGGGCTTCTGATAAACCGTTAAACCTCACACATCCGGCCCGTCGTCGAATTCCTCGCGGGCCAGCTTGCGCTCCCGGACAATCTCGATTGGGTGGGATGTGAGCAGAGATGCGATCTGGCCGCGCGTGTTGGGATCAAAGAGATCACCCTGAATCGCCTTGGGCAGTTTGCTGCGCGACAATTCCGAGACTTTCTCCCACTGGCCGCTGGCGCGCACCAGCGATTCCAGGATGGTTCGGTTGGGGTCGTCCTGATTGGGCAAGGCCAGTTCGGTACGCCGGGTGATTCCGACCGTGGCGCCGTGCCCTTGCAGGCGGGTCAGATTGTTGGCCTTGGCGAAGTCGAGAACCTCCTGCCGGGCCCGAACTAAAACGTCCTCGGCCTGTGTCTTTGCCCGTGCCGCCGCAACATACTGATCGGCCAGTTGCACGCCACGGTCGGTTGAGAATTCCTCCGGCCCGAGTGTGGCCGTCGCATAGGGATGTCTCTTGGCGGGGCAGATCGAATAAAACTCGCACCAATCACACAACTGCGACTCATGCGGCGGGAAATCCGATCGCGCGGCCGCCGCGACGATCGAGTCGATGAGATGGATCGTCTCGGATTTCAACTCATCCAATGAATCGCGCGTGCGCACCGAGACCATCATCCGGTTGGCGCGCAGGTAGTGCCAGAT
>JACQFV010000019.1 GCA_016199865.1 Candidatus Zixiibacteriota bacterium | reverse complement strand
CCGAAGGAGGGGCGATGGTCAAGAGGCCAATGACAAGATGGTTCAAGTGTCCGGCGGTTCTCGCCGGAGTGTTGGCGATTGCGTTGGCAGCGGGACTTGCCCTTAGCTGTTCGTCTGAGCGGGCCTTGGAACCGACCCCGGGCAGACGGCTTCTCTATGCCGGCGCCATCGACTACTCGCAACCGGGACACACACAATCCATCATCTTCGTTTACGACCTTGATAGTTCGGTCGTCCAAGATTCCATCCCACTATCTGCTCCGAGTGTTGATATGGTGGCTGACCAAGATGGGCATGGACTCTACGTTGTCACTTCTGACGGGGCGCGGACCAGGTCGATTGTGAGGATTGACGTAGTCTCCAAACGCGAGGTCTGGCACCACGATCTAATTCATTGGCTTGATAGGCCATCGGGCAAACGCATGTCGATACTTAGTGGCGGTCGCTGGCTGCTGCTGGGTCAAGAGCTCGTTTCTGCGACCGACGGCACCCTGATCAAGAACCTCGCCGATTCGCTGGCGCCGTTTGGCGGCCCCGCGACCGGCACATCTATTGCCTTGGCGACGGTGCTGCGGCCCGAACAGAACTTCCTCTCTCCAATGAGACTGCAAGGATATGATCTGTCGGCGGACACCGGCTGGGGCAATTACGTGCCACATTTGCAGTCCGGCGAGGAGTTGGGACCAGTGTATTTCGCTCTCCTGCATGGCGACAAGGTGCGAGTGTTAGCAATCGCTGTCCTCTTACGGAGCCAGACCGCGTGGTTCGTTGTCGGCGACCTCACAACGGGTCAGACCTCTTTGCAGAAAGAACTCAGCTATCCATTTGGCGAGATTGCGCTCTCGGAGAGCGGGGAAACCGTCGTCGTATCCGATCCGAGTCGTACATTGATCTTCGATTCACAGCCGACGCTTGATGTGTTTGATCTACCTAGCCGCGCCCACCTTAAGCGGTTCACCATTGCCTCGGAAAAAACCGGGGGACCGATCTATCCGGGACAGCTTGCTTGGGTACCTGAATCAAACGAGGTCGTCACTGCACCGCCGGGAGATTTTAACAGCATCGGTGGCATGGCGGTGGTAGACGTGAAGTCTTTGTCAGTCATTCGGTTACTTTATCTTCCGACGAGTAACTATTTCACCGGCGGAATGACCGTTGGCTGGGAGAAGGAACGGGTCAACAATCACTCACGGTAACATGTCACGCGGGAGGAACTCATGACGCAGGGCAAGCGGTTAGTGGAGCCACTACTCGCAGGGCTCTTGGCATTCGCCGCCCCGACGATTTGCAGGGGGGACTTTTACTACTCGCTCGATAGCACCGTGGCGATTATACAATCCAATAGGCACGTCACCATTCAGTCTGACACCTCTGGTTCCCATCCTCGAACGTCCAGCATCTTTTCGAGTCATTCTTGCCTTGACTCCAACGTCTCCGTCAAAGATATCGGGCGCGGGTTCTCCGTCTTCGGCATCGCAGAAGGGTGGAGCTACAGCACGGTCGATTCCGTGCTGAGTACTGATCCAACGGTCAATCGTTGCATTCCTGTTTATGCGTTTGCCGTGGATTCAGTTGAATTTCCCGTTACTGACCTCATCTCAGTTCAATTCAAGGAGGACATTTCTAACGACTCCGCACTTCACATCCTAGCCACACTTGGGCTACATTACGTCGATTCGCTCACTGTCCGCCATATGTATTGGCATGCCGCTCTGGACGACACGATTAAGGAGAGCCCTCTCACGTACGCAAATTCTCTTCATTCCTTCGGCGGGACGGAGTGGGCCACCCCGACGATGTACATCCGTCCACGTCTGCGCGGATTGCCCAGCGACCCGTACTTCGCGAATCAGTATTACCTTCGCAACACTGGACAAAGCGGCGGCGCCGTCGATTGCGACATTGACGCCGACTCGGCGTGGCTATTTGCTCTAGCCGACTCCAATCTGAAGGTGGCGGTAATCGACGAGGGGTGCGAGGCCCATCCAGAGCTACGAACCGACGGCTTCTCGCTCGGATATGATTTTGCCGACGTTGATAACGACCCATCACCAGGAGTGTTCGAGAATCACGGGATGGCTTGCACGGGGATTCTCGCCGGGTTACATAACGGGACTGGGATAGCAGGCGTTGATGGTGGTTGCAAAGTAGTCCCGATTAAGATCTTTAGTGACTACGGTGAAGGTGCTCTACCCGACTCGGTTGCCGCGGCGATCATCTACGTGAACAGCAAACAAATAAGAGTTGCCTCATGTAGCTGGGGCTATGGCACTACCGCCCCGATTACGGCAGTCGAAGTTGCGATACACAAGGTGAGTAATCAATGCGGCGGGAGCGAAAAGACCACCGAAGCCGGCCTCGGGACGGCCATGGTGTTTGCTGCGGGTGAAGATGGTACGGATCCACTTGAGTTCCCTGCGAACATGCCCGAAGTCATCGCAGTCGGCGCGATTAACAAGTCCAATCAGCGATGGGGTTGGTGTAATAAGAGCACCACGATGGTTGTCGCGCCGACAGGAGACACCAGCTTTTCCGGAGGAGATGTCTGGACAATCGATATGACTGGCAATTACGGCTGGAACCCAGGTTTTACCGGCCCCGATGATGCGGGCGGCGACATCGACTATACGTCGAGCTTTGGAGGAACTTCTGCCGCATGCCCACAAGTGGCAGGAATTGTTGCGCTTCTACTCTCCAGATCCTCTAGGATTAGGCTTTGCAACCCGGCTGCCGACGCACTCGACATTTTGGCCCATTCTGCAGATGATCTTGGCGCTCCAGGCAATGATGCGGATTTCGGCTACGGTCGCGCGAATGCTTACAAGGCAGTTGCAGCAATCAGTCATGGCGATATGAACGGTGATGCCGTCATCAACGTAGTTGACGTGGTTGGACTCATCGGCGTCGCCTTTCGCGGCGCGGATCCGCCTACTCTGTTCCGAGGACTCCCAGACGTAAACTGCGATGGTTTCACTGACGTGCTAGACGTAGTTGGTGTAATTGGTATCGCGTTTCGTGGTGCTGGTCCCGCCTCGACATGCTACCGGTATAATTACTAGTGTTGCGGGGCAGCGATCCTATGTGATCACGTCATGGCTCGTTAAGGAGGAGATGAGAGATGAAACGAATGAGGCTGCTGTGCGGAGTCGCGCTTGGGCTATTTGTGACCGACAGTGCGTTGGCGGCGAACTCGGTCGTGATCCAGTCGAAGTCGGTGTGGCAAAATGCGACGAATGTCACGGTTGGGGTCCACCTGCAAAATGACCTGCCCGTGAGGGGGATCGTCCTACCGTTCGAAATCCGATCGATCACTCCGGGCGCGTTCATCAAGACTTCGATTACACAAACACCTCAGTCTCGGCTGGTGACACCTGGATGGACCGCCTTTCGGAACTTCTACGGATCACGGAAGGTGTATGCCTACCAGACAAGTTGCCCACTCGACAGCGCGGGCAAGGTGTGGGCGTGGTCCGCTGCCGATTCGAATGCGGATTTTATAAGTCCCGACGCAATCATGTACGCCGGTTATGGGTCGGACGAATTCGGTAAAGTCGTGGCCGGGGACGACGGTGTGCCCGGGGTCGGAACGCCGTCTCTGGTACTGACGTTTAATGTCACGAGCACGCTTGGGTCATTTGAGATCGATACCACCTGTATCCCGATGAGCAATCACCTCTCGTTTGTCAATTGGGAGGACTTAAACCAGGTCCCCGTGCTAATCGTGCCGACCTTCACGAAGGGTGTGATCACGATCGCTCCACGGACACTCAGCGGCCACATCACGCACGCCGACACTCTTGCCTACAATGTGAACTTGACCGGGGATGTCACGATTGACACCGGGGTGACACTGACAGTCATGCCGGGCGCGTCGATCAGCGCCATAGGGTCGAGCGACGACCAACATGGCGGCATCGACACAAACCGGGTCGAAATCATCGTGAAGGGTACGCTCTGTGTTCCTTTGAGTGGCTCGGGAAGGCCAACCTTTGGCTGTACGATTGATTCGGCAGGAAAATGGTACGGAGTCCGCATACTTACTGGCGGGCATTTCAAGAGCGGCATCGGCGCTGTGATCAAGGATGCCCGCGTGGGCGTCCGAATCGAGAAGGGGGCTCAGCCGGACACACTGTCTGGGGTCACAGTCCGGAACTGCGACTCGGTCGGGTTCTGGTATTCGAGCGGAACCTTGCCTCTCCGTGCAGACTCGTATAAGGCCAAGGTTGATCTTGGGACTAGCCCATCGGGCCTGGGCAATAATGACATCTCAACGGATAGCTCCGGGTGCAGCGGATGCTTGCTTCGGAGGGTCTACCATTCCGGGAGTGACTCCCTGAAGGCAGAGGGTAATTGGTGGGGATCCGCGAGCCCCTCGGCTGGGTGGTTCAGCGGCAAGGTTGATTGGAATCCGTATCTGAGCAGTCCACCAGCCGGCAAACTGATGATGCCCGATGAGCAAGTGGAGTCTGTGGCTCTGCCGACGGAGTTTACTGTTAGCCAGAACTATCCGAACCCGTTCAACGCGGCCACGGCCATCGAGTTTTCACTGTCGAGTCCGTCCCATGTCAAAGTGACAGTGTTCAACATCCTGGGGCAAGTTGTGACCGATCTGGCAGACGAAGACTTTGCCGCTGGGCGGCATCACGTCGATTGGAACGCTGCGAATTCGCGCGGTGAGCCAGTTGCATCGGGAATCTATTTTTACCGGGTGACCGCCGGGCACAGCGTCGAATCAAGAAAAATGGTGCTCTTGAAGTAGAGTGCCCCCTTCCGTACCCAAGTGGACTCTGGGGACTTTGGAACAGAAAAAACCCCCGGCAGGGACGATTCCTGCCGGGGGTTCGTACTCCGCTAGTCTTCGAGGTTAGATCTTCGTCACGTTCGCGGCCTGCGGGCCCTTCGGGCCCTGGGTGACGTCATACTTCACCTTGTCGCCCTCTTTCAAGCTGCGAAACCCCTCCGACTGAATCGATTCATGATGCACGAAGACATCTTTGCTGCCGTCTGACGGCGTGATGAATCCGTACCCCTTTGAATCGTTGAACCACTTGACGGTACCTTCCGCCATGGCTCACTTCCTTTCCCACGTGGAGACGAGCCGGCGTCTCCGGTCCGTTGGCCCCGACGGCCTTCGAAACCTGTCGATCTCTTCTCTGGAATGCCGTCGGTCATTGGCCGTGCGTGCAATCGGAATAGGTCGGAGGTCTCATGTGACGGGAGGGAGTATATGTTGCCGGGGCCGGAAAGTCGAGAACGATCCGACAGGTCAAAGACGGCCGATTTCGACCGGACTAAGGCCCTACAGGAATGTCGATCTCTCCTGTGGGAGTAGATTTCGGCCGTCGTAATCCGCCAGTGCCCCAGCGCCCGCCACAGAGATACGAGTCCCGTCCCCGTAGCAAAGACAACCCCCGGCGGGGTCGATTCCCACCGGGGGCAAATCCGACAACTGAAGCCGGAGCTTAGATCCGGCGCAACGAGGCGGCCCGTGGACCGTTGGGGCCTTCCATGACCTCAACCCTCACGCGGGCGCCCAGGACCAGGGTGCGGAGACCATCACCCCGGATGGCGGAGCGATTCACGAAGACGTCCGTGTCGCCCTGCCGGGCAATGATGCCGTTCCCCGTGCCGTCGTCGAACGATTTGACTGTGCCCTCGGCTGTCTCTGTCGGCTTCCTAAAGTGAGATTCTCCCACGACGCACTCCCTCTCGTTTGGGGATCAAGGGTTGCCCCCGCCGGCCGATTTCGTCGGCCGGATGATGCACGCCTTAGATCATCTAACATAATGACCCGTTAAACCGTGGACGCCGGGCGTCCTCGCCCGGCGCAGCAACGGCCAGGCGGGGACGCCTGGCCTCCACATTGAAATTGGTCTGGCTGGCAGGTTTCATTCTGTTAGAGAGTCTTAGAGCTTGCGAACGGACGCGGCGCGCGGTCCCTTGGGACCCTGAGTCAGTTCGAACGACACGCGATCACCGGCGGCGATGCGCGGGTTGCCCTCGCCCAAGATGGCTTCCTGATGCACGAAGACCTCTTTGCTGGAGCCATCGTGCGCGATGAAGCCATACCCCTTGCCGAAATCGAAGGACTTGACCGTACCCTCGACGGTGGCGGCGTTGGCTTTGACGGCCACTTCCGCTTCAACCGGCTGGTCGACGTTGGTTTCTTCCATGACACTCCTTTGTTCCCGGGAATGAAACGGCATCCCCAGTCCGTTGGCCCGGACGGCCTTTGAAACCAGTCGATCTCGTCTGAGAGTTCCGCGACATGAACGGCCGCGCGGCCATTCCAAGAGAAGTCTAAGGCTTCGCTTTACAACACCCTTATACGTCGTGGGACATGGAAAGGTCGACAGTATCTGTAGCGATGACAGGCTGATGCGCCGCATGGTGTTGGCTCAGCCACAGAAAGCAAAACCCCGGCAGGAGCAAATCCTGCCGGGGTTTGTTTGTTCAGGGCTTCAAAGTCAGATTTTCTGCACGTTGGCAGCTTGGGGGCCCTTCGGGCCCTGGGTGACGTCGTAGCGCACCCGATCCGCTTCCTTCAAGCTGCGGAACCCCTCCGACTGAATCGCCTGATGATGCACGAAGACGTCCTTGCTGCCGTCTTCCGGGGTGATAAAGCCGTACCCCTTGTCATCGCTGAACCACTTGACGGTACCTTCCGCCATCTTACACGTCCTTTGCTTCTCGAGAGCGAATCGGCGCTCCCTGTCCGTTGGCCTTGATGGCCGGGTGAAACCGCTCGAGCTTTTCTGTGGGTGCCGTGGGCAGATGATACCGTGCGGTCAGTCCGAGAAAACTCAAAGGCTTCGTCCTACACGAGACACAATACGTTATCGGCCGAAAAATGTAAAGGTTTATTTCGCGCGTTTTTTATGGCAATCCGTCTGCCCCTCCATTTCGGCCCTTGGAGGGTTCTTCGGCGACTCAACGCTGACACGGGGCAGGTCGCGGATGTGGGGATTTGTTTGTGCACCAACGCCTTCGGCACCGGGTACCGGTCGGCGGCGTTGTGGTGCAGTCGAGTGGCAAACGTGCGGCGTAACGAGCGGACGGAGACGAGGGCGGGCTCGCCCCCCCCTGAGGCGGTTGAAAGGCCTGCCTTCCGGACGTCACATCCTCACCTCCTCACCTCCATACTTACCCGACTTTCACTTCCCCTTCATCTAACAAGACTTTCCTTATTTTGCTAATGTCCCGAGGCATCGCTGGATCGGCCCTCGGAGCATGGGCTGTCATGCTCGACAACGGATTCTCTGAGATTTTTTTTCGCCTGACCAGCGATCTGACGACCCGATGGCCTAAATGGGGGGCCAGGTTCCTTGATGCGCTGCTGATCCACACACTGGGAACCCATCCCGTCGCCAATTACTTCTTCGAGCGGAATCTGGCCATCGTCGGGAGAGTCCCACGTTTCGACAGAATCCTGGTCATTTCCGACATTCACATCGGTGATGCGGTCATGCTGCAGGGGGCCGTCACCGCATTCCGGGATTTCTTCCCGGACAGCCGCATCGATTACGTGATCAAGAAGTCCGCGGCCTGCCTGATCGAGGGTAATCCCGATATCTCCAATCTCTATCCCGTTTTCACCGGCACGGTTCATCCTGATCCCGCCGATCGGGTAAACGTTCATCAGATCGTGAGCCATAACAGATACGACTTATGCCTCAACTGCTGTCCCTTTCTGGAAGACCGCCGTGACTTTCCGCGAGGCCAACACATCCTGAATTTCCTCACCGTGGCGCCGGAACTGGTTCGGAACGAATTCGGCCGAACGGGCATCAATCATTTTTCATACCAATCGCGGGAATTTGTCCGTGCCCTGTTGTCGGCGACCCGGCGACCCGTCCGTGACGAGGCGTTCACGGGAGTGCCGGTCACCCTTTCGGACCAGGCGATTGAAGAGGCCGAGGTCTTTCTCGGAAACAACGACATCAGGAAGGATGAAACGATCATCTTTCTCAATCCGGACGCGGCCTCGATGTACACCCGCGTGCCCTTCACACACCAAATCGCAATTCTCAAGGGACTGGCACAGCTGAACGTCCGCATCTTGTTGGGATCGGGGTTCACGGAGAAGAATATCGAGCAACGGCTTTTGAGCGCCCTACCGTCCAGGCAACGCACGCAGATTACCTGCGTACCGACATCTGTGTCTCTGGGTGGTTACGCCGCCCTGTGCGACTTTGCGAATGTATTCATATCCGCCGACACCGGGCCCCTTCATATCGCGGCGGCGCGGAAGGTATCAAGATCGGGTCAGCGCCAGTTTCGCAATCGAACGTTTGTCATTTCCCTTTTTGGCGCGACTCCGGCGCGGATGTCGGGGTACGATTCGCGCGATCCGCTCTTTCCCGCCGCCAACCAGGACGCGCCCTCGCGGACGTACGTGGCGGGAAGTCCCTGCCGAAATCTGACCTGCGTCAATAAGATTGCCAAGACATGCAAGGTCGCCCGTTGTTTTGAGACGCTGGACACAGAACGGATTATCACCGACATCAAGTCTTATCTCAGCGGCCTGGACGAATCGGGCGTGGTTCGTCCGGATGCAACCTTCTCGACCGCGTGAAGGCATCGCGTAGTCTTGGAAAGCGCCAACGCTGCCCTCCGATCTGTGTAAGATATTGCGCCCAACCGCGACCGACGGCAACGCGCGGCCGGCGCAGGGCATGCTGTCGCTGACAACGGCGACGTGGTGAGCACCGCATTGAGACGAGCCATTCCGACAATCCTGTGCTTCATCATGCTGATCGGCTCAGGCGCCTCCGCGGAGTCGCTGGTGTGGGGCTCGCGGTCCCGGCTGATCTCGCGGCTCATCTGGACGGACCGGTACGACGACGCTCTCGATTCGGGCAACGTTCTGCTGTCAACGGATTCGACGCGACTGCTGGGCCATCTCTTGCTTGGAATCACATACTACTCCATCTCCAACCAATACCGCACCGATCGTTACTTCGATTCGGCCACGGCCCACTTGGACAGCGCCATTGCCATCGCCCAGACGCAATTGAGCGCACAAGGCGATGATGCCGACCTTCTCTTCGTCCTGGGATCCGGCTACGCGTTCCGCGGCGCCTTGCGAGGGCAACAGGGCGGCTGGTGGGGGGCGATCCGGGACGGAGTGCGATCCGCCGCCAGTTTGAACAAGGCCGTGGCCATGGACAGCACTCTGTACGACGCCTACCTGGGGCTGGGCACATATCACTACTGGAAGTCCGCCAAATCCAAACACTTCACGTGGCTGCCCTTCGTCAAGGACCGGAGAGAACAGGGGATTCGTGAGGCCACAACGGCGGGTCGGTTGGGAAACATCACCCCCATGGCCGCCCAAAAGTCCCTCATCGTGATCTACATGAACGAGAATCGCCTCGACGATGCCAGGGCCCTCATCGATTCGGTGCTGAGTATTTGGTTGCCTGATGCACCTGGCCCAGATGCTGGTGGAGGCGAAGGAGTGGGATGAAGCCCAGAGGATGCTGGACCGCCTGCGTGAACAATGGGAGCATTCGCCATTTCGCGATCCTTGTGGAATGAAGGAAGCCGATTACTTGCAAGCCAGAATCCTGCTGGGGCGCGGCGACAGCAAACAGGCGGCGAACCTGATGGGGTCCATCCTTGCCGCCAAGGATTCCTGTGACAACAATCCATTCTACGACGAGACCCGAGACAAGGCGAAATCGCTGATGTCGATGGTCCGGTAGATGCCTCAGCACTGGGGCTACAAGCGCCTAACCCGGGCCGAGGCGCAGGTACACAACGCGCCCCGCAAAATCACTCCGGTGATAACCCGGAAGGTCGGGGTTCATCGGGAATCGGTATGCAATGGCGAGGGAAAGCACTCTCAGCGGCGCCTTCAATCCGGTCAGCTTCGCACTTCGGGCAGCGCGGATGCCGACCCATGGCTCGAGAATAGGATAAGAATCCGATTGAAAGACTATTGGTTCATAGGGGACTTGACGGAACTCATGCATTGCCCGCTCGAAGCCGACCGTCAGCCCAACCGGCCATCGGATTGGGCCCGACTTCAGCCGGGTGCACTCGAAATCCAAAGCGAGTAACGCCGTACGCTCGCGATCAACGACAGCATCGGCCGGGATGTAATAATCGCAGCACCCCCAAGAGTCCAGCAGTATACGGAGGCGAACACGAAAGCCTTGACCAATGCCGACCCCAACCCAAGGCCCCCCGAACGATGAGATGTCATGCAGAATTGATAACCATCCAATTTCGATCCCCGCCGTGATTCTGGGATCGGGGCGTGTTGTTGCGGAGTCCTCGCGCGAACCGTTCCCGGCCATTGCCTCGCTTCCACCTGCAAACGAAATAATGAGAAGAGACGCAACGACAATGGAATAGTATGCTCGTCTCATGGTATATACCTCGGCGATTCGAACGAATATGGAATACCGTGCAATTCCGCGGGGGCACCCCCCCCAGCAATCCGCCGGGCCCCTCCGAGCGGATTACCCGCGCCGGGGGACAATATTCCCACCCTGTACCTCGCACTTGTGCGGGGGTCAGTGCTCAGTTTAACGGCGGGCCGACATGCGCCGGCTCACAGTTCAATCCCCAGAATCGCACGGGCGCGCACATCGTCGGAGTTCTGGTTCAGCCCCAGCGCGGCTCCGATCGTGTAGTACCACTTCCCTCGTGCCAGGGAGACTGTCGGTCCCAAATAATGGGCGGTTCCTTCTTCGGAGGTAATGTCCCCAAAGGCTTCGATACCAAGCGAGAGAATCGGCCGCGGCTCAATCTTCATCCCGAAGCTGTATCCGGTGTGCGATTCGGATCCGGGGGCGAACTCCAATTCCTCCACCAGATTGACGACCACGTTGACGCGGTCAAAATCGTGGGACAGGACCAGTTTGCCCTCCAGTTCATTCGCGGACAACAGCGAACTCGGTCGGCGGTATTCCAGATAGATCAAGGGGTCGATCGGCCATCGACCCGCTGCACCCAACCGGTACCGCGTGCGGATTTGAAAGGCATCGTAGTGGAAGGCGCCATCGCCGGGCTGGCTGAAAATCTGGTACAGCGCAATGTCCCAACGGTCGGTAAGCCCGACTTCCAACTCCACCCGATGCTCCCATGACGTCTGCCCGGCGCTGTCGGCATGGGGTGTGGCATTGGTCAGGTAGTACTCCAATTCGATGTCTTCGGGCGGCGTGGTGGCGTACGAGTACGACCAGACGTACGGGGGCCGGTCGGCCTGGGCCGTGACGTGCCAAACAGCGGGAAGCACGATAACGGCAAGGGCGGCAGCATAAGGCACATACCGGGATGTGAGACCTGTTTTGACCCTGGGCACAATTTCCTCCTGGAACGGTGGTTGGTTTGCCTCCCTCTGTTAGGCCAACCTAACAATTGTTAGGCGCGCCTTACTTAGACAAGGAGACGGGGGCGGGTCAAGCGGAAAATTCGCTCAGATTCCGTCGACATGATGACCCAAATCGGATATTTTGTATCTGGTTCTCAGCCGGAGCACCGGATGATGGGAAGCAGCCCCGCTGTCAGTTCTTGATGGATTCACGCGACAGAATCGAGGAAAGGGACACTCATGCAGACACAAGTTGACGCAACAGCGCTCAAACAGAGGGAGCACAGCACTTGGACGGCAGTCGCGCCCGGTTGGCGCAAACACGATGAACGTCTGACCCAGATCACCAAGCCCGTGACCGAACGGCTGCTTGATCTGGCCGGAGTCGGGCTCGGCCACCATGTGCTGGATATCGCCTGCGGGACGGGCGAACCCGCCATCCCAGCGGCGCTGCGGGTTCGGGATGGGCACGTCGTGGCCACCGACTTCGTCGAAGAGATGCTCGCCTTCGCGCGCGAGAAGGCGGCGGCAAAGGGCGTGCGCAACGTGGAGTTTCGCCGGGCCGACGGTGAAGGGTTGAGCTTCCCCGATGCGTCATTCGATGCCGTCACCGTCCGTTTTGGGCTCATGTTCATGCCGACTCCTCTGGCCTGCCTTACAAAGGCGCACCAAGTTCTCAGGCCCGGCGGGCGCATCGCCGTGGCCTGCTGGGCCGGGCCGGAAGAGAACCTCTGGGCGAGCTTGCCCATGCGGGTCATCCGCCGTGAACTGGAGATGCCGGCCCCGCCGCCGGGCAGTCCGGGGCTCTTCGCCTTCGCCGATCGCTCACGGCTGGAGTCAGTCCTTAAAGAAGCCGGCTTTCGCAACGTAGTGGCGGAACCGGTCAAAGTCCGAATGTCCGATTTCGACAGCGGCGCGGAGTATTTCACATGGACGCGTGAACTCGCCGGTCCCGTCGCCACACTGTTTGCGCAATTGCCGCCTCAGAAACAAACTGCCGTGAAAAGTGAGATCGAAAAGTCAGCGGCGGGCGCCGATGGAAGGGTCGTGTATGACGGCGTCACGTGGGTGGCATGCGGTGTGAAGTGAGGTGGGGGAATGAGTGACGCATGATCTCTGGTGCTCATGTCGTCATCTGCAGCAAGGACGCGGAAGCGGATCGCGTTTTTTTCCGTGACGTTCTCGGGTTCTCGTCCGTTGATGCGGGGCATAGTTGGTTGATCTTCGCACTGCCGCCAGCCGAGGCGGCGTTTCACCCATCCGGCGAGAACGACCGGCACGAACTCTACTTCATGTGTGACGACCTCAAGGCCGAAATGGCCTCGCTGGCCAAGAAGGCAGTGACATGCTCCCCGGCTCAGGATGAACGCTGGGGGCGGCTCACAAAGATCGGGCTTCCCGGCGGGGGCACCATCGGCCTCTATCAGCCCAAGTACCCGACCGCGGTGCGCCTCGGCACACAATGAGGCGACAATCCCTTGGAATCCCCAACAGAATGACAGCGGGCAATTAACAAGATCGGGACGTGCGCGTCACGCGCCCTTCAGGGTAAATCCTGCAGGATGAACCCTCGCGTGATGTGCGCCACCCGGGGCGGGTGGCGCGCACATCCTCGTCTGCTGCCATACCGGGTCCTCTTGTTTGACGATCAAGGTGGATCGATTGTGTGTAGGGTCAAGAATCCCTGATTGAACCTGACCAAGAACCCAAAAAGTTGACAACTTTCCCCCGCTCGGATCGTTAGATTGAGCGACCCAGCGCCCCCGGTGGTGGAGATGAACCGCGGGCCCACTTCAACGACAACATTTCGGGAGGTGCCATGCTGAAACGAGCCATCGCCGCCTTGGGAATCTGGATTCTGATCATTTCAAGCGCGCATTCCGCCGAGGAGGCGCGACTTCTCCGTTTCCCCGACATCTGTCGCGATCAGGTCGTGTTCAGTCATGGGGGTGATCTGTGGATCGTCTCCTCCAGTGGCGGGCTGGCGCGTCGCCTCACCACCTCCGAGGGACTGGAACTCTTCCCCCGGTTTTCCCCCGACGGCAAAATGGTGGCCTTCACGGGCCAGTATGACGGCGACATGAACGTGTACGTCATCCCCTCAGCCGGCGGCGAAGTGAAACGTGTGACTTATCATCCCGGCATCCAGAACTCCACGGAGCGGATGGGACCCGAAGACATCGTCATGGACTGGACTATCGATGGCTCACGCATCCTGTTCCGCTCGCGCGAGGAAACGCACTCGGTGTGGGAGGGGAATCTCTACACGGTCAGTCCCGAGGGCGGCTATCCGACGGAACTGCCGCTGCCGCGAGGCGGTTTCGCGTCGTTTTCAGCGGACGGCAAGAAGATCGCCTACTGCCCGATCTTCCGGGATTTTCGCACTTGGAAACGGTACAAAGGGGGCGCGGCGCAGGACGTCTGGATCTACGATCTGGTCAATGCCAAGTCTGAGAAGATCACCGATTGGGAGGGGACCGACAATGCGCCGATGTGGGACCCCGCCTCGGGCAAGATCTACTTCAATTCCGACCGCACCGGCCATCTGAATCTGTATGCCTACGACCCGGTCGACAAGTCAACCAAGCCGGTTACCAACTTCACGGACTATGACGTGCGCTGGCCGGCCATGGGGCCGGGCGCGATCGTCTTCGAGAATGGCGGGTATCTCTATGTCCTCGATCTGCCCAACGGCCAGCCGCGCAAGTTGACCGTGACGCTCGGGTCCGATGAGATTCTGGCGCGCTCGCATTTTGTCAACTGCAAGGACAAGATCCAGGACTACACGCTCTCCCCCGACGGCAATCGCGCGATTCTGGACGCGCGCGGCGAAATCTTCACGGTGCCGGCCAAGCACGGCAACACGCGCAACCTCACGAACACCTCCGGGGCCAACGAGAAGTACGCCACGATCTCGCCGGATGGACATTGGATCGCCTCTGTGTCGGACGCCTCGGGCGAAGATGAACTCTACATGTTGGAAGTGGGCGCCGACAAGCCCGCCGTGCGTCTGACGACCGACGGCGATCGCTACATGTACTCGCCTGTCTGGTCGCCCGACTCCAAGAAACTCGCCTGGTCCGACAAGAGCGTCCGACTCTTTTACATCGATGTCCCGACGAAGAAGAAGACCCTGGTCGCGCAGGGAAGGCGCGGCGACGTCCGCCGCTACTCCTGGTCGCCGGATTCGCGTTGGCTGGCGTATTCGATGAACGCCGACAACGACATTTCGCAGGTGTGGATCCACTCCGTGGCGGACAGCAAGACGCGGGCGATCACGACGGGCCAGTTTGATGATTTTGGCCCGGTCTGGGATCCCGAGGGGAAATACCTGTACTTCCTCTCCAATCGCTCCTTCAACCCTTTACTCGGCAACTATGACTTCGATTTCGTGCTCGACAAGATGACCGAAATCTACGCCGTCGTCTTGTCCGCGAAGGACGCGTCCCCGTTCGCTCCGCAGAGCGACGAGATTGAGCCGAAGAAGGAAGAGCCGAAGGATAAAGGCGACAAGAAAGACAAGGAATCGGACAAGAAGGACGAGAAGAAAGCGCCGGACGTCGCCATCGACTTCGACGGCATCCAGTCGCGGCAGGTGAAGTTCGCCATCGACGCCGGGCAGTACGACAACCTCGCGGCCGCGGAAAAGCGCCTCTTTTATCTGTCCTCACCAGTGGAGGGGCTGGCCGGCACCCTCGAGGGCACCAAACAAAGTTTGCACGTCTACGACATGAAGGACCGCAAGGATCATGTCTTCCTCGATGAAGCCGATGGGTACGATCTCACTCCCGACGGCAAGAAGATAATCTACAAGAAGGGCCAGACGTACGAGATCATCGACGCCGACGGCGAGAAGGGCAAGACCGGCGACAACGTGCTGGATCTGAGCAACATGGACATGTGGCTGGATCAGAAGGCCGAGTGGAAACAGATTTTCGAGGAGGGATGGCGTCTGCAGCGGGATTATTTCTATGACACGCTCATGCACGGTGTCGACTGGAAGGCAATTCACGACAAGTACGCGCCTTTGGTCGATCACGTCACCCACCGTTACGATCTGACTTACATCCTGGGCGAAATGATCGGTGAACTGGCCACCGGGCACACCTACACCGGCGGCGGCGACGCGCCCCATCCCGGGCCGGACAAAGTCGGATTGTTGGGGGTCAACTGGGCGATTGATTCGACGGCCAAGAAATTCAAGCTCGCCCGCATCCTGAACGGACAGAATTGGCGGGAGGATCGCCGCTCGCCTCTGACCGAGCCGGGGATCAAAGCCCACGCCGGCGATTATGTAATCGAGATTGAGGGCACATCGCTCGCCGCCAACGACAACCCTATGCGTCTCCTGGAGAACAAGTCCGGCCAGACGGTCAAGTTGACCCTGTCAGCGACGGCGGATGGCGCCAACAGTTGGACGATCGAACCCAAAACCATCGGCAATGAGGAAGAACTGCGCTACTACGACTGGGTGGTGCAGAAGGCGCATTACACCGATTCGGTGTCGGGCGGGCGCATCGGCTACGTGCACATCCCCGACATGGGGGGCGACGGGCTCAAGCAATTTGCCAGCACGTACTATTCGCAGTTGCGCAAGGAGGGGATGATCATCGACGTGCGCTGGAACGGTGGCGGATTCGTCTCGGAATTGATCATCGAACGGTTGCGGCGGATGCTGACCTCGATGGGCACGTCGCGCAATTTCGGCCCGAGCACCTACCCCGGCACGGTCTTCAACGGCTACATGGCCTGCCTGTGCAATGAGCATTCGGCGTCGGATGGTGACATTTTCCCGTACGAATTCAAGCTGAACAACCTCGGTCCCACGATCGGTAAGCGGACTTGGGGGGGTGTGGTCGGGATTCGCGGGCACCGTCCCTTCACCGACGGCGGCTTCATGACGACGCCCGAATTTGCCCTGTACGACCTGGACCGCAAATGGGCGCTGGAAAACAAGGGCTTCCAGCCCGACATCGACGTCGACTATCCGCCGCAGGTTGTCATGCAGGGCATCGATCCGCAGATCGACCGCGCCGTGCAGGAACTGATGAAGAAAATCAAGGAATCGCCGCGGCCGCTCCCGCCGCCACCGCCCGAGCCGCCGCAGAAGCGGTAGAAAAACCGGGTCGAGACAATTTTCACCTCCACGCGTCTATTGGGAGTCAATCGTAGGGGCGATCTTTATGATCGCCCTTTTCGCTGTTGAGTAGATTCACGAACCCAAGCCCAAGCCAGCGTGAGTACATCGTCTTCCAACCCACAGACCGAATGTGACCTTGCGATCATCGGCGCCGGGGCAGCCGGGCTGGCGGCGGCGATCTTCGCCGGTGATGCGGCGCGTGATTCGGGGCTGCGCATCCTCCTGATCGAGAGTGCCCGGAAGCCGGGCGCGAAAATTCTGGTCAGCGGCGGCGGACGGTGCAATGTCACCAATGACGTCGTCACTGAGAAGGACTTCTGGGGCGGATCTCCCCACACCATTCGCAAGGTGCTGACGGCGTTCAGCAACCGGGACACGATTGATTGGTTTGGCAAGATGGGCGTTCGGTTGAAACTCGAGCCGACGGGCAAGTATTTCCCTACGACCGATCAGGCACGGACGGTCCTGTCGGCTCTGCTGAAACGGGCCGGCGAGCTCGGAATTGAACTTGTGACCGAACTGCGCGTGACCGG
>JACQFV010000013.1 GCA_016199865.1 Candidatus Zixiibacteriota bacterium | reverse complement strand
GGTCGGGCCGGTGGCGATTGACTCGAGTTTCACTCTCGGATATGTGATTGCCGCCGACGCCAACTCGGACAAGGTGGCGATTGTGCTGCACTCGGACCGCGAGCCGCAATTCCACGGGCTGAACAATGTCGCCTATTACGAATCACAGACTGCAGGGGCCGGCTGGATCGACGGCAGCGAATTGGGAGATGCCCACAAGCGGTTCATCACCGAATACACCGACCCCGCAGGGCCGCAGGCCTTTCTTCACATCTCGACGGCCTACGACAACGCTGGGGTGCTGCACGTCATCTGGGATGAGCAGCGGTTTGCGAATGTCACCAACGACGTTGCGATCCGACACTGGAACAATGTTCGCGCCACGATTCGCCCCGTGGCCTTGGGCTACTGGCCGGCTCCCTGGCCCAGTGGCATGTTTAATCTGAATCTGGCCAAGTTGACACTCGGGGTCGGTGACGGGGCCACATTGTGCAGTAATGGCCCCGGCGACGGCACCAACCGCGACTATCTCTATGCTGTGTACACGCAATTCGGCGGTCCGGGCGCGGCGGAGCAGGCCGACCACTCACGCAACGGATATATGAATGGTGAATTGTACCTGACGGTCTCGAATTCGGGCGGGAACACCTGGTCCGTGCCGCGGAATCTGACCAACACCAAGACGCCCAACTGCAATCCCGGTCCGGGCGACCCCGCTCATGGCGGCCTTCCACCGCGTCCGGATTCCGTCTGCCGCTCCGAGCATTGGGCGACGATCGGGCAGTTGGTCCACGACGTCGACATTATCTATATCAGCGATCTCGACGCCGGTGGCATTCCCCAGTCGGAGGGGTTCTGGGAGATGGACCCGGTCATGTACCTTCGTCTGCCGGGCGGCACCACCGACGCACCCTATCTATGTCCTTTGCTGGGACCGAATTTCGCCGCGTCGATCAACGACAACCCGCTGTGCGAATATCATGCGCGACGCGGCGGCTTCACCGAGGCGGCGTTGACGGTCACCAACATCGGCAACGCGACGATGACCGGAAATATCGCATCTTCTCAGATCAATGGCCCGCCGGGATGGCTGACACTTCTGGGCGGGGGCGCTTACACGATTCCCGCCGGCGATCCCGATCTGATCATGACCGTGCATATGGACGCCACCGCGATCACCATTGAAGGGCTCTACCAAGGGACCGTGACGGTCTCTCATAACGACACTACACAGACAAGTCCGCAGATCATTCCCATCGACTTCTTTGTGTTCGATCAATTTTACTGTCCGGTGTCAGAGATCCCGAGAACCGGCTCGCTGGCTTTGGAAGTTTCCAGCAACGGCCGTTTCGCCTCGCAGAATAGAGAGGGTGGCCTCTGGCGCTTCCAAGACTCCAGCAGCAGCATCTACGACGCTTCGCTGTTAGTGGCGCATGGATCGCAGAGCCCCGACACGACCGTGTTCTATCGTTTCGGCGTTCGCAATACACGCGGGCAATTCGGCTACCGGGCGCAGGGAGATCTGGTTCTCAACACGGCCGCCTACGGGACCCAAGCGGGATTCGCCCAGGCCACCGCCGACATGACCACGAAAGACTCGGCGGTCTGGTTGCGTTGGGAGTGGTATTTTCCGCAGCATCCCGACAGCGATGAATTCGTGATCTGCCGGCTCTCGGTTTGGGACCGCGACGCCACGCCCGTGACCGATCTGTTGATCGGCGTACTCGTGGATTTTGACGTTGTTCCGGCCATTCGATATGGATCGATCCAGCGGGGTACGACCAACAAGCCCGGCTTTGATGTCACTCGCAACCTCCTGTGGCAGCAAGGCGTGGACACCGCCAACACGCCCCCAAGTCCGACCATCACGGCCTCGCGGTTCCGTGGCGGCATTTCGGTCCTGACAAATGGACCGTTGTGCGGGGCGCGCATCGGCAACAGCGGCGACATTCAGTCGCAGGACGGCCCCAGTGACGAATTCCTGTATCGGGCGCTGGTCAACCTCTCCGGCATAGACGTCTATTCGGACCGGGACACCGATCTGTACACGATGGTGAAGTTGGCGCAGTTCCACTATCTCATCGACACCGACACGCTGAACATCGTCTGGGCGCTCGTGTCCGATACGTCCAGCACCTCTGACGTTGCTATCAGGGCGTTGGCGGACAAGGCCGCCGCTTGGGCCACGGCGAACGGGATCACCTCGCATTTCCCGCAAAACAGCGATGGCTGCGGCTGCTCTTGCCCGTGCCATGCCGATCCCGCGTGCGACGGCGTGACCAACGTTCTCGACGTCGTACAGACAATCGGTATGGCGTTCCGCGGCGCGCAAGCGATCACCGATCCGGGCTGTCCGAAGCAGCAATGCGATATGGACTGCAACAACGTGTGCGACGTGCTCGACGTGGTCAAGATTATCGGTGTGGCCTTCCGTGGTGTGGCAGCCTCGACAATCTGTAATCCGTGCGGATGAAACCCAGAGAGGTTATGAGCTTAAACAGACGACGTTTCGGATGAAATGTTCTGTCGCGACATCGTCTACATGGGCTCCTTTCGTCCCAATTGTCTCTGGCCGATCGTGACGCCGCCGATGATCACAATGGCAGAACCGAGTTTGGCCGCCGTGAATGGCTCACCGAGCAGCAGAAATCCGGCGACCGAGGCCACGATCGCCTCCAGGAACAGGAACATGGAGGTGTTGATCGCGCTGGCGCGTTGCAAGCCCGCGTTCCACCAATAGTAGGCCAGACCGGAAGGAATGACGCCGATGGCCAGCACGATCAGCCAATCACGCGGGCTCAGCGCCGCGGCCTGCCCGGGCAGATGCACGGCTCCAAAGGCCAGGAAGACGACAAATCCCAACGCCATGTGAATGGCCGACAGCGCCAGAGCGTCGCAACGTCCCAGCCGCGACTTGGTCATGATCGTGTAGGACGACCATGTGACGATGCTGCCCAACGCCAGGAAATCACCCGTGTTGTGCCCGAGCGATAAGTTCTGCGGTCGGCCGTTGGCGACAAAGAACACGACGCCGATCATCGCGATCACGAGCCCCAGAATCTGTCGTGGCGAGACTCGTTCCCGGAGAAAAAACCATCCCAATATGCCGGTCACCGGCGGAATCAACGTGAGAATCCAGCCGGTATTGGTGGCAGAGGTCTGACGCAGTCCGTTGAGTTGAATCATCTGATGCAGCACAATCCCGACCAGACCGGCGGCGATCACAACGGGCCAGTCGCGCCGTTGTATGGCCAGCGATCGGCGCGGGCGGAGATTCAACGCCAGCAGGGTCAACGCACCGACGCCCAGACGGATGATGAGAAACCCGACCGGGGAGAGCTTCAGCAGAATCAGTTTGGCGAGAGGGAAATAGGCGCCCCAAGACGCGACGGCGGCCAGAAGATACGGGACGCCGGCGTAGGGATGGCGGCGAGGATCAGTCACACGTGATTGGGGCGCGGATGATCCATTTTCTCAACCGCCGGCGTGGGCGGACTTCACCTGCATCGCCAGCCAGCGGTCCATCTTCGCCTCCAAAAGATCCAAAGGCAACGCGCCATCGGCCAAGAGCTCATCGTGAAAGGCGCGGATGTCGAAACGGCTGCCCAAGGCGTCTTTGGCCTTCTGACGCAACTCAAGGATCTTCAACTGTCCGATCTTGTATGCCAGCGCCTGACCCGGCCAAGCGATGTAACGATCAACCTCGGAGTTGATGTTCAGATCGGAGAGGGCGGTGTTATCGCGGAAAAAATCGACCGCCTGCCGGCGGGTCCAGCCATAGTAGTGGATGCCCGGATCGACAATCAGCCGGACGCACCGCCAGGCCTCAAGGGTCAGACGGCCGAATTCCGAGTAGGGGTCGGTGAAGAAACCAACTTCCTTGGGAAGACGTTCCGAATACAGACCCCAGCCCTCAACAAACGCCGTGTAACCGCCGTGACGTCGGAAACGCGGCAGGTTGGTCAATTCCTGCTGAATCGACAGTTGCAGATGATGGCCCGGCACGGCCTCGTGGAAGGCGAGCGCCTCCATCGTGTATTTCGGGCGCATCGTCGGATGGGAAGTGTTGATATAGAAATAACCGGGGCGCGAGCCGTCCTCCGGAGCGCCGTAATAGTAGGCGTCCGGCGCCGCTTCGGCGCGGTACGACTCGATCTCGCGAAAACTGTACGGGGCCTTGGGGAGCCGTCCGAACAACAGCGGCAGTTTGTCGTTCATCCGCGCCAGAATCGCCTTGAATCCGTCCACCAGCGAATCGGCGGTTGTATAGAAGAAGCGCGGATCCTGGCGCAGACTGGCGGCGAACTCCTGGATCGTGCCGTGGAATCCGCATGAGTCCTTGATCGCTTCCATCTGATCGTGGACCAACTTGAGTTCCCGCTGCCCGATCTGGAAAATCTCCTCGGGCGACAGATTCGTGGTCGTGTATCGACGGGCCAGCCGGCGATACCGTTCCCGACCGTCGGGGAGCGCCAGAATGCCCACCGTGTCGCGGCAGGCGGGGATGTACTCGGTCTTCACAAAGGCGTCGAGCCGCTGGTAAGCCGGAACCACGTCGGCGGCGATTGCCGTGATGATTTCCTGTTTCAGCCGGGCCTTTGCCGTGTCGGGAATGCCGGAGTCGATTTGCGCGATGGCGCCGGCGAGCACGGCCTTCGCGGGATCATCCACAATTTGCGATTCGATCTCAGGCACCGTGGCCTGCATCGTGACTTTGGCGGGAACGAGCCGGTCTTTCATCCCCTCCTGCATGTTGGCGATGGTCTGGTCGATCAGAACCGGGAAGGCGCGCAGCCGTTTGACGAAGTTCTCGCAGTCGTTGACGGTCTGGAAGGGATGGTAGGTGACCAGTTCCGGAAATTCGATGTGCGGGCCGTTTTGCTGGCTGATCGGCATCGTGTATTCCAGCAAGGGCCAGTCATCGATCTGCCGCTGAATCTCACGGCTGAAGAGCTCCGCGCTGAGCGAATCGGATCGGGCCAGTTCGGCTTCCTGGATCGCCTGCGAACGGGCCAGGAATCCGCGCAACGCCTGCAGTTCCTTATCCCGTTCCGCCGCCGAAAGATCGGACAGGCGGTCATCGAAGCGATGGTCGCCCAGATACGTTGCCCAGGTGGGTGAGGTGCGCATCTGGAATTCCCAGTAATCGGCAAACAGACTGTCCAACGCCGACGCGGCGGCCATGTGTGCAACTCCTCCCAGAAAGACGACGGCGAAGGCACCGACAAGGGCACGCCGTCCACGGTTCATCTTGCTCATCTCTTGTCTCACGGTATCACCCTTCAATCCACGTCATGGTTGCTGCCAACGCACTCGACTTGTCCCCGATGGGGAATGGCATCATACTACGCGTTGACCGACGGTGGAAACAAGAGGCATTCCGGGCGGGTGTGTTGATGTCCCCAAATCTCGCATGGGCGTGACGTTCATCCGTTCGCTCTCGTTGTAGGGGCGTGATTCATCACGCCCGTTTGCGGGCGCCACGAATGGCGCCCCTACAAATGCTATCGTGCGATCACCCGTATGGGCACGGTTCATCCCGAGCGTATTCCGCGAGGGGCC
>JACQFV010000006.1 GCA_016199865.1 Candidatus Zixiibacteriota bacterium | reverse complement strand
CCGATCAGCCAGACTTGCTCAATGATCGAGAAGATGTTGAACATAGTCCAATATAACGTGAGCCCGGCGGGGAAATTGCGGAACATGAAGCCGAATAGGAGCGGCATCATGTAGGTCATCATCTTCTGCTTGGGGTCCTTAGTCGAGAGCGTCTGCTGCGCGAACATGCAGATCGTCATCAGGATGGGCAGGATGTAGTAAGGGTCTTTCTGCGATAGATCGGTCAGCCAAAAGACGAAATGGGCGCCGCGCAATTCGATCGACGTGCGAAACACCTGAAAGAGGGCGTAGAAGATCGGCATCTGCGGCAGAAGCGGGAGGCACCCGGCCATCGGATTGATCCCGGCTTCGCGGTACATCTTCATCATTTCCTGATTCAGGCGCTGGGCGTCGTCTTTAAAGCGCTCCTTCAGTTTTTCCATCTTCGGCTGCAGGGCCTGCATCTTGCGCATCGACCGGATCTGCTTTTTGGTCAGCGGATGGAAAATCGTCTTGATCAGAAGCGAGAAGATGATGATGACGATGCCATAGTTGGCGAAGACGGCATACAAACGCTGGAACAACCAGAGAAAGACCAACGCGAACGGCCGGACCAGCCAGCGCCAACCGAGGTTGACCATCTGCTCCAGGCCGACACCGTAACTTTTCAGGACGTCATAATCGATGGGGCCGGCGTAAACGCGGAAGGCCAGATCGATCGGCTCACCCGTGCGCAGGTCAACGCGGACCAATGCATCGAATTGTTTGAGGGGGATCGTTTTGCCCTCAAATGGTATAAACCGCTCGCGGCCGACGGAACGGAATCCCCCGGCTTCAGTTGCAGGGATCGTGGCGCAGACGAAGTACTTCGTGCGCACCGCCGCCCAGTAAGTCTGGCCCGAGAGATTGGAGACCGGCTGATCGTGGTCGACTTTGCCGATCCGTTCGAGGTCCTTCCCCATCAAGGCCACGGCGGCGAAATCGTTATTGTCCCCCGCCGGATCGGGCTCGGTTGGCCACAACCCTCCCTGCCAGCCGTAATGCAATTCGCGTTCGACCCCATCCTGCCACGGGGCCGGGACCAAGAGGCGGGTTTGGAAATCGTACCGGTCACCGCGGAATGTGTAGATGACCGCCCACTCATTCCCGCTTTTCGTTCGGACCGTGAAACGAACCGAGCCGGAATCCTCTTTGGCGAGCGAGACACTCGTCCGGTCGACCCGGAATTGGGCGAGGGAGAGATCGATTTCGGGAGAGTCAAACTGAAATCCCGGGCCGCCTCCGGCCGCCGCATCGACTGTATCCAGCAGGACGATCGGCTGATCGTGCCGCTCGGGGTCCGTGTATCGATAATCCTTGAGAACGAGACGGGCCAGTCGCGCCCCTTGTGTGCTGAAAGACGCTTCATACTTGGGGGTCGTAACTTGGACTGTCTCTCCCGACCACGCCGAATCGACAACGAATATCGACTTCGCCGAATCGTTTGTTATTCTTGATCTTATCGTGCTACGATTAGAGAGAGACGATGTGTCCGCCGCCGATGGGAAGGCGGTGGCAGTCGAATCAGCCATCTTGGAGATCGGTTTCGGCGCTGGCTTGAAGCCGATCCACTCCCAGTAGGTCGGCAGGAGCAGCACCAATGCCACCAAGACGGCAAAAGCCATCATGACTTTGGTGTCGATTGGGGAGCGTTCTTCGTTCATGATATCAATCGGCGTTCAGGTTTCGGCACAGGGTCAAAGCCGGACGATCCGCCGGGATGGCAGTGCGAAAGTCGTCTCAGTGATAGCATCGTACCATGTTGTAATCCATGTAGTTGCAATGCTTCTATTGTGTATCTTGAACAAGTCGGCCAATGTCGACAACCGCCGATGAAGAGAGGCGAAATCAGGGTCTGGTAAGCACGCACCAGAAAAATCGCCCCACCCACGGCCAGACGTTCGAGGACGCGCCGCCAGTTTCTCATGCTCTCTGCTCCTTGGATTTTGGCGGATGGCAGTCGATCCATTCGAGAGATTCGCCGATCAGACGGTTCACAGTGTCAAAGGGCAGATTGGCCACGTCGCCGCCCTCGGCGAAGAACACAACCGCGACCTCTGGGGGCCAGATCGCTCGATTGAGGCGCACCGCCTCGCGCAGGCGGCGTTTGATCCGGTTGCGTACGACCGCCGGGCCGGATCGCCGCGAGACCACAAAGGCAAACTGGGGGTCTTTTCCCAGCCGTGGCATCCGGCGCGACGGCTCTTGTTTGGACCAGGTCACGCGGAATCCGCGGAGGCGCTTGCGACCGGAATCGGGGCTCTGGAGAATCTGGCGGATGCGCAGCGGGCTTTTCAACCGGGACCGTTGCGGGAAAGACAGGGATAAAGGCACACCGTCTACTTCGTGGCGGCCCGCACGGTCAACCGCTTGCGCCCTTTGGCCCGACGGCGTTTGAGCACGGCGCGGCCGTTCTTGGTCGACATCCGTTTGCGGAAGCCGTGATCGGCCAGTTTCTTGCGGTTGGACGGCTGGAAGGTTCTTTTCATGTGGTTTTCCCATCTCCTTCAGGCAAAAGGTCAAGATAAGCATTGTCGCCCGCCGATCAAGCGCTTTTCAGCAGTCTGTGGCCCTGCCCGCCGGGGGACTTGGCTGGCCCAAACCCATGCCGCCCGGGTGCCGATGAAAGGTGATATGACGATTTGGGGGCTTCCGCCGCGATGAGCGAGCCATCATCAGCCCGTTCCCCCGCCGTTGGGGGCGTCGGCGACCTGCCGCCTGACATTCAGTATGTCTGGCACGGCGTCAACGACGCCGAGAATCTGCGCCAATTCGCCCTCTCCCCGATCGAATGGGGCGAGATCGATGTGCGCCTCGACGCCGACACCGGAATGCTCGTGGCGCACCACGATCCCTTGATCAATGCAGCCGGGCGGGGGGCGCACGGGCTCCTGACCGTCGAGGAATTCGTGAAGACTTTGCTGCCCTTGGGCAAGTCGTTCAAGTTCGACCTCAAAGAGGGGGGACGGACATTGCGGGCGCTGTTCGATCTGATCCGGCGGTTTGATATCCCCGATGGCCGGCTCTGGTTCAATTCCTACATCGAGCAGGATTGCCACATCGAGGAATTCCCGCTCATTCGTTCGCGCTATCCGGGCGCCATCCGTCAATGTCCGATCGGGCCGCTGCGTGACCGTTTCGGCGAAGACGTCAAACAATTACGCGGCGAACTGGCCGCGCGGGCGGCCAAGGGGATGAATCGGTTCTCCGTTGCGTGGCGCGGCGCGGAAGATGCGTCTGCCATCACGGCGCAATTGGAATCCTCGGGATACGAAGTGAACATCTACGACATCCCCGATCTGGCGGCCTTCCTGCAGGCCGTCCTCATCAAGCCCCGTTCCCTGACCGCGGATTTCAATTTCCCCGAATGGGGGTTGTTCGGCCGCGGCTCCGGGGAGGGGGGACGGTATCACACGTTTGGATAGCAAGATCGGCGCGCAGAATTCGTCGCACGGGAGCCTCTCACCCCAGTCCTCTCCCCAAAGGGGAGAGGGGGCAGAAATTTTTCCAGCATTATTATCCCCTCCCTTTTAGGGAGGGTAGGGTGAGGGTTAGTGGACCCACGGGACAAACCGTAGGCGTAGGGGCGCGATTCATCGCGCCCGTTACGGCGTGACGATGGATCTATTCACCACATCCGCCGAGTCAAATTCGAAAATCAATGCCCGTTGCCCGCCGAAAATCGATCCGCCTGAGCCGACGTCATAATGCGCGCGCACGCGGGAACCATCGGGCGGCCCGAGGAATCCCGTGACATGATTCTGGGACAGACCCAGATTGCGCGAACGTCCCAGCGCGCTGGTGAACATCGTCCGACGCCGCGAATGATCTGATCCAAACCAGCCGATAGAATCGAACGCCGCCGAGCCCAACGTCGGGCGACGGTGGCTGTACAGAACGGATGTAATCGAGCCGGTGGAATCGTGGGAAAAGACGCCGTAGAGCCGTAGCGAGTCGCCCACGGCGGCGCGGGGATCCAGCGGCATGTCGCCGACGCTGGGGCCCAGGTCATACCAAAATTGCCGCTCATCGAAATTGGCCGCGCCGAGGTAGCGCTCGACGTCGGCGCGGGCGAAGCCGACAAAATTGGTTTGCGATAAGAGCGATGCAAGCATCCGGCCGCGTTCCGGGCCGAGGGCGGTTTGCCAGCGTACAGAATCAAACGGCCCCGTCCGGAATTGCATCCACACGGCGCCCGTCGCGATCACCAGCAACACGAGCGACAAGAGCAGGACGATGCGGGTGGTCCAGTCGCGGTTCATCGGTATCTGTCCCAGGGCTTACGCCCTGGGCTAAGGACAATCCTCCATTATTATAGCCCAGGGCGAAAGCCCTGGAGTATGGGAAATCCTTCATTATTATAGCCCAGGGCGCGTGCCCTGGGGACTTCGCGGGAGCGGCAAGTCCACAATCACGATCTTGAAATAAGCGGAGAACAGGCGATGGCAGACGAAATACGTTACACCGAAGAAGAATGGCATCGGAAGTGCGCGAAGGACCTCTTCAACTTCGTTTGGACGCTGTTGGAGAAGAAGGACCGCACTCAGGACGACGACGACACCATGATCCATGCCGCGCATGCGTCACGATACCATTGGATGCAGATCGGGCAGCCGGTCCAGTTCGCGCGCGGCGAGTGGCAGGTGTCGCGCGTGTACGCCGTTTTGAAACGCGGTGAAGCGTCGCATTATCATGCCCAGCGGTGCCTCGACATCTGCGAACAGCACGGGCTTGGCGATTTCGATCGGGGCGCCGCCTATGAAGCGTTGGCGCGCGCCGCGGCGGTGTCGGGAAATATGCTCGATTGCCGGCGTTTTGCGTCGTTGGCCCGCGCCGCCGGGGAAAGGATCACCGATCCCGAAGATCGGCAGATTCTGTTTGATGATTTGAAGACGTTGCCGGGGGAAATGACGTCAGGAGCACAGGGCTCCTGACCTACAGGGCGTTCGGCGCATTCCATCGGGGCAGTGTCTTAATCTAAGAAATCTTCTGAAGAATCGTCCGCAACGCGTCGCTCAAACCCGGATACTTGAACGCAAATCCAAATTCCAGCGCCCGCTTCGGCAGCACCCGCTGACCGGTGAGAACCAGATCGGACATTTCGCCGAGCATCAGCCGTAAGACGAAGCCCGGTGTCGGCATGAACGCGGGACGGCGCATGACCCGGCCGAGAACACTGGCGAATTCGCGGTTGGTGACCGGCGCAGGAGCGGTGGCGTTGATCGGGCCGGAGAGACGGTCGGTCTGGAGAATAAAGACGTACAAGTTCACCAGATCGTCGCGATGAATCCATGACATCACCTGTTGTCCCGAGCCGACCGGCCCGCCGATTCCGAGCCGGAAGGGCAAGAGCATCTTGGGCAAGGCGCCGCCATCGCGCTCCAGCACGATCCCCGTCCGCACCAGCGCCAGACGGACCCCGTGGCGCACCAGCGGCTTGGCTTCTTCCTCCCAATGCGAACAGACCGTGGCGAGAAAATCGTTTCCCGGCGGCGAGGCCTCGGATAGTTCTTCGTCGCCGTGCGGGCCGTAGTAGCCGATCGCCGAGGCGTTGATCACGACCTTCGGTTTGACCCGGGCGGCGGCGATCTGTTGGACGAGCGTCCGTGTGGTATCAATGCGGCTGGCGAAGATCAGGTCCTTGCGTCTCTGGGTCCATCTCCCGCCGCCGATTGATTCGCCGGCGAGATTGACGACGGCGTCGACTCCCGCCAAAGCCGATGCGGGGATCGGGTCGGGCGGCCCGGCCCACGAAACCAGATTCACGTTTGGCGGCCAGCCGGTGGGCGGCGCGGTCCGGCGTGAGAGGACACGGACTGCATGTCCCCGTCCGGCCAATGACGGCACAAGCGCTTGGCCAATAAATCCGGTTCCGCCGGTGATGAGGATTTGCATCTGCGCCGCCGCCGTCTGTTCTGTGCATTGGACAGCCGTTAGAATGCCCGAACTGCGACCGTCGGGCAAGAGAAAGATGCTCCGGCCGAGCGTTCCCGCCATGTCGCGATGGCGGGAGTTTGAGTATCTTCTCCCGTTGGATACAGAACGGCCAAACCGCCGGGGAGACGTTTATGAACGGATTGGATAAGTTGGAACTGACGCAGGACGTCATCGCCACATTGAGTGATGAACAGATGAGCGTCCTGCAGGAATTGGGGGAACTGGCCGCCAAGAAGTTGAAGGTGTCGCAGGCGATCTCGGAATTCACGGAGCGCGTTCTGGCCTCGCAGCGCACAATGGGATTCCAGACCAAGGACGATCCGACCGGGTTGCATGAAGATCCCGAGGTGATCGCGCTCGTGACGATCAAGGACCGGTTCAAGTTGAGCAACATCCGTGAACAAATTCAGCGCACGTTGCGCCGGGCGGTGGAACTGGATCTGGGATCGCTCGCCCTGATTCAGCGGCAGTGCAAGGTGTATGGCGTCGATTGCAACAAGCAGGCGGGACCGGAGCGGCGGTATTTTTCGGATCAAGGCGCGACGGGGTGATGACCGCGCGCCAAATCAATCCGGGTGCCGGACCCTCACCCCTCACCCTACCCTCCCCGAAGGGGAGAGGGGAAAAATTGCAAGTTTGAGATGATAAGCACGTGCTGAGAATCGGAGTCATCGGGACGGCGCAGTCGGGCAAGACCACGGTGTACAATGCCGTGGCGGCGGCCCATGCCGACGTCGGCGCCTACCTCGGACGCGAGGAGGTGCGACGCACAATGGTGAAGGTGCCCGACGTGCGGCTGGATCGTCTGTTCGACTTGTTTGTCCCGCCCAAGAAGATTCATGCCGAAATCGAGTATTTCGATTTCCCCGCCTTGACCGGAGACGCCGCTGAAGTGACGCTCCTGCCGCCGGCGCTGCGGGAATTGGACGCCTTAATCGTGGTCCTGCGCGAGTTTGGTTCCGCCGCCGATCCCGGGCGCGATTGGCGCGGCATCTGCGATGAACTGATTCTGGCCGACCTCATGATTGTGGAGAAGCGGATGTCGCGTCTGCACAAGGAAGTCGAGACGGGGCGCACCGAGAACAAGCCGGAGTACGATGCTTTGGCGCGGTGCCGCGTCGCTCTGGAAGAGGGGCAGCCGGTTCGCCATATCACAATGACACTTACTGAACAAAAATTGTTGCGCGGATATGGCTTTCTGTCCGGAATGGCGGTTCTGGCGCTGATTAATGCTCCCGATGAGGGATCGGCGCGTACCGAGGAGTCATGGCAGGAATCCCTGGCCCCCGGACCCAAGAGCATGGTGCGTGTCCTGCGCGGCAAACTGGAATCAGAATTGTCGGGATTGGATCCCGCCGACCGCGCCGCCTTCATGGCCGACTATGGGCTGGCCACCTCCGCGCTCGATGGGATGATCGCCTCCTGCTACTCGCTGTTGGGATTGATCACATTCTTTACCGGCGGCTCCGAGAAGGATGTGCACGCTTGGACTGTGCGACGCGGCGCCTTGGCGCCCGAAGCCGCCGGGGTGATTCACTCCGATTTCGAGCAGGGATTCATTCGAGCCGAAGTGACCCCGGTCGAGGATCTGTTGAATTTGGGATCGCTGGCGGCGGCGAAAAAAGTCGGCAAGTCGCGTCTGGAAGGCAAAGAGTATGTCGTTCACGACGGCGACTACATTCTGTTCCGCTTCAATGTGTGAACATCCCAGCGCGACGGTCCGACCAGTCGCCCGGCCACGATCGATTTCATAACAGCGATTTATTGACCAGCATGAACGATCAGAATCGCGAATTGCAGCGCGAGCGCATCGCGGCCGCGCTCGCGGTCGGTGTTTGGGGAGTCCTCCTCGCAGGAGCGGCCTTTGCGCCGGAGTCGCGCTTGTGGGGAATCAATTTTCTGGCGTTTGCGGGCACGCCCGTGCGCTGGGGATTCGCGGTCGCACTCGTCCTTGTGATTTCATTCCAGTTCGTCGGCGATCGCCTGCCCAATATAATTTCGAAGATTCCGACTGGGCGGTCGCTGATCTCGAATCGTCGACTTCTCGGAATCGGACTGGTGGCCGCCGTCGCGATTCTCGGTTGGTTGCTGCACGAACGCGAGGCGTTTCTCGGTGACGGCACATTGCGCGCCGATGACGCCGTCCACGGGGCCTGGCTGATCCCATCCGAGAGTCTGGCGACGATGCTGGCGGCGGCGTTGGCCCGCCATCTCCCATCGGCGTGGGGGATTGATGGGTTTGCCGCCTATGCCATCGTCTCGGTGGCTTCGGGCGTGCTTCTGGCCGTGGGCCTGTGGTGGCTGGCACCCAAGATTTCGGATGGTCGATCAGGTGGCCTGATTTTCTGGCTTTTGACGTTTGGGACAGTCCGTCTTCTTGCCGGGTATGTCGAATCGTATGCGCCGGCCTATGTCGCAATCACGCTCTGGGCCGTGGCCGCGCTCGCATACCGTCGTGGGCGTCTGAATCCTGGCTGGGTCATCGGCCTATGGGTTCTGGCGGTGATCTCGCATCTGTTTTCCATACTGCTTTTGCCCGCGACACTCTGGCTCTGTTGGGTCGGTCCGGCGGATCACTCACGACCGGCGCGCCGGCCGCTATTCGTGCTGGCGGCCGCGGCGCTTGTTTTTGCCGGTACGGAGATTTGGGCGGTGTATCGATTTCAGATGGCGCAGTTCGGGATGCAAACATCACATTTCCTTCTGCCTTTGCTGCCACGGCCGCCGCATCACTATGGAATTGTCTCTTTGGCTCATTTTCTTGATTTCCTCAATCAATGGTTCCTCCTGGCCCCCGGTTTTCTCATTGCCGTCGCGCTGACGTTGCTCTTGCGCCGCGATGATTGGCGAGTCGCGGCTCTGCCGCAGTCAGTGCACGATTTTGTGCACTCGGATATGGCGTTCTGGTCATTGGCGGCCCTGGCGCCTCTCTTTGCCGGGTCGTGGATCGAACCGCAGCTGGGATGGGGGCGGGATTGGGATTTGTTCTGTGTGCTGTTTGCGCCGACTTTGGTGGGCATTGCCATCTGGCTCAACAGTCTGGGCGGCGCCATCCGGCGCGCGGCAGCCGGAACGGCCGTGCTCGCCGCGGCGCTGTGGCTCTCCTTTTCCGTCGATGCCGATGCGGAACGTCACCGATTCGAGGCGCTGTTGGACTTGGATCCGACACGGGCCGACTACGGGCACGAGATCATGGGGCAATATTACCGGCGCCACGACGAATATCCGCAGGCCATTCTGCATTATCAGAAGGCCCTGATGGTGAGCGACAACCATCGTTACCGGATCAACATTGCAGCCGCCTACATGCACATGGAACAATTTGGGGACGCCCAACGTTGGTACCGTGACGTTCTGGGACGCGATTCGGCGAATCCTTCCGCGCTGCAGGGGATGTCCCTGGCCCTGGATCGATCGGAGCGGCCCGACGAGGCGCTCGCTTACGCCAAGCGGGCCCTGGCGACCGACCCGAAAGACCCGGACTATGCGTGTGAAGTCGGGACGTTACTGGTCCAGTTGAAGCAATTCTCCGAAGCCCTGCCCTATCTGGAAACGGCGGTGCGCGCCCGGCCCCCCTCGGCAGTTCGGCTGAATGGTCTGGGCGTCTGCTATCTGATGCTCGGGCGCGCCGCCGAATCGCAGACCTGCTTTGAAGAGGCGCTGCGTCTTTCGCCGGACGAGACTGTCATCTGGCTGTCGGCGGCGCGGGCAGCAATGGCGCGGCAGAACTTCGCCGAGTCCAGGCGGCTTCTGCAACAATACGAAGCGCGCACTGTCCCGGCCCAGCGGGCCGCTGAAGCAGCCCGGTTGGCGGACACATTGCGGAAAGTGGGGGCGTACCCCTAGTCGATCGAATGGAATGACGGCGGACAATCATCGAGAAGAGAATGTGCGCGTCACGCGTCCTTCAGGGTAAATCCTGCAGGATGAACCCTCGCGTGACGCGACGCCACCCGAGGGCGGGTGGCTTGCACAATTCTGCCTGCTGGAGTACCAGGTCTGTTGTTGGGTGTTCATGGAGACAGCGGTGTGAGGGAACTGACCCGACATGATCGTTCGTCCGTCGCTGACGGATGGGGCTCAAGAAGACGCCACGATTATTGGCGGGATAAGCTCGTCATCAATCCTCGGAGCCGTGGACTAACGCCCCTTCCATTCCGCGCGGAAGCCGAGAAGGAAGCAGATTGCTCCCCAGATCGCTTCGAGCGTGGCGTATCCAGCATGGTTCACATAATTGAAAAACGTCATGTGCACCAGCGACACAATCAGGAGAACCACGCCCAGCCCGTACCAGTTCTTGCCGTTCCCCATTGCCATCCTCCCGTTTGGTTGCGGCTGACCGCGGGTCGCCGTCACGGAAATGTAGCGTGGCCCGAGTCGAGAGCAAGTGGAATCGCCACGCCTGGGCAAGTGGAGTGAAACGTGGCCCGTGTCGCCATCCTCAATTCCCGCCAGACCAAAACCCCGGTCGGCAGCGATCCTTGGATTCAGAACACGTTAGCGGCGGTGGACCACGCCGTGACCCAAGGATGGCAGATCGTCTCCAGTATCGGGTTGAACACATGGGAATTGACGACTTGGGCCACCGGAGTGTGTGGCGGCCATTTGTTCATGGTCTTGCCGCCGACTGATTCCAACCAGCAGGTACAGGCTCAACGGGGTATCCTGGAGGATTTTGCGCTCAATCCGCAAGGTGTGGAATGGTCTTTCGTCGATCGGCCGCCACGCCCTGAAAGGAGAAAATCCTGGTGGGCGGCGCGTGATGAGTCTGTTTTGCGGTTGGCCGACGTACTCATGCCGGTCAGCGTCCGTCCGGGCGGCCGTTGGGAGAATCTATTGTCACAGCCGAAGGCCGGGCAGACCATCGATGATCGCTTTCGCATTCCGCATGCCCCGACACCGCATCACGAGCGCTCCCGTATCCATCCCGAAGACTTGAATTCACAGATGCGGGACTGGGGCCACTTCCTGATTCATTGGACGAGATCGTGTCACGGTCCGTGGCCGGGTGAAAAATCCGCGCAGTTCTATGCCGATTTGGCGGCATCACCCGGGGTTTACTGCCGCGGCGCGCTTCTGACTCTCAAACGTATTCTTGATGAGCAGCTGATTCGCGGCTCCGCTTGGAAAATCGGCGGCGGCCGGCCGGTTGTGGCGTTGTCGGCCTGCACGCCTCTGGAGGCCCTGCCGCTTCTGCGCTGGCGGGCCCGGTGGTCCCGTTGGGCATTCGAACCTTACGGAATCGCCATCCAGCGCGATGCCGCCATGACGCTGGGAGTGCAACCGGTTCGATACGTGACCGAAGAGGGGTGGCAAGGACTGTCGTCGGACGAAGCCGCTCTAGCCCATCGCCTCGGCCAATCCGAGGGTTTCTGGCCATCCGAACGTGAATGGCGGCATCGCGGAGCTCTGGATTTGTCGGTGCTGCCGTCCTCAGCGATCCGTGTCATTGTCCGAGAGCCAAGCGAGGTCGCGGCTTTGCAATTGGTGACCGAGGCCCCGGTCTTTTCCATGCTCCCCTGACCAAATCCATCCGGCCTCCAGAAATAGGAACGCCGGCCCCAGTCAGAGGCCGGCGTGTGTTGCACGGGGAAGTCGCCCCGATTCCTTCGGGGTAATGATTTGTTCACTCCGATTATTCTTATGTGCCCGGCCACCAGCAAGTTCCGCTCAAAGTGAGTTGGCGTCGACAAAGATTACTCCCCCGTTCACAGCGGGCCCTTTGACCCACAGGCCTATCCGACCGTGCCTACATATATATAGGCGATTTGTCCCATGATCAGGATGGGCTCCACCGGCTCAAACACGGCGGCCTGTCGCATCAATTCGACGAATTCTTCCCCGGCCGGGAACGCCGCGGCGCTACGCTCCAGATACTCATAGGCGGCCGGGCTGCCGGTGATCCGGCCGCCGATCTGGGGGATGATCGTGCGGCTGTACCAGCGATAAAGTCGTCCGAAAATCGCGCCTTCGGGCCGACCGAATTCGAGAATCACGACTTTCCCGCCTGTCTTGACCACCCGCGCCATTTCCCTGATTCCGGCCGGGGGATTTTCCACATTGCGAATACCAAATCCAATCGCGGCTATGTCGAATTCTCCGTCGGCAAATGGCAGCCGGGTGACGTCACCCACGAGGAACTCCGCCGAGAGGCCGGTCCGGTCAGCCTTGGCGTGGGCCAGATTGATCATTCGCTGCGAGAAATCGATTCCGACGACTCGTCCCGTTGGCCCGACGGCCTTCCGGAATGCCAGCGCCAGATCGCCGGTCCCCGTGGCGCAGTCGAGTATCTGTTGTCCCGGCCGCGGGTGGGCGGATCGGACTGTCCGACGGCGCCACAGCCGGTGCATGCCGAAGGACAGAATGTCATTGGCGCGGTCATAACCGGGTGCGACCGCGCTGAACATCTGCCTGATCTGAACGTTGGCCAGGATGGACATGGGAAGCGGTCAATTTAGGCGATTCCCTCCGGCGGGCCAACGAGCATTTCTCATCTCCGGAGACATCCCTGAAAGAGCGGGCACCGATGCTCAGAATCGGCTGGAAGTCGTCCTCGCCGCTGTGTATGTTTCCTCAAGCCACAACCGGCATCGGACACAGGGAATGTAACCAGCGGCTGTACTGCTGGAGTCGTCATGAATCCTGCCTCGCCCGCCTCACTTGCAACGCTTGCCAGATCGGCCGCTCCCTCCTCTTCCCCGTGGCATTTGGCTCAGGCGGCTGTGGATCGGGCACAGCAGAGCGGGCAAAAGACCGTCTTGGTCCTGTCCTTCCCAGCCCCGGTCGGCGATCCCCTGAAATGGCTGGCGCAACAGACTGCTCTGCCGCGGGTGTACTGGCGTTCCCGCGACGGATGGGAATATGCCGGCGCCGGCGCCGTCCACCTGATCGGCATGCGGGGTCTGGAGGCGATGCAGAAGGCCGCTTCCGCTGCCGCAGAATTCTTGGACCACAATGTCCTGGCCGAACGGGCTCCCATGGGACGTCGGCCGCGCTTTCTTGGTGGCTTTGCCTTTGATCCCGTTCGTCAGGACGATTTCGAGTGGCGGAACGCGGGCTTCGGCGATGCGGCGCTGGTCCTGCCGGAGGCGCTCTACATCCGTCATGGCAACGAATCGTACATGCTCTTTGCGATTCCGATCACGCCGCGTGATGACGCGGCGGTCGTGCCGGATCAGATCCGTAATCTCAACGAGCGCTTTTGGCAGGGTTTTCACGAGGACACGGTCCCGCTCGACAACGGCGATGTGTTGCATGGCCATTTCTTCCCCTCGGACGAAACACCGGAATACACGCAGGACCGCCGCCGTTGGATCAATGCCGCGCGCGTGATCGACACACACATCGCATCCGGCGAACTCTCCAAGGTTGTGCTGGCGCGACGTCGGCAATGGGCGCTGTCTGTTGGGGATGAACCGGGCATAGCATGGCGGATTCTCGCCGCATTGCGCGGCCAAGACGAGATCAGTTGTCCGTTTGGGTTTCAGTTTCATGATCAAAGCGCCTTCTTGGGAGTTTCGCCGGAACGGCTCTTTCGTCTGTCCGGCCGGTCATTCGAGAGCGAGTGCCTGGCCGGGACGCTTCGGCGTCAGAGTGTTTCCGCCGACGCTCAGGCGGCGCAACGTCTGCTCTTGAGTCATAAGGATCGTTTGGAACACGAATATGTCGTGCGGGGCATGCGCGAAGCACTGAGTGAAGTCTGCGAGTCGTGCGACGTGGCCGACGAGCCGGAAGTCGTGACTTTGCCCGCGCTGTACCATCTCTGCAGCCCTGTGAAGGCGCAGTTGAAGCCCGGTGTCGGCGTCGGCGATTTGCTGCAACGGTTGCATCCGACACCGGCCGTCGGCGGTGTTCCCAACGACCTCGCTCGCGCCGCCATCCGCGACTTTGAACCGCAATCGCGCGGCTGGTATGGCGGTCCGGTCGGATGGATCGGCCCCGGCGGCGCGGAATTCGTCGTGGCGATTCGATCGGCACTGCTGACCGGATCGCATTTGTGGTTGTATGCCGGCGCCGGACTGGTGGCCGGTTCAGTGTCTGAGGAAGAATGGCAGGAGACCGAGGACAAACTGCAGTCCTTCGTGACCGCGGTGGAACAAGATCCGCGGCGCCCATAGGAATTGCCGACGCCAATCTGTTGTGGTCGGCGGCGTTGATCGCGACGCTGTGGCATCGGGGCGTCCGGCATTTCGTGATTTCTTCCGGATCCCGATGCGCTCCTCTCGTCCTGGCCGTGGCGCATCAACGGTCGGCGCAGGTTTGGACCAATCCGGACGAACGCTCGGCGGGATTCTTTGCCTTGGGGGCGGCGAAGGCGTTGCGCCAACCCGTTGCGGCCATCTGCACCTCCGGCACCGCGGCGGCGAACTATTACCCGGCCGTTATCGAAGCGCATTATTCGCGCTCACCGCTTGTCATTCTCACCGCTGACCGCCAGCCGCGCGTGCGCGGCCGTGGCGCGCCGCAGACGATCGATCAGATTGAACTCTACAGCCGCTACCCGGTGTATTTCGCCGATCTGCCGCTGCCCGACGTCGGTGATCCAACGGGTTTACCCTGGCGCCTTCCGGCAAAGCAGGCGTGTGATGCCGCAATCGGACCGCCCGCCGGCCCCGTGCATCTGAATGTGCCATTTGATGAGCCGTTTTTTCCCGATCCGGACGGAGTCGAGCATCTCTTGTCGGCATTGAGGGATGATGAGCTGCCGGATCGCGTGCCCGTTGCGCGGCGGGAGTCGGACGCGGACGACGCGACATGGCAGGCCGCTGCCGGGAAGCTCGCGCAATCCCGTCGACCGCTAATTGTCTGTGGGCCGCAGGATTTCTCCGATCACCTCGCGGATGGGGTGACGCGTCTGGGCGCGGTTCTATCGGCTCCGATTTTGGCGGATATTGCTTCGCAGGTGCGTTGCAATGGTGCGACAACCGAGAATGTCATTTCACACTATGATATATATCTGCGGGATCAATCCATCGCCGACGCGCTGTGCCCCGACGTCGTTCTGCGGCTGGGCGGATTGCCGACCTCAAAAATGCTGAACGAATGGCTGGCCGCGCAAATCGATACCGAACAGATTGCCGTGTCCGCTGATGGTGAGATCACCGATCCATACGGAACTATTTCGCTTCGGGTGCATGCCGACCCGGAGATCATCTGTCGACGCCTATTTGAAGTCCTCCGCCAATCCCAGAGCCGCAACTCGGATTACTTGACACGTTGGCGAACGGTCGATATTTGTGCTGAGAAGACGTGGAGCAAACTGACAGAAGTGGGCGATACGGAAATCTTCGAGGGCAGCATCGTCGCCTCGGTGTTCTCCGAATCGACCGACGGCACGGCCATCTATCTTTCCAACAGCATGCCGATTCGCTGGGCGGACGGTTACGCCGGAGCGCGGAAGATACCGATGAGAGTTCTCTGCAACCGGGGGGCCAACGGGATCGATGGAATCGTTTCCTCAGCCGCCGGGGCGGCATGGGCGTTCCCGGACAGGCCGGTCGTTCTCGTCATCGGCGACATTGCTTTCGGACATGATCTGAATGGACTTTGGAAAGTGGCTGAGATGAATCGGCGGCTTAAAATCGTTCTCCTCAACAACGACGGCGGCGGGATTTTTTCCTTCCTGCCGATTGCGGGTCATGCGAACGTCTTCGAACGCCTCGTCGCCATGCCTCACGGGCAGGATCTGAGTCTCGCGGCCGGTCTGCATGGCATTCGCCATTGCCGTGTCGAATCGCTTGATGATTTCCGGCAGACGTTTTCATCATGCTTGTCGCGGGAAGGACCCGAGATCATCGAAGTCGTGACCAACCGGGATCGCACCGTCCAATTGCATCAAGAGATTGGCCGTCGCATACAGGAACGGATCGCTACGGAGGCACTATTTCAAACGTCGTGATCAACGGACTGTGCTGGCACGTCCGCGAGGATGGCGCCGCGTCGTCGCCACCGCTGCTGCTGCTGCACGGTTTCACCGGTTGCACGGCGTTCTGGGATGACGTGGTGGAGATTCTGCAGCATTCGTTTCGATGCATCCGGGTCGACCTTCCCGGTCACGGTCGCACGGAGACGCCGGCGACAGCCGAGGCGTGTACGCTCGAATCAGTTTCGCAGTCACTGGCGGTTGTGCTGGACCGGTGTGACGTGGCGCGCACGCATCTGTGGGGGTATTCGATGGGTGGACGGCTGGCGCTGTATGCAGCGTTGGCATTTCCCGACCGTTTCGACCGTCTGATTCTGGAAAGCGCTTCACCGGGGATCGCCGATCCGGTGGAACGGGTCAAGCGGCATCAAGATGACGAACGCCTCGCGGATTCGATCGAACGCGACGGCGTGGCGACCTTCGTGGATCGCTGGATGAGCCAGCCATTGTTTATACATCAGACCAAGATGCCACCAGCCAAGCAGGCGCAGGCGCGATCATGGCGGTTGGCGAATTCCGCTGCAGGCCTGGCCACCTGCCTGCGCGGCATGGGCGCCGGGGCGCAGAAGCCATTGTACTCCCGCCTGCCGGAACTGGGCCGGCCGACCTTGCTCTTGGTGGGCGAGCATGACGCGAAGTATCGCGCCATTGCCGCCATGATGGAAAAATCGCTCCCCCGCGCGACCGGGCGCGTCATACGCGATTGCGGACACGCCCCCGATTGGGAAAAACCGGAATCGTGCGCGACCGCCGTGAATGAGTTTCTGTCAGGGGTGAACGAAACTGAACCATCGGGACACGTGTTGAACATGTAGGATCAATAACTATGACACATACCAGTTGGACACCGGCCGGCCAATACGACGACATCAAGTTCGAAAAGTGCGAGGGGATGGCGAAGATCACGATCAGCCGCCCCCAGGTGCGCAATGCTTTTCGACCCCAGACCATTGTGGAACTGCTGTCGGCGTTTGCCGATGCTCGTGACGACTCTCAAATCGGCGTCGTCATCCTGACCGGGGAAGGTCCGGAGGCCTTCTGCTCCGGCGGCGACCAGAGCGTGCGCGGCGAGGCGGGGTATGTCGACCAGGGCGGCATGGCGCGGTTGAACGTCCTGGATTTGCAACGTGTCATTCGTTCGCTGGCCAAGCCGGTCATCGCCATGGTCGCCGGATATGCGATCGGCGGCGGGCATGTCCTGCATCTGGTGTGCGATCTGACCATTGCCGCCGACAATGCCCGATTCGGCCAGACCGGACCGAAAGTCGGCAGTTTCGACGGCGGCTTCGGCGCGTCTTATCTGGCGCGGATCGTCGGTCAGAAAAAAGCGCGCGAGATCTGGTACTTGTGCCGTCAATACGACGCACAAGAAGCGCTGGCGATGGGGCTGATCAATGCCGTCGTCCCCTTGGCGCGATTGGAAGAGGAAACGGTCGCCTGGTGCCGGACAATCCTTTCACACAGCCCGCTGGCGCTGCGCTGCCTGAAGGCGGCCTTCAATGCCGATTGCGACGGGCAGGCGGGGCTGCAGGAATTGGCGGGGAACGCCACGCTGCTGTACTATATGACCGAGGAAGCCCAGGAGGGGCGCGACGCCTTTCTGGAAAAACGGCCGCCCGATTATTCCAAGTTTCCGCGCTTTCCCTGAACCGCATCATGACCGAGCCGCCCCGGCGTCCGCTGGCCTTCCGCATCTGGCTGGCCGCGGCGCGTCCCAAGACACTTCCCGTGTCGATCTCGCCGGTCGTCGTCGGCACAGGCCTGGCATGGCGCGATCATCACGCGTACTGGCCGGCCGCCGTGGCAGCTCTCATCGGCGCGATGCTCATTCAGATCGGGACGAACTTTGCCAACGATCTTTTCGATTACGAGCGCGGCGCCGACGCGCACGACCGGCAGGGGCCGCTCCGTGTCAGGCAGGCGGGGTGGGCGTCGACACGGCAGATGCAGTTCGCGATGATGATCGTCTTCGCGGCAGCCATCCTCGTCGGCGCGTATCTGGCCACTCACGCGGGATGGCCGATTGTCGCCATCGGACTGGCGTCGATTGTGGCGGCCATTCTCTACACCGGCGGCCCGTATCCGTTTGGATATCATGGCTGGGGCGAGATATTCGTATTCATATTCTTTGGGCCCGTTGCCGTCGTTGGCACTTACTATGTGCAATCACTGACAGCCGGCCCCGCCGCTTGGATAGCCGCAATGCCGATGGGCGCATTGGCGGCCGCCGTGTTGGTGGTGAACAACCGGCGCGACATCGAAACGGACCGCCGGACCGGAAAGCGGACGCTGGCGGTTCGCTTGGGCAGACGTGGGAGTGCGTGGGAGTACCTGGCACTCTGGCTGGTTGCATTCGTGACGCCGCTCGCGATGTACGGAACCGGACGGTCCGGTCCGGGGATCCTGCTGCCGGCGATCGCGGCGCTGGCCGGTCTGCCAACTGTTCGACGGATGTTTTCCTTTCCGGAGGGGTCGGCCGCCAACCGACTGCTGGCGGCGACGGCTGCACTTCAGGCGATCTACGCTCTGGCGTTCGCCATTGGCGTCAACCTGTGAGCAATCTGTCACTGTCGGCGATTCCGTATGTGCGATTGCTGCAACAGGCGATCGTCACGGCGCATGGATCGTATCACGAACGACGCGGATTGATCCTGATTCTTCGCGACGGCGACGGACGATGCGGTTTGGGCGATACGTCGCCTTTATTGGGATTTTCTCGCGAGACATTGGACGATGTGCCATGCGGATTGGAAGGGATCCGTCGGGAACTCTCACGCGGAAATGCCGACATCGTCCCCGATTCCATCGACGATGTGCTTCAGCAGGAAGATCGCCAGCCGGGTCACGCCCGACTTCCGCCGTCACTGCGATTCGCGTGGGACACGGCGCGTTGCGATCTGGCGGCGCGGCGTCAGGGCATTCCATTGGCCGGGTGGCTATGTCCCGATGCCGCAAGAACTGTCCCGGTCAACGCCTTGCTCAGTGATTCGAGCCCATCGGCTTTGACGCGCAAGGCCGTCGAGTACCTTCGGCAAGGGTTCACGACGTTCAAGATCAAAGTTGGTGTCGGGTCCGTCGCGAATGACGTTGCACGCGTGCGGGCGGTGCGCGACGCGGTTCCGGACGCCGCGCTCCGCTTCGATGCCAACGGTGGTTGGGACGAAAATCAACTGGAAGAAGCACTGAATGGCCTGTGCGATCTCAGATTGGAGTTTATCGAACAGCCGCTCGGCGTCGGGCGATCCGGAGAGTCGCGGCGCATCTGCCGCGACCACGGCGTCGCACTGGCGTTGGACGAAGATGCCGGCAACCCCAAACAGGCGCTCGACCTGATCGAAGCCGGGGCGTGCGACGTGCTGGTCGTCAAGCCGATGATGATGGGCGGCATCGGCGCCTGCCTGACGATAGCGCGTCAGGCGAAGGATCATGGTATCCGGATTGTCTACACGTCGTTGTGGGAGAGTGATGTCGGTCTGGCGGCCACGCTGCACCTGGCGGCGGCACTCGGATCGGACCCGCCCGCCTGCGGTCTCTCCACGGCCGGGATGATTGCCGAGGGATTGGTGGATCAGCCGCTGAGAATCGAAGCGGGCCATCTCGTGATTCGGCGTTTACCGGGCTTGGGTATGAACTTGTCGGACGAATTGTTGGCTGAAATGAGCGGCCCACGTTGAAGCGGCTGACCGATCCGATCGCACGCAACGCGGCAGGGACGCCAGATCATCCCGCCGTGATCTGTGCGGGAAGCGTAACGACCTACTCTCAACTCGCCGCCCGAATTCAGATTGCGGCGAGTTGGCTGTCGGGTCTCGGAGTTCGTCCCGGTGATCGTGTCGCCATCGTCGGCGAGAATTCCCTGGATTGGATCGGGCTGGCCCATGCGATGCCTTTACTCGGAGCGATTCTGGTGCCGATCAATCCGCGCTGGTCACCCTCTGAGGCGGCGCGATGGATCGCCCACGTCGAACCGGCGCTGATCCTTGTCGGTGATCAATCCGCTGGGTCGCTGACAGGCAGCGTTCTCCACGGTGCGCGGGTTGTCCGGTTATCCGAAGAAATGCCCGGTGAAGGGGATGTGATTCCACCGGCTACCGAAGCGCTTCCGGCTGAATTCGACTTGGATCAGATTCATACGATTATGCCCACGTCGGGGAGCGGCGGCGCGCCGAAGGGTGTTTGCCTGACTCTTCGCAACCATCTGGCGAGCGCGCTGGCGTCGGCAGTCAACCTGGGGGTTGATCGCGATGATCGTTGGCTGCTCAATCTGCCGCTCTGCCACATCGGCGGGCTGGCGATCCTCATGCGTGCGGCATTCTACGGCACAACCGTCGTCCTGCATCGGACGTTCGATGCTCAGGCGACGCTCGCCGCGATCACAGAGGATCGTGTCACGCATTTGTCGCTCGTCGGTACGACACTCTTGCGGTTATTGAAGGAGCAGGGTGATCGCACATTCCCAGGCCACGTGCGGGCGGCCCTTGTGGGCGGTGGACCGGTCCACTCAGAATTACTTAGGGAGGCGCGGGCACGAGGTCTTCCGGTGCTGCCGACTTACGGTATGACCGAAGCGAGTTCTCAAGTCGCGACACTGTCGCCGCGCGACACGGACGATAATCTCTGCACAGCGGGTCAGCCGCTGACTTTTTGCGAAATAGAAATATCCGATGAGGACGGCAAGAGGGCTTCTCCGGGAGAAGCAGGGCAGGTCCGGGTGCGCGGCCCGATGCTGGCAAAGGGATACTGGACGGCGCCGGGGCAAATCGAACCGCTCACACGCGACGGCTGGTTCGCCACCAGCGACGTCGGCTCACTCGATGACGATGGATTTCTAACAATCCATGGACGCCGGGACAACGTGATCATCTCCGGCGGCGAAAAACTCTTTCCGGAGGAAATTGAAACGGCGCTGGAGCAGATCGCCGGAATCGACCGCGCGGCCGTCGCCGGGATCGACGATCCCGAATGGGGACAGACGATTGTGGCGATGATCGAACCGTCGCGCGGCGCGACGTTCGACGAAGAATCGATCCGCGACTCTCTGGCCCGCCATCTGGCGCGATACAAACTGCCGCGACGGTTCATCCGCGTGGAGGCATTGCCGACCTTGACGAACGGGAAAATTGATCGCGGCCGACTCCGCGCCCTGCTTCAGACGGTCTCCAAGTGAAAAATATCGGACGGCGCATCTTCCCATTCTTTGCTCGAATTACTCCGACTCGAACAATTCACCGTTCATCTCCCCGCTGCGAAGCAACCGTCGGCCTCCGCTTTTCAGCGAATATCCCTTGGGGAAATCGAATTCCTTGTTCTCCTCCAGGAGCTCCTTGATCGTGCGGATCTGCATCTTGGAGATCTTCCTCCGACTGGGCGAGGTAAAGAACCCAGCTTCCTCCGCAGCGCTGTACATCCCCTTCGTGGGAGTTTCGAGGCAGATAAAGTAACCCATAGCGGCCTTCTCGCGGTCGATCACGTGGGCAAAATCGCGGATCATTCCCGGATTGAGATGGCCCCCCTTGACCTGCACGACTGCAAATTGGAGATTCTCCTCGAGATCCTGAAAATAGACTTTTCCGTCGATCCCTTTATCCCCGACCTTCTCTGGCTGCGGGACACCGGCGACCAGTCCGACCGCCCATTTCTCGAATTCCTTCGGGCTTTCTTCGAACAGTTTGAGAGCGGAGTAGGCGTCTTTGGGATCACCAACGGTCTTGTAGTGTTTGCCCCGTTTGAGACTGAAATCTGAAGCGAGGCGGCTGATCATGAGATCAACGGCGATGAAGGTGACATCGATGCCGATCCAGCGGCGGCCCAGTTTTTCTGCCGCGACGACCGCAGTTCCACAGCCGCAGAAAGGATCGAGGACGAGGTCTCCCTCATTGCTGGAGGCATTGATGATGCGTTCGAGCAGCGCCAGTGGTTTCTGCGTGGGATACCCCATGCGCTCGTGCGACTGAGCGCCGATGGGGGGAATATCAATCCAGACGTCGCCGACCGGCGTGCCTTCCTGTTCGTCGAGGTAGCGCTTCAGCCGCGGAACTGATCCGGGTTTCGCTTGGATGACCAGGCCCTTCTTGTGGGCCGCCAGCATACGATCCTTGGTCCAACGCCAGACGCGGGTCACGCCGAGGAATTCGTACGTGAGATTCGGTCGATCACGGTTGGGGTTGACGAGATTGTCCAATGAGTAGCGCCGTCCGGTCTTGGATTCTACGTGGCCATAGAATTGCTTCACATACTCTCGATCGTGCTCGGCATACTGAGCATTCCAGGTTGCCTCGGTCGATTTTATGTAACGCAGAATGACATCGTGGTTGGACGCAAAGCGGGTGAACGCCAGCCCTTTGGCGGAGGTGCGTTTCCAGATGATCTCGTTGCGAAAACGCATGGCCCCAAAGACACCGTCGAGAATAATTCTCAAGTAATGGCCGGCCGTGGGATCACAATGCAGATACAGCGTCCCGGTCGGCGCCAGTACTCGATGCAATTCTATGATCCGGGGCGCCATCATCACCAGATAGGCCATCATGTCGCTGGTGCCCAGGATCCGATGCAACGATTCCATCAGATTGAAGAGAGGGACATTGCAAGGATCATCGAAGAACTCCTGATAGCGCGCCTTGCTCCAGTGCCAGGTGTCCTCGAACGCGACAATCTGCGCCTGATTCTCATCGCGTTTCGCTTGTTTGAACAGAACGTTGTAATCCCGGGCGGAATTGAACGGGGGATCCAGGTAGATCAGGTCGACCGATTCGTCGGGCAGATGCTCGCGCATGATGGCGAGGTTGTCGCCGTAGTACAGTGTGTTGTGGGTCTTGGAAGCGCTCATTTGGTCGGCCCGTCCGGACGGGGGAAATCTACACTTTGGATCGAGTGAAAGGTCAACGGATTTTAGGAGTTTCGACCATCTTGCAGACCGTCGTCCAGTTGCGTGTCGTCGCCGGAACTCCAAATTCCTTTTCGATGACGCCGTTGGGAAAACCAGAGCGGCCATTTTTCAGCGGGTGGACTTGGCTGAACAGGTCACGATCAATCACCTCCAGAAGTTCAACACCCTCTTTGGGCCACAAGAAGGGAACTTTCGGCGTCTTGTCCGGGGCTTTGGCGAGAAACGTGACGAACAACTTTGCGTTGTCGCGGGACTTGACCTTCTTGAAAGGATCACGCTTGACGATTTCTTCCAGTTCCGGAATCGTCCTCACGAATACGGCAATCGGATTATCCAATAGTTTCAGAAGCCCTTTTTCGATCTTGCCGACCAGCGCCTCTGAATCTTGTGCCGGGCTGTCAAAGATCACGTTGCCGCTTTGGATGTAAGTCTTGACGTCGTCAAATCCCAGCGATGTGAAGAGCCGGCTCAAATCATCCATTTTGACCAGGTTGCGGCCGCCGACGTTGATGCCGCGCAGGAAGGCGGCATAGCGAGTCGGTTCTGTGCTCTTCTGTCTTGCTTTGCTAGTGACCGCCATGGGTCAGAAGTTAATTCGCGATGGTCATTGTGGGTCAATCAGTTTCTTCTTTCAGGCCTATCCGAAATCGGAATAGCGGCTAGTAAAGGTCGGAAAACTGATTGCGGCCGTACTTGGGTAGCGCTGTAATTGGAGGAGGAAACAGAAACGAGGTATGCCATGAGCCAGCCCAGCACAAAGCCCAGCCCTGTGGATTCCACCGAGATCCTCCGGGGCGCACTCAAGAGTCAGTATCATGCATCGCTGGCGATGCTGAAGGACGCCGTTGAACGATGCCCCGACGAGCTATGGGCCAGTCGCGACTATCTCAATCCGTTCTGGCGGATCGCCTACCACACGTTGTATTTCACGCACCTGTATCTGCAGCCCAAGCTGGAGACGTTTCGTCCTTGGGAGCATCACCAAACGGGGATTCACGACATGGACGATGCCCCCGCGCCGCCGGAGATTCTGGAATTTGTCGAGCTGCCGCACCGTCCCCCGCAAACCGGCAAACCGTACACGAAAGCCGAGATTCTGTCGTATTGGAATATCTGCGATCAGATGATCAATGATGGTGTCGACGCGCTCGACCTGAACAGCCCGGAGAGCGGATTCTATTGGTACGAGATGTCCAAGGCCGAGCATCAACTCGTCAACATCCGCCACATTCAGCATCACACGGCGCAGCTCATGGATCGCCTGCGTCAAACGGCGAATATCGGGATCGGCTGGGTGGGTGCCCGCGGCCGGACCAAGACGGGCGGGTCGGGATGACGAACGCAGGGAGCCCAAGGCGCCAAGACGAAACTGATCTTGCGGATGGTCTTCCCATCGGTCGAGGCGCGCGATGAGGTGGTCAAGCAATTCAACGCCATCGAGGGCGGGAACCAACCCCTGGGCCGCCTTGAGGAGTACCTGGCGCTCCAAACTGGAGGCAGTCGATGAACCTGAATCGGGCCAAACAGATCACGTACTTTCTGCTTCGCGTCGTGTCGGGACTACTCTTTTTCCAGGCGGGCAGCGTGATATTGCTCGGCTGGTTTGGCGGCATGCCCGCCGGCGTTACCGCGCCCTTGATGTCGCAGATTGGCATTGGCGGGGCGCTCGAGTTCTTCGGCGGAATCGCCATCATGCTGGGTCTGTTCACCCGGCCCGTCGCGTTCATACTGTCCGGCGAGATGGCGGTCGCGTACTGGCAATTTCACGCCCCCAAAGGCGCCTGGCCGGTCTTGAATCACGGCGAGCCCGCGGTCCTCTTGTGTTTCATTTTCTTGTTCATCGCCGCGCAGGGCGGCGGCGAGTGGAGCTTGGACGGTCTGATCCGACGCAAACGCGGGGGTGCCGCGAGCGCGGGATGAGTGCGGCGAATACGCGAGGATTGCCCCAGGTGGAACTCGCTGGGATTGATCGGAGAGGGAGGATTCAAGGCGGCCGATCTCGTGAGACGAGTCCTCTATTTCTTGAACACATCGGTGCTGAGGTATTTGAGCCCAGAATCCACCATCAAGGTAGCAATGCTGGCATCAGGCCCCAACCGCTCGGCGACACGCAGTGCCGCAACGACGTTTGCCCCTGAAGACGTTCCAGCGAAAAGACCCTCTTCCCGGGCCAAGCGTCGGGACATCGCTTTCGCGTCATCTGTTTTGACCGCAACAATTTCATCCACCAGACTCGAATCCCAGAGCGGCGGAGTATAGCCAATGCCGACCCCTTCTATCTTGTGCGCGCCCGGTTGACCACCCGACAAAACTGGTGATTCTGCCGGCTCGACGACGACAATCTTGATCCGAGGATTGTGGCGTTTGAGCACTGTGGCTACGCCCCGAGATGACGCCGCCGTGCCCACAGATTGAACAAACGCATCAAGCTTTCCGTTCGTCTGACTCCAGATTTCTTCTCCCAGTGGATAGTATCCTGCAATGCTGTCAGAATTGTTGAGCTGGTCTGTCCAGTAAGTGTGCGCCCGTCGACTGAACTCCCTGGCGGTTTCGATCATATCGAGAATCAACTTCTTGGTGGTGAGGCCTCCCTCACTGGCAACCAACGTCAGTTCAGCGCCGAACGCCGACATCTGATTCAACTTATCCCGACTGAATGCGTCGGATGTAACGATATGAAGACGGTAGCCCTTAGCCACACAGACCAACGCGAGCGACATACCTGTGCTGCCCCCGCTGTACTCCACGACGGTATCCCCAGGCCTCAATCGGCCGTCATCCTCAGCCCTTGAAATCATCGCCTGCGCCATGCGGTCTTTCATGCTGCCGGTCGGGTTTTCCCATTCCAGCTTCACAAACACCTTCGCACCGCCGGGCGGAACGACACGGCGCAGCTGCACCATGGAGGTGTTCCCGATCACTTGCAGAATATTCAAACTCACACTCATTCTATTGTGCTCCCAAAAACGGAGAGGGGGGGATTCGAACCCCCGAACCTCGTGAAAGGTTAACGGTTTTCGAGACCGCCCCGATCAACCGCTCCGGCACCTCTCCGGACGGAATATAAATCCCCGCCACAGGGCGTGTCAGCGGTTTTCGCGATCCAGTGGGACATCGACACGGGTCTGAAGACCCGTGGCGCGGCATCACGATTCTTGGGAGGGCGAGGCTCCTGCCGAGCCGTTTGTCCTTACGGATGCCCGGCGTAGCGCCTGTTCCAGAAATCCCGCCGATGGGCGCAGCAGACGAAACGACAACAGATTCCCAATCGCGAAAAACGCCACCTGCCGGGTGTCGCCGCCAAGGCAATACAAGGCAGTGCCGTACACCATCGGCATGGCCCCGAGAAGAAACAGAACGGTCGCGCTACCGACTGTCTGACGGGTCATGGCCTCGTCATCATCGACGTGGCGCGCCAGACGCGACGGCGCAAACAAACGCCCCCGTACCAGAAAGCCGGCGCCGACGTCCGCGGCTGCGACCACAAGGAGAATGTAGAACAGCAATGGCTCCCATTCCGCCGGCGCGTCCATTCCGAGCCCGCGTTCACGGGCCAGATACGCCAACGTGAACAATCCAAATGGTATCACGACCGTGACAATAAGACCCCGTTTCACCGTCATGTCGGAAAGACGCTGGCAGTCGAGGACAGCGGGTGCCGATGTCATGCCGTTGGCCGTGTGTGTGCTCTCACCCAAGAGAGTCTTGGAGCGTCTTAGGCAAAGACCTCCTCGGTAAGCAGGCAGAATTGTGCACGCCACCCGCTCTCGGGTGGCGGAGCGTCACGCGAGGGCGCGTGACGCGCACATCCTTGTTTTGTTGGTTGTCCACCATCACTGGGTTAGGCGATCTGACTCAGCCATTCGCCTGCTGCGTGCGTCTTGTTGCGAAAAATCGTCGCATCAGCGCCGCCGCTTCGTCGGCCAGAACGCCGCTGACGATCTGGACACGGTGATTGAGACGCGGATCGGTGGGAATGCGGAATATCGAATCACACCCGCCGAATTTCGGATCGGCCGCGCCATAGACAATGCGATCGACACGCGCCATCACCGCCGCGCCGGCGCACATGATGCAGGGTTCGATGGTGCAATAGAGCGTGGCGCCCAACAGCCGCCACGATTCAAAATGGCCGGCGGCGGCGCCGATCGCGACGATCTCCGCATGCGCCGTCGGATCGCCCAACCGTTCCATCTGATTGTGGCCGCGCCCGACCACGAATCCCTCCTTGACGACCACCGCGCCGACCGGCACTTCTTTTTCCTCGAAGGCCTGCTCGGCTTCACGCAGCGCCTGGCGCATGAAGAAGGTGGCGCGTTCGTAATCGAAAGTGTCGCCGGGGCTGATCATCGCGTGTGGGGTCGGTGGGCGATCAAGGTACAGGGGTAGGTCCTTAGACACAACACCGGGGAGGCGGGATGGATCGGCAAAGAGAACGTGCGCGTCACGCGCCCTCGCGTGACGCACCGCCACCCGGGGGCGGGTGGCGGTCACTTGTCGCGTCTGATCACACGATTTGCGAAGGTTGGACTCAGGCCAAGCCCTTGCTCTTGCGCGCCGTCACCGTGACCGACGCCAGAGAGTACTGATCGGTCTTCCTGTAATCGTACTCGACCTCAGATCGGACGTCGATCTCGACAAAACCGGCGCGTCGGACGATGTCGAGGTACTCTTCTTTCGGCAGGGAGCCCGCGATGCACCCGGCCCATTTCTCCATGTCCTCACGCTCCGCTACCGGAATTGTTCCTTTGGAGACGACGTCGGAAATGCAAAAGCGACCCCCCGGCTTGAGAATGCGGTGGATCTCACGGAAGACCTGTGCCTTGTCTGGGGCCAGGTTGATGACGCAATTGGAGATCACCATGTCAGCGGTCCCGGCATCGACCGGGATGTCTTCGATCTCCCCCTGACGGAATTCGACGTTGGTGAAGCCGCCGCGATGGGCGTTTTCCCGCGCCCGCTCCAGCATCGCGTCGGTCATGTCGATCCCGATCACCCGTCCCCGCTCGCCGACTCTTTGCGCCGCCAGAAAGCAGTCCACGCCGGCGCCGGAACCCAGATCGACCACGATTTCACCCGCCCGCAGATCGGCGAGCACGGTGGGGTTGCCGCACCCCAGACCGAGATTGGCTTCCTGCGGAATCTGTGATAATTCCCGCGCGGAATAGCCGGTCGAAATGTCGGTCACCGATGCGTCGGGGATGCAGCACTCGGAGCCGCAGCATGATGCACCCTGCGCTTGAGCCACGGCCTGGTATCTGGCTTTGACCGCGTCTTTGATGGTGGTATTGTCAGCCATCGCTTTTCTCCTTTGGAGTTCGATTCTTCACAGGCCGGGTCGCTTTGGAGCGTCCGGCCGTCGCGTCTGTCGTCGGTGAAATCGTGACGCAACAGCAGGGGAAAGATTCCGCCAATCCGACACAGACACCGCGTAAACTCCCGGGATTGACTTCATAGTAAACCCGCTGCCCCTGCTTCTGTCGACGGACCAGACCGGCTCTGGTCAGAGTCTGCAAGTGACGGGAAATGGTCGGCTGTGACAGGGCAAAAAAGTCGACCACTTGCCCGACCGTGCGCCGCCTGTTCTGCAACATCAGCATGATCGACAGCCGGGTGGGATCGGCCAAGGCCCGCAGGGCGGGCGGCAGGGGATTGGGTTCGGGGGCGGCGGTCGGTGCCATATTCTATCATGCGTATATACGCATTTAAGTATGTGAGAGTTGCCGGGATTGTCACATTCTCGCGGATTTTTATCGGAGGCGCCTATTCCTGGGTTACGTCAGTCAAGCTCGAACCTCCCCAGCGACCCAATCGATTTGACCCCAACCGTTTAACGGCTGCAGATGGGCGCTAAACGCCAGGGGTGATTCAGCCGATGTATGAACAAGGCACCGCCGTACCCCGGATTTCAGGGCGGGGGGATGGCGAACCTTGGGGGCCATAGTCCATGCAGCGTCGAAAATCCCGCACCGCCGCGCGCGATTATCTGGAGGCGATCATTGTCGCCGTGATCATCGCCGTGGTCCTGCGCACCTTTGTCGTGCAGGCGTACCGGATTCCCTCCGATTCGATGTCCAACACGCTTCTGCCCGACGATTATGTTCTGGTCAGCAAGTTCGCCTACCACTTCCGCGATCCGCAGCCGGGGGACATCATGGTCTTCGAGTACCCGCTCAATCCCTCGAAGGATTTCGTCAAGCGGTGCGTCGCGACCGAAGGTCAGACCGTGGAGATTCGCGACAAGGTCGTCTATGTCGACAGCCAGGCAGCTCCGATTCCGCCCGAACTGCTCTTTAGCGATGCCAAGATTCAGCCGCGCACTCTCTCCAACCGGGACAATTTCGGACCGACCGTAGTCCCGCCGGGGCATGT
>JACQFV010000198.1 GCA_016199865.1 Candidatus Zixiibacteriota bacterium | reverse complement strand
TTGGCCGAGCGCTTGCGTCCGATCATTCGCATCGCGCGGCCGGAGTGTGGTATCCGGCGCGCCGACGATCATTGGCTGGTCACCTCTGCCTATGGCCCGCCGCGGGAGGCACGCCGCTTGGTGGTCACCTGCCCGACCTATGCCGCGGCGGCGATGTTTCTGGAATCCGATCCGCCATTGGCGGCGGCATTGGATACCATCCTCTACGCGCCGATCGTCGTCGTTGCCACCGGGCACAAACGCGAGGACATCACACATCCGCTCGACGGCTTTTGTTTTCTGGCGCCGCGCAATCAGGGCATGAGCGTTCTGGGTTCAATTTGGAACTCGTCGATATTCGGCGATCGCGCGCCGACAGGTCATGTCCAATTCCGCACCATGCTTGGCGGCGCCGGCGATCCGGAGGCGCTGGGCTTAAGCGACGATGAACTGTGGCAGACGATCCGGCGTGAAATCGGCCCTTTGATCGGGCTCAATGCTAATCCGGCCTTTATGCGTGTCTATCGCTGGGAACGAGGCATCCCCCAGTACACGCTCGGCCACCGGGAACGCCGACAACGGATCGAAGAACTGGCCGCGCGGCATGGTGGCCTGCACTTCGTCGGCAACGCCTATTATGGTGTCGGATTGAATGATTGTGTGAAGATGGCCCGGCGGGTGGCAGACGAAATCGCCGCGTGAATGGCGGGCGGCCACATGGGGCCGCCCCCTACAAACAAGTTCGATGGCATTCGTAGGGGCGGGCCTATGTGCCCAGGAGCCACCGCCAGGGTTGGCCCTTGAGCGAAAGCCGCAATTCGGTCACTCAATCGCTGGGGGTATAGACCGGTACCTGGCCGCGATTGTGGGAGTACTTCGGGTTGTCGATCTCGTGGATGCGCCGGGTGTACTCGTCCGTCGTGATGTTGTTCTGCCAATGGCCGGTGGTCATCGCCAGGCCGATGCCGATGACGAAGAGCGCCGTGACCGCGATCATCATGGATCGGGCCGTCAGGCGCGCCCGTGAGCGCGGCAACGACAGTTCCAGCGCCTCGGCGCTGGGACAGACCGCGACACAGGCGAGGCAGCCATTGCATTCATCCGACCGGACACGGTACAGCTGCGCCACGGGAATGTGGGCGGGGCAGGCACGGTTGCATTTGTCGCAATCGATGCAGGACGCAGCGCGACGGGTGATCTTCCAGGGGGCGAGAAAACTCACCAGCCCGGTAAGGGCGCCATAGGGGCAGAGGAATCGACACCAGAATCCGCTGACGACGAACCCCAACGCCACCAAGGACAGAAGAATCCAAATTGTCGTCGAGTCAGCCCGGGTGAAAAAGTGGAGCATTTTGATGTCGGCGACCCGATTGTAGGGCGACTCGATGAACAGGGCCAACTCGCGCGCCGGCATCGCAAACCAGATCGCCCAGACGAAGAAGGCCAGGAGCAGGTATTTGATCGACCGCAGCGTGCGATCAAGCGAACGGGGGAGTAGACCTTTCCAACGGTGGACCTTCCGTCCGGCCGTCCCAACTGCTTCCGAGAGGAAACCAATCGGGCAGACCCAGCCGCAAAATGACTTCTTGAGCAGCACGGAGGACAAGAGAGCCAATCCCAGGACAATCGTCGCGGCCGGATGGATGTGATTGAGGACACCGGAGGCGATCCAGTTGCGCAGGCCCATGAGACCAGAAATCGGCAGAAATGACTCGGCGCCCGGCGGGCGGCCAGCCGCATTTCCCGCCGCCGCGGTTTCGAAATGATGGACAAAACGCCAGAACTCCCAGCCGATCCAGATGGTGATTGCCGCCCAAAATGTTTGCGACCAGAAACGCCAGTCGATCCGTGTGCCGGGATCCCGGCGGGTCCACGAACGGCGGCGAGTAGTCCGGGGTGCAGCTGACTCACTCATCGGTCGCGGTATATCAGTGTTCTGTTCCGTGTGCATCGTTGTCCTCTTGACCGTCATTGGCTGTTAATCAACACTATTATTGTTACGATTACAGATCGGTTCTGTCTACGCCGGGAGTGTCAAAACTTCGGCCACGATACGGATTTTGTCACAATTCTCGGCAGCTGAAAAGAATCTGCAAGATAGATATTGACGGCACGTTTGGGTCGCGCGATTTTGGGGCAACCCTGAACTCCGGAGGCATCATGAGAACCAAGTTCGACTGGCGGGCGGCCTACTTTCACATCATCAGTCTGGTGGCGATCATCATCCTGCTCTTCGCCTTGATCTCGGTCGGGCATGGGATTTTGCGCCTGGCTTTTCCCAAACTCTCCATGAACCCGTACGAGTGGGAACAGGTCGAGTCGTTTGAGGCCTACAAGCGATCGGCTTCTCCGGAGGGCCCAAAGGCGCGTCCCGCACCGGTGAATGTCACGGACACGTTGACCTGGGCGAACGTCTCGGATGAACAACTGCATCAGTCGTGGGAGGAACACCGTGTGGTCGCCGTCGAAGGGCAGAGACGAACGGGTCTTTGGGAGCTACTGGAATCGCTGGTGTCGGCCATTGTCGTCGTTCCCATTTTCTGGTGGCACCGCCGGGCCGTCAAACGGCTCAAGCCATTGGAAGACAGTCCGGAGTGACCCCAAGCGAAAATCTCATGGAACCGGGGAATAAAGCGCTCCGTAGTAGGTAACTGGAGTGCGGATCAGGGTTGTGGGAAGAACCCCCAACTGCCGCGCGGGAGGACCAAACACGCTGCCAGGCCTGTTTGCAGGAAGCGCTACAACGTGACGACATCGGGGTCTCTCATCCAGGACGGGTGGGGGACTCAACGCGAGAAGGGGGTTGCCCCGCCCTGTCCATCCGGATGGGGCGGGGTGTTTGTTTATGCCGGCCGATTGTGTACCAGCGTTTGGTAGGGTGCGTGCTCTGCACGCACCCACGTTGGATTCGCCTGCATGGCCGCCTAAAACACGGCCAGAGAGGAGGGCAAATACCGCCGCATGTCGCAGAACATGCGGTTGGTCATCAAGAGCGCGATCTCTTTGATCCGAAACTGGTGGTTTAAAAGCAACTGCAGCGATGTGAAGTTCTTGCCGTTCAACCAAAGTTTGGGAGTGGCGTCGCACTCCTTGGCCAACAGATTCAGGCAGTGGGCGATGATGTCCGGCAAGTAGGTGTCGCGTGTCGTCAGGACCGGGGCGATGAACCCCTGCTTGGAGATATAGGCATAACCGACCAGACTGTTGCCCGCCGCGAAGACATACCCGGTGTGGCTGTCATCGGCCAGCCAGTAGCAGTGATCGACGGTCCGATTGATGCCGCGGATCTCGCGGTCCATCGCGTTCAGGTCCGTCAAGAGGGCGGTGGAATCGATCATGCGGGGCACAATTCCCTCCGGCGGGGGCGGGCACTTCATCTCCTTGCAGGGGGGGCCCTCCATCAGGATGAGATTCTTGCGTGGGAACATCCCCAGCCGCGTGTAGAGCGCGATCGCCTTCGGATTATAGGTGAAGGTGCATTGGGAGGTGATGTAGGCCTCGCGCTTCTCTGCCTCAGCCAGCCCGGTGCGCAAGAGAGCCGTCCCCAAACCCTTATTCTGGTACGCCGGGTCGACAAAGAGATAGGCGACATGCCACTGTCGATCTCGCATGTGCGAGGTGGCGAAGCCGACCAACTTGTCGCCGTCATACGCCCCCCAGGATAACTCCGGCTCCTGGTCGAAGATGTGCTGCATCAAAGGCGGGGTCGCCTTGAGCTTCATCTCCAGCGCCGGCAGCCCGGCATGGACCCGCGCGTCGTCCACAGTGACATACATGAGCCGCGCCGCGGCCAGAAGATCATCGGCCGAGAGGGGGCCGATCTTCGGCTCGGAGCGGGTTGTTTTCGCGGTCCTTTTGGGCCGTTCCGAAACAGTCGATACTGTCATCCTCTTCTCCGTCTATGGTTGCGTCCCACGGCCCAGTCCCTGGGTCGGAGACGTCGGGTGATCCTTTGCATTGAAGCCGGTCCGATGTCGCCGGGCCGGCGGACGTCAAGACGCCGTAATTCACATGCCATACGATCCAAAATCAACTACATTTGTGACGTTCGAACCGCCCCGTCGACCTGACACATGATGATTACCCACGAGCCAGCCAGATGTTCCCACCCGTGCGCCCGGCTTTTGCCATAAAATTTTACACGAAGCCCGATTGCCCGCTCTGCGAACAGGTATTGGCACTTCTGGACGAGCTCTCCGACCATCAGCCACTGGACGTACAAACGATCAACATTCTGACCGATTCGGCGCTGTATGGCCAATACCGAGACCGTATCCCGGTCCTGATCTTTCCCGACGGCGCCGTGATGGGGCCACCCATTAGACGAGACCGGCTCATGGCCAAGTTGCGGAGAATTTCGTCTGACGCGGTCGGGGGAATTTGACATCTACCGTGTCGAGGTGGCCAGGACTGAGATTGAAGCCGATTGTTCGCGTACAGCCCCTTGACCATCAGGCACTTCGGGCGATAATTTTACATTCGGAATGAGTCAGGGACTGAGGCGATGACGGTATATACCGAAGCGGGTTTGGCTGGTCTAACCAGACCAGTCTTGGTTCTTAACCAGAATTATGAGCCGTTGTCGGTCTGCACGGCCAAGCGGGCGGTTGTGCTCGTGTTCTTGGGGAAGGCCGAGATCATCGAGCGCCTCGATGGACGGATGGTGCGGACGGCGCGGCAGAGCTTCCCAGTGCCATCCGTGGTCCGGCTCGGACTCTACGTGGCGCGGCCCCAAAAGCGGGTCCTGCTGACCCGTCGCAACATCATCAAGCGCGACGGCCACCGTTGCCAGTACTGCGGGCAGTCGCGCACGGCCATGACTGTGGATCATGTCATCCCCAAGAACCGGGGCGGCGATGACTCATGGGAGAACCTCGTGTCTGCCTGCGTGCATTGCAACAACAAGAAGGGGCACCGCACCCCGGACGAAGCCGACATGCCGTTGCGCCGGTTACCCCGGCGTCCCAGCCACATCACCTTCATCCAACGTTTTATCGGCCTGGGTGACCACCGCTGGAAACAGTATTTGTTCCTGGATTAGCCCGAACTTGCCTTGGGCGGGTGGGTTAAGGGGTCTGCGCCCGACATTCGACATACTACATGTGAGGACGTTTCTGCGTACACCATAGGTGGAGCCCCGTGTGAGTCGAATTCCGCACAGCGCTCGAATGGTCTGGCTTTGGGTCGGGCTATGCCTTCTCTGGGCGTCGTTCGGGCCGACGCCGGCGTTGGGGCAGGGGAACATCTTCGGCACGGTCAAGAATGCCGATCTGACCAGCCCACCGGCGGGCCAGTTGTCCTGGGTCGGCTTTTTGGACGGCACGGACGACGAAATCCGGATCGAATCCAACATCGGGGCGGGGTACGACGGCGCCAACTGGTACGACGACTTTCAGAATTACACGACCGAGGCCGCCGGAAATCCCTACGATTTCCTGTTTGTCAACTCCGCCAACGGCCAGTCGTACCACCTGGCCGGCCCGATCCCGGCGAATGGCTTTCAGCAGGAGGATGTAATCCTCGCGGCAGGAGCGTCGCCGGCCATGCCTTCCGGATTGGTAGCCCGAATTGTCGGGACCAATCGGATTCGGCTCTCATGGAATGCCGTAGTCGGAGCCGGTCTGCACATCTACCGTCGGACTGCGACCAACAACGGCATCTTCCGGCGAATGGATAATCCCGTCGGGAATCTGGGCAATGTCGGCGTGGCCGACACGGTGTTTGTCGATTCCACGTGGGACGGAATAACCAACGTTGTCTATCTGGGGATGTCCGATGACGGCGCCGGGCATTATTCCGCCCACTCCGCCGAAATCGTGCCCGCCAATTCCACTTGTGACTGCCATTGCCATGCCGACCCGACCTGCGACGGCGTGACGGACGTTCTCGACGTCGTCGGCGTCGTCAATGAGGCCTTTCGCGGCGGATTGGCCGTTGCCGATGCGACCTGTCCGCACAAGAGCCGGGACGACTTCAATTGCGATTGTGTGGTCGATGTTCTCGACGTCGTCCTGGTTGTCACCCAGGCCTTCCGCGGCGGCACGGCGGCCGTCTGTGACCCCTGCCAGCACCCCTGCCGGTAGGCGTTCGCGCTAGCATCGCTCGTCCGGGTTTGGGAGTGAATTTCTAGGTGGCACAGGCATTCCTGCCTGTGCGAGATTTGTAGGGTGGGCTCAGCCCACCATCGACGCGACGGAGTCTAGAAAGATGGGCCGAGCCCACCCTACAAACGAAAAAGGATCACAAGCAAGAATGCCTGCGCTACCGACGGCCCGCTTGACATAAAGACTCACAAAACTGTGGACGCCGGGCGTCCTCGCCCGGCGTAGTAGAAGGGCCAGGCGGGGACGCCTGGCCTCCACATCGAATTCAGTTTGGCTGACAGGATCTATTCGGTTAGCCGGTCTTGCGCTGCTGCCGACCGATCGGACGCGGGAACAAGAGCCGAAATCTTGTGTTCTATGGCCCCGGATGCGACGGTGTCGATGCCGGGCCTCAACCCCCGGCATGGTGAGGCGGCGCCGTCGTGACCAATCCTCCGGGCCACCTACCCGGAGCGTATTGCCCTCTCTAAGCGCCTCGGCGCCCAACCAAACAACCCGGGCCGTCCCCTGCGAAGGAGACGGCCCGCAACGATTTCTGGACAAAGTACCCCTGACGGACTGACGACGCGCGATTAACAGAACCGAGACGTGCGCGTCACGCGCCTTCGCGTGACGCAACGCCACCCGAGGGCGGGCGGCGTGCACAAAGCATTTGCTCCCTCCGGGGAAGCGCTCCGAATTTTCTAACACCCCGGCCGCGGCACACCGCACGGCTTACAGAACTCCGTGCAGGCATTCGCGCCTTGGAAGGCCACCTTGATCATGTGGACCACGTCAAGAACGTCGACGGCCGTGTTGCAATCGACATTCTCACGCGCGTACGGGCATCCCGGATCATCCTGTTCGGCTGCACCTCGGAAGGCGACGCCGATGACCAATGTCACGTCGAGAATGTCCGTAACACCGTCGCATTTCGGGTCGGCATGGCAGGTGCATGTGCAACCCGCGCCATACCAGAAACCGATTCCCATTTTGTACGACGCGGAGGTCGCTTCACCCGCCGCCGATTGGCCAACCGACATTCCCATCTTGTAACTGGCCGATGAGGCATCGATGGCCCCACCGCCATTCACCGAATACCAGTCGATGACGTAGTTGGACATCGCGCCAGCGGTAACGGGGGCGGGGGCTGCGGGAGCGGTGTTTTCCGGCGCGGAAGCTGCCGATTTGCCCGGTGCGACAGCATCACTCCCGGAGTTTGAACCGGTCGATGCCGGGGGCTTGACCGCCGCTGTCGAAGGGGTTGTGGCTTGGACTTTCGGGGTGTTCTTCGGCGCCGCCGATGATCCGGCGACCATCAGGAGCGCCACGGCGATCACGCCCAGTGCTGAAGCGAGTAGAAAACCGAACGCGGTACGTTTCATGAGACCTCCTCTGCCCGAGGGAATATAACAGTTTCTGTCAACATGGGAATCTGCTTTGTGCCTGACCGATCCTCCTCATCCCCCGTCGAAGACCCTCACCCCAACCCTCTCCCTAACAGGGAGAGGGGGCAGTTATTCCCCTCGCCCCGGAGGGGAGCAACTGTCTTGGTGATCGTCTCAGTCAGTTGGTTTGAAGCCTCCAGGGTGTCCGGTTGCGTACCATGGCGTTGAGAATGACCAGCAATTTGCGCATGCAGGCGACCAAG
>JACQFV010000197.1 GCA_016199865.1 Candidatus Zixiibacteriota bacterium | reverse complement strand
TCGGGTGAAGAGTCTCGAGGTTCAGGCCACCAAGCCGATCACGTCCCGCGTCGAAATGCGCGGGGATGCCTATCCCGGCGACAATGCGCAGGCCACGGCCGTGGCGTTGGACAGCGTGCTGAACCGTTTGCGCGGCATTCCAGAATATGTCCAGAGATTTCGGATCGCTTTTCCTGCCGAGGCCAAAGAGGTCGATCTGGGCCAGCGCGCCAACATAATCGATTCCTCCACCTACGCGCGGGCCATCGCCGCTTTCGAACGCGAACTGGTCAGCAACAATTCTCCCTATGACCGGTACGTGAAGGGGGACGACAACACCCTCAACGCGGTTCAGAAGAAAGGGCTGGAGCTGTTTTTCACCAAGGCAAAATGCGCAGTCTGTCACACTGGTCCCATGTTCAGCAGTTTTGAATTCATCGTGCAGGGCGTTCCACAGGAGGGAACGGGGAAGGACGTCATACCCGGTGACGATGCTGGCCGTGAGGAAAAAACCAAGGATCCGGCGGATCGGTACGCCTTCCGGGTCCCCACGTTGCGCAACGTCGAATTGACGCCTCCCTACATGCACGACGGCGTCTTCGGCACCTTGAAGGACGTCGTGCGGTTCTACAACGACGGCGCCCATCCCCGCCACCCCGCGGTGGACGATACCAAGCTGAACCCCCTGTTGCGCGATACGTTGGGACTCTCCAATGACGAGATGGACGCCATCGTGGAATTCATGAAATCGCTGACGGATCCCGGAACAGCGATTGATCCTTCGCTATTGATGGTCCCGACCCATGTTCCCAGCGGTTTGCCGCCGGTGTTCGGTGTGCGTGGGCCCGGGCGTTGATGATCGTCACGGCCAAAGGAATTGTGTGAGCGATCTTGAGACTGGACGAAAGGATGAATTCTCAAACTCGGAGGAGGGTCAGGGAATGACAAAGAAAAATCGGCTGCGTCTGGCACTAGCGGCCGTGATCGCCGTGGGACTGGCCTTCCACGGAGGATGCAGCAACAACGAGGAATCGTCGACTCGACGCAACGAAGTGGCGCAGTACTCCGGCGAAGTCGCCAGCGCCTGGTTCAAACTGTTCAATACGATCGTGAAGAGCGAAAAAATCAGTCCGCCGGTGGCGTCGCGGGCATACGGGTATTGCGGCGTGGCCTTGTACGAGTCGGTCGTCCCCGGCATGGAAGCGACGCATCGCTCTCTCATGGGCCAACTCAACAGTTTGGGCGGGCTCCCGGCGCCCTCGAACGCCGCCTATCACTGGCCCTCGGTCGCCAACACCGCCTTGGCGACGATTGCCCGCGATCTCTTCGCTGAGGCCTCGGTGGAGAACCGCGCGACGATTGACGCCTTGGAACAGAGTTTCATAGATCAATTCAAGCCACAGGCGGGGCAGACCGTGTTCGATCGCTCCGCCGCGTACGGCGCCGCTGTAGGAACGGCGGTCTATGCCTGGGCGTTCAGCGATGGCTATGTGACATTGAACAATTGTCCCTTCACGCCGCCGACCGGCCCCGGCAGATGGGCGCCCACGCCGCCGGCATTCGGACCGCCTTTGCAGCCCTGCTGGGGCGAGCTGCGCCCGTTTGTGCTCTCCAACAGCGGTGAATGCGCACCGCCGCCGCCGCCGCCCTACGACGAAAATCACCAGTCGCCCTTCTTCCAGCAGGCCGTGGAGGTGTACACGACGGTCAAGAGTCTGACCGCCGACCAAAACGCCATCGCCCTTTTTTGGGCCGACAATCCCGGCGTCACCCCCACTCCGCCGGGACATTGGGTCGCCATCCTGAGCCAACTCGTCGACAGCAACCAGTACAAGCTCGACGTCGCCGCCGAAGCGTATGCCCGGCTGGGAATCGCCGAGGCGGATGCCTTTATTTCCTGCTGGCGCGCCAAGTATATCTACAACCTGGTCCGGCCGATCACCTGCGTCCGCCTGCTTATCGATCCCAACTTCAGCCCCGTGATCGCGACACCGCCCTTCCCCGAATACACGTCGGGACATTCGGTGCAATCCGCCGCCTCGGCACAGGTCTTGACCGACATGTTGGGACATTTTCCCTTCGTCGATCACACCCACGACGCCGACGGTCTCAATTCGCGGTCATTTAGCGACTTTTTTGACGCCGCGCAGGAGGCGCAGATTTCACGCCTCTACGCCGGCATCCACTACCGCGCCGCCATCGCGGACGGCAACGTGCAGGGAATCTGCATCGGCATGAAAGTCAGCGCCCTGCAGTTCCATCGGTAGCAGTCAAGTTCCACGAGGTGTCTCCCAAGCGGCCGGGCGTCATCGCCCGGCCGTCTTGCATTCTCATTGCGCGAACATGATGACCGCGGCAGGGGTCACGATGTCATCCTGAGTCCCGGCCGCTCTCCGGCGGGGCGAAGGATTTCTATGACATAGAGCGGCGCTCCGGCGACATATAGAGATGCTTCGCCCCGACCCGCCGGAGGCGGGAAGGGGCTCAGCATGACAGTTGAGTGAAGATCGCACTCAACACTTCGGATGGCCTAGCCTCAATGCAACTTCACCTGCGCCGTTGGCCAATCCCGCCGCGAAAAACTGGCGCGAATGGCCGCCATGATCGGCTCCAACGGTTCGTAGGGCAGCACGGGAACGTCGGCTAAGATCGCATGATCGGAGACAACCGCGATCAATCCCTCGGCCGCCGTGAATGACGGCGTGGTGATCTCCGGCTTGAGGATGCACTCCACTTTGGGATGCGGCCCGCCGCGGTATCCCTCATAGACGATCAGGTGGGGCGGCTCCGGCAGGGCCGCGAAGGTCGCTTCGATCCATGACTCCGACGTCTGGGGCGTGTGCGTCAGGTAGAAGCCGATTTCGGACTTGGCGACCATCCCCAGGGCCATCGCCCCGGCCTTCCTGAGGCGGTCCGAATCGGTGCGCGGCTTGTCGAAGCCGACTTCATCCGAGGTGTGCTTGACCGCCGCCACCCGCATACCGGAGGCGACGAAGGCCCCGATAAGCCCTTCCGTGAGCGTCGTTTTCCCCGAATTCTTGTGACCGACGATGGCCACGGTCGGGATATTACGCATCTCAGTGCGATTCAGGGGGCTTCTCCGAAGAGTCAGACCAGTTTCAGCGTGCGCGCCACGCGCCCCCGCGTGGCGCTCCGTCCACCACCCGAGGGCGGATGGCGTGCACAGTTCCAAGAATTATGGTACTCCATAAGTCTGAGTCTCAAGACGATTCGTCTCAGTGTCGAGGTTTGGGCGGCGTCCCGGTCGAGTCCTTCGCGGCCGCGGGCGACTTGGAGATGGCCTCAATCTTCTTTTCCAGATCGTCCAAGCGTTCCTCGAGTTTCTTGCGCGCCTGGGTTTCTTCGTCGATCTGCCGCGCCACGGTGTTGGGCTTGTCCTCGGGCTTGCGCTCACGGATGGCGGCGATGGCGTCCTTTGCCGAATTCTGTTCGGCATGCTGCGGGCTTTGCCGCTGCACCCGTTCCAGGAGGGGAATGGCCTCTGTGCGTCCCAAGGCGCCGATGGCGTTCATGAGCGGCCGACGGAAGTTCATGTTGCGATCGTCGAGATAGACTTCCAGCGCGCGGCTGGCCTTGTCGCGCTTCTTGTCGTCCTTTTCATACTTCGCCAGGGCCCCGACCAGCCCGACGGCGGCGCTGCGCACTGCCGTCGGATGCCCCTTTCTGGCATACGTCAGTCCCAGATCGATCAACAGCGGATCCTTGCTGCGCCGCAACGCCGTAAAGGCGTCGGTCTCGACCGTGTACTTCTCCGTGTGTCCGGCTACGGCCACGCGCGCCGCCGGCAGGGCGCGATCCGGATCGATCATCGAGGCGGCGTCGATCGCCGACCCGCGCAATTCGTCGGACTGGGTCGCACGCGCAAACGTCTGCAATCGGTTGAACGCCGTGCTGTCGCCGTCAAACCTGCCCAGAGCGTAAATCACACGATTCGTCGTGTTCACGTCGGGATCGTCCAATCCGACGGACAGTGAGTCGCGGGCGTCAGGGCCGCCCAAATCGGCCAGGGCGTCGGCCGCCGCCTGACGGATTGAGGGGAACGGATCGTGACGCAGGACCGCCGTCAATGCCGCCAGTATCTCCGATGACTTGTCCTTTTTGGCCAGCGCCTGCACGGCCCGCAGGCGCGCCAGGACGTGCACCGAATCCGTCGCCTGTGCCAGGAGCGCCGAGATCGAGGGACTGTAATCGACGTCGGCCAGAAGCCACCCCTCCGGATCGATGAGGACGTACTGCGGCTTTTCCGAGAGCGGAACGTAAACCGAATTCTCGGTCTTATCGATGGTCAACGTCTCATGGCCGCGCTGCGTGCCGTTCACCCATTCAATCTCCAACGGAAACTGGAACACGGGGGTCACAGCGTCGACCTTCTGCGTCTGCTTGACGTCCACACGCAAAAGTCGCGTGTCCGTATCGTATGACGTTTCAATCTTCAATTCCGGATGCCCGCCATGTCCGATCCATTGATCGAAGAACCCGTCGAAATCCCGGCCGCTGACCGCCTCTACCGCCCGCTTCAGATCATCGGTTTCGACGGTCTTGGCGCGGTTGTCGGCAACATACCGATGCACCGCCGCCCACCAGAGCGAATCGCCCAACCGGCCGCGAATCATATGCAGCACCGAAGCGCCGCGCGAATAGGCGTACCCGCTGAACAGATCGTCGGGATGCACGTAGCGGTGATGGACGGTCGAGCGACGGGTTCCCTTGGCGGCCGAAAGTCCTCCTTGATGAGTGCCGACCATGCTCAACAGGAAGCGATCATGCCCCCAGCGATGCTCCAGCCACAGATCGTCAAAGTACGTGGCGAATCCCTCGTTGAGCCAGGCCTGCGCCCAATCATTGCAGGTCAGCAAATCACCAAACCACTGGTGCGCCAGTTCGTGCGCGATCAGCGAATTCTCCCGATCTCGGTAGAAGTCCGCCGCCCGGACGGAATACAATGCCCGCTCGCTTTCGATCGTCATCGAGGCGTTTTCCATCCCGCCGTAGATGAAATCGGTGACGAGCACCTGGGCGTATTTCTCAAACGGAAAGGGAACACCGATCTGGCGCGAGAAGAACTCGATCATGCCCGGCGTTTCGCCCATCGAGCGCTTGAGTGTCTCGCCTTCACCCGCGCGGCAGTAATAGATTACCGGCAGGCCATCGGAGGTTTTTTCCACCAGCGAATCAAACGCTCCCACCGCCACGGCGATGAGATAGGTCGAGATCGGCACTGACTCGACCCAGTGAAACGTGCGTGTGCCATCGGGATTGTCGTTCAGCCCGACCATGCGGCCGTTGGCCACGGCAACGTTGGGGCGGGGCGTCGTGACGTTGACGGCCGCCGTCGCCTTGTCGTTTGGGTAATCGTATCCGGGAAACCAGAAGCGATTCTCCTCCGATTCGCCCTGCGACCAGATCATCGGCGACTTGTCGGGGTTTTGCGGCACCGAGGGGATGAAATACAGCCCCATCATCGGCTCGCCCTGATAGTCGATCTGGATCGACGTCGTGTCCGCCGTTGAGGGCGGCGAGGCAAATTCGACGTCAAATCCGGCGTCGGTCATCGTGAAGGGTATGGGGCGTCCGGCGTGATCGCGGACCTGAGTGATCGTCAGGCGCTCAGCATCCAGATGGACAGTGCGCAGGTCCGGCAGAATCGGCGCGAAGGTGAGCGTTACCGTCCCAGCAACCCGCACGACGGCGGGATCGAGCCGGACGTCGACTTTGGTGTCGATCAGATCGATCTGGCGGTCACGTCCCCAATGCCACTGGGCCGAATCGGGCTGCCATTGGTCGTCGGCGACGTCGGAGTTCATACTGTGGGCAGCGTTACAATGCTCCGGTTGCGCCGCCCAAAGACTTCCGATCAACACAACGAGCAAGGCAGTACGACGGATGCATGCCCGACCGATGAAGTGGGTGGGCAGGCCGCGCGTCGGCCCGCACCGTGAATGACGGATCAGTCGCACCATCGTTGAAACCCCTTCGTCAACTTTTCGGCTGCCCGTTGGCGTGTCGCGTTGGGCTTCGAACGGTCGCGGGTCTCGGCCGGACCCATCGGGCAGCCTCTGCCAACGTGGGATGATAAGATTCTTTCCCCGCCCGGGTGGAGGAAATTCATCGATGTCGCGGCATGGACATCCCTTACCCACCTGCCGGCTGGAGGTGCGGGTGGCGGAATCTGCGGATGTCCCTTATTTTGGTCCGGGGACGGCGTCCTTGAGACAAAACAGGGAATTCGCTGTCGGCAGCGTTGGGTAGCGGCCCCCACCCATGTCGCAGTCAGGTCGCCGGATCGGCAGGCATGCTGTACCTTTGGATCATCGGCTCGGGTCTTCAGATTCTCTGCGCGCTCATGGCCCTGTACTTCGGTGCGGGGTGGGCGCTTTTGCCTCTGGCCGCGGGCGCGTTGGCCGTCACCTTCCTGTGGCCCCGAAGCGGCGTTCTTTTGTTGATCATATCGTGGTTCTACCGCGAGCCGATCTTCGGGATTCCCGGCGTCTTCCCCGCCGATCTGTTTCTGATCGTGCTGGTCATCGGCTACGTGGCAGGGCAATTGGCCACCGGCGGCAGAATCATCGAACCCACGCCGCTCAATCGGCTCATCCTGGTCTGGATGGCAGTGTACGCGCTCTCCTTGATCAATAGTGTCGACTATGCGATGGGCATCAAGAGCTGGCTCCGTCACGTCCAGATGTTTTCTCTGTTTGTTGCTGTCGTTGGTCTGGCGGATCGCCCAACCATCAAGAGAAGCATCATAGTCTTTCTGGCGGCATGTGTGGTTTTTTCGGTCCCGAACATCGTGACGTTTCTCCAGGCCCGGGGTTTGGTGCGCGCCTTTGGTGCCCCCCACGTGTTGTTTTCGGGATTCCTCGCCCTGGCCGCCCCGATCACAACCGGCTTTTATCTGTTTGAACAACGCGCCTCCAGGCGGCGTTTGTGCGCCGGGTTGGTTTTCCTGTTCATCGCCGCCCAAATCGCCAACCAGAGCCGCGGCGCGATGGTTCAACTGATCAGCGGTGTGGTGTTCGTCACCATTTTTGCCTATCGCTGGGGGCGTCGTCACGGGAAGCCGGTAATGCGGCGGCGACTGGCCGGGTTCTCCATGGGATTGATCGCCGCTGCCACCCTGGCGCTGTTTGTTGCCGGACCGGAAATCCAGCTTGTGCTGCAACGCTACAGTTCACAATCCGGAAACGAAGCCTACACTCTGACGGCCCGCCGCCTGCTGTGGGCTTCCGCTGTGCGCGTCTTCCTTCAGCATCCGTTCATCGGCGTGGGACCCGCCCAGACACTCTCGCTTTTGCACTATCTGCCCGACGTCCGCTTCGATCCGCTCGAACCCAAAGTTGCAGGGCTGGGTATCCACAACGCACTTCTCCAATACCTGGCGGAATGCGGAATCATCGGCTCGGTCGCCCTGGCGCTTCTTTTGGGACGTGCCCTGTGGCTGGGACGGGGGATCATGGAGAGCCGTGATCCGGACGAGGCCAAATGGCAGGTTGGTATTTGGGGAGCCGTCTTTGTGATTGTCACGAGGTATCTGTACGAGGGCCACCTATTTTACTCGATTGCGGGCATGACCACGACCGCATTCATGGGCATGCTTTACAACATCGGTCGTCTGCCGCCCGAATCGGATCGGGATCGCGATCACAATACATGATCGACGCAGCGGATCGGGAGGGCGGAACGCCGCCACGTGATGCGCGTTGGACACGCGTGGCGCTGTGTGCCGGTGCCATCATTCTGGCGGCCGGCTATTTGCTGCGAACGCCGGCCATCGGCTACGATGGCGAGCAATATCTGACGTACGCCCGCCACCTGTTGGCAACAGGGACGTTTACCTTCGACGGTGTCCATGCCTCGTGCGGCCGTGCGCCCGGATATCCCGCCTTTCTCGCCGCATTCTTGTGGTCCACCGGTGGGATCTCGTGGGTCTATCCGGTGCAGGCCGCCCTACTTTTTCTCTCATTCTGGTTTACCACCCGCGCGTTCGCACCATATCTGTCAGCGTCGGCGACTGCCGGCTTGCTTGTCCTGTTGACGCTCGTCTGGCCACTGCACGGCCTGGCGATGCTCCTGGCAACAGAGCCGCTGTTCATGGCGCTCACGTCTTTGGCCCTGTGGCTCCTGCAGCGTCACCTTGTCAGGGGAGATGGGGCGGCGCTCGTAGGTTCGGGACTGGCGTTTGGGCTGTCGGCCTATGTACGTCCGGTGAATCTGCTGGCGGCCGCCTTCCTGGGGTTCTTTCTGATCTGGCGGCGCCGTTTGTCGTGGCGTCGGGCGGCTGTTCTGGCGGGCGTCGGTCTTATCACGGTGGCACCATGGACGATCCGCAATCTTGTTGTGTTCGACCGATTCGTCCCCATGGCGGCCCATCACGGTTCGATCTATTACATGACCGACTCGGAACTGTTCTGGCCGGTGCTCCTGCGGTCCGCCGGGTACACACATACGCTGCCGATTTACCGGGAGATTGTCGGCGATGATCTCGAGACCGACTGGCAGGCGAACGAGCGCTATCTGGCCTATGCGTGGAAGAACATTGAGCGCGATCCGTTCGGCTTCGTCGGTCGGTGCCTGATCAAGACGGTGTTCGTCTGGAGTTATCTGCCGGGCAGCAAAGGTTGGATCTTCGGCCAGCCGGTGCTGTTTTTCGCCGGCATCCTCCTGCAGTGCGCCTTTCTGATCATCTCATGGAAAGGGTTGATTGCCCTGCGGCGCCGGCGCTCGGATTTGTCCGATGTGATCGTCGGATTCGCCCTTTATACGACAATTGTGCTATTCCCCTTCTATAGCGAGAGCCGCTTTCTGCTTCCCGTTTATATCTGGCTGTTGGGAACGGCCTGGTACTGGGTGCAACAACGGTTTTCACTGCGGATGCCGTTTTCCGGCGGCTGATGCCGCCGGGCGCGGCATCTCAGTGCGACGCCTCGCCGTCGAACATAACACATTCCCATCGCCGTTGCCGCAACGGGAACGTCGAAGTCAAAATGCCTGATTATGAGACGTAAGACTTGATCTTGGCCAGATCGTCAATGTAGAGCGATCCGATCCAGCGGGCCTTCTCCTGGCCTTTGGGATCGTAAAGAATCGAGGTGGGAATGGCGCCGGACAGATGAAAATGACCGGTCAGATCATCCGTTCGCCCGCCGAAAATGACATTGGGATACTCGACTTTGCTCTGGGCGCCGAATTGCGTCACCTTGCGTATTGCCGTGCTCTCGCCGAACACGGCAAAGTCCATCGAC
>JACQFV010000005.1 GCA_016199865.1 Candidatus Zixiibacteriota bacterium | reverse complement strand
AATCTTGCGCGGAGTGCGGGCTTCTCATTGCGAATGCAGCCGGGGCGATCCCAAGGCGAGGACTTCTTTCTGGGCCTTCCTCAGCCGCTTGATCTGCCGTTCTCTCACCATCGCCGAACTCTGGTTGCGGTGTCGTTCTTGGTATATCAGAGATACAGGACGCCGCTGGGCCGTGTAGACGGCACCGGCACCGGCATTGTGCTTCTTCACCCGGGTGTCAACGTCTTTCGATATTCCGGTGTAGATGGAACCGTCAGAACAGCGGAGAAGGTAGACATACCAGGGATTGCGGGCGTTGGGCATTCGTTTATCTCGGGAATCGTTCAGGATAAGTCCCTCGACTCGTTCCGCCAGAGGCGGAACTCGCTCGGGATGAACGGAGAGGCCGGGATGCCTCGATTGCCGCCGCCATCAGCGTAAGCCCGGGAACCATTTTCATGGCGTTGCATTTCCGTTGACAATTGAGTGGCCTCGTCTTGTCCACACGAAAGATGCGCGGGAACCAGAGCAGAATCGGCGATGTTGAGTTTCTCTTTGGCAGGAAATCCCTCCGGGTATCATCAATAGCGAAAGAATCTTGGCGCCGGCAGTCTCTTGTAGTCTTCTTTTGACTCAATTACTGAGATGATGTACTCGGTCAACTGCTGCAGTGTGTCGTTCACCAATCCCCGGCAATCACTCCACGACATTTCTTTCGTGGTTGAATCAACCTGAACTCTCAGGAAGAAGTACGAGCAGGGGATTCTCGCGCCATTCCCACTCGTCCGTTGGCCGACATCGTATGGATCCAAGTCATATATTTTCTGATAGACTTGGGCCAGTTCGCTCTGCGAAAGTTCAAACCTGATCGTGATGGAGGGATCACCCACCATGTCCTTGGTATAGGTATGCTCAAAGGTATTCAGCACGCTTCCGTCATACTTGAAGATGAGATTGAATTCGGCTGGAGTACCCTTCGGTAGACGCTCAGGACGGCCGCCTGGTCGTCCGAAGAGAAAAAGCCCTGCTACCTCGAAAGCCGCGACCGCCATGGCGATCAGTATTGTTCTGCTCTTCACAGGTCGTTATCCAGATCTGAAACGTGCTTCCAAGACCCTTAACTTGTCCGCAACACGATCATGACTTCATTCTGTTTGCCGCGACTCTTTGCCTTACCAGTTGCTTCACCGTTCTGCTGATCACTCCCAGCGGGATCGGCTCTTTCAGCGGGAAACGAAATGAAGACTTGGCGGTTCGATACATCTCCATTTCACGCGGTACCGCCCCCTGCGACGGTGGTATGAACACGCCGATGTGTTCTTTGAACGCGGCAAAGTAAATCAATCGACCCTTGTAGCCCGAACCCCCGTACTCGTAGAAAGGCATCCCGTAGCTTATTCTTTCCATCGCTTTGGGGGCTGCTTTCCTGATTGCTGAGCGAACCTGATTCAGTCTTCCCCGCACTTCCCTGGGTGCCGCGGCGATGTACGCGTCGACGCTGATCGGTTTCTTCATCTGAAGTCTTCAGATTCCACTTTGGGTGCAGACCCTCTCTTCACTCAACCAATACAACACGTCCGGTAGGGCCGGGTGCTGGTGTGCCATTTTCTTATGGTGGAGAGACCGTGATTCGTCTATCCCGAACTCCTCCGAGGGATTCATCCCGAGTGAGGTCGAGGGAAACCCGCAATGAGTTGTTCCTTCTTTTCCCTTGTCCAGCCCTTCAATTGAATCTCCCGACGGCGAGCACTACTCTGATCGGGATGAGGTTCGGAAAACAGGAGCGTCACCGGACGGCGTTGAGCGGTATACGTGGCGCCCTTGCCGCTGTTGTGTTTCTTAATCCGCGCGTTGATGTCGTCGGTGATTCCTGCATAGATCGAGCCATCTCGACAGCGAACGAGATAAACGAACCAAGGTTTGCGTCCGTTGGTCATCGGGTAACCCTTCGACTCATTTCGGCTCCGCCGAAATTCGCTCAGGAAAAACGGAGAGGCCGGGATTCGAACCCGGGAGCGGGTTTCCCCACTAACTGCTTAGCAGGCAGCTGCCTTAAGCCGACTCGGCCACCTCTCCCTTTTGCGTCGCCACTGAGACGCGGCGCCGATCACGCGCCCTATCTCTTGCGGACAGGGTCACGCCACCGGAAGAACCCCCATGATACCATTTCCGGCACCTTACAGCCAGCCCAAACGCCAGGATGCCATCGGGTTCGCAAACAACTCGGGGTCGGCATTCTTCAGCGCCCCTGTTCCGGGAATCGGCTTGACAACCTCGGCCGGTCGGGGTATGATCGAAAGTTCTTGCGGTCGGCAATAAGGCCGCAAATTGGTCCGGATTTGCGATAAGTCGTACTCGCGAGAATCCGGGAGTAGGGGACAGGCGAAGGACTCCGTGAGATCGGCGCGATAAGGCAGAATGGCGGACGAAACTCCCGACAACATCGCCGGCTCCCCGGAGCCCGAGGGCACGCCTGCCAAACCGGCGCCCAAGCCGAAGGCGGCCGACGGACCGGTCGGTCCCGCGGTCAAGGCCGCTCCGGCACGGGAGCGCGGCGCCAATGTGGCGATCAAGGATGTCCCGCCCAAGCCGGAAAAGAAGGACGATGGCCTGCGGCGCACGACCGAAGCCGAAGGCGACCAAAATATCTGGCGGTACTCGCGGCGGGGATTTCTGGAAAAACTGGGATGGCTGTCGATCTTCTCGTTCTTGGGGGTCATGCTGGTTGGGACACTCCGGTTCATGTTCCCCCGTGTTCTGTTCGAGCCGTCGCCGATCTTCAAAGCCGGATTCCCCGAGGAGTATCTGCCGGGTACCGTGTCGACCAAATGGATGCGCGACTTTCGCGTCTGGATCATTCGCGATGAGGGGCGCATCTACGCTTTGTCCGGCATCTGCACCCATCTGGGATGCACACCGCGCTGGCTGGAAAAGGAAGACAAATTCAAATGCCCCTGCCACGGCTCCGGGTTTTACCGCAGCGGGATCAACTTCGAGGGCCCGGCGCCGCGGGCCTTGGAGCGATTGAAAGTCGCGCTGGCCGAGGATCGCCAGATCATCGTCGACAAGTCGATCAAGTTTCTGTATGAGAGCGGCGGCTGGGACAATCCCCAGTCGTACCTCAAAGTGTGAGCCGGCGCACAGAGTTCCAGATACGGACTAACCCGACATGCCCATCGCCGATCTGAAAAAAACGGTCACCAAATCGCCGATCTGGAAGTCGGTCTTCCGGCATGACTACAAGGATACGCCGCGCAACCGGTACCTGCAGGTTCTCTCCAACGTCTGGCTGCACCTGCACCCGACCAAGGTCTCGCGTCATGCGGTCGAGCTGCGCTACACCTGGGGGATGGGGGGCATTTCGTTCTTCATCTTTCTCGTCCTGACCGTCACCGGCGTCGTGCTGATGTTCTACTACCGGCCCACCGACCAGTACGCCTACTATGACATGAAATATCTGATGAACGACGTGCCGTTTGGGGCGTTCATCCGCAACATGCACCGCTGGTCGGCGCACGCGATGGTGATCACCGTGTGGCTGCACATGCTGCGCGTGTTCATGACCGGCTCCTACAAGCCGCCGCGTGAGTTCAACTGGGTCATCGGCGTGATTCTCTTGGTTCTGACCCTGCTCTTGAGTTTCACCGGCTATATGCTCCCCTGGGACCAGTTGGCCATGTGGGCGGTCACGGTCGGGACGAACATGGCGCGCGCCACGCCCCTTCTGGGTCATGAGGGTCCCTTGGGGCCGCAGATCGGCATGCGTCCCGACAATGACATCCGCTTCCTGCTGTTGGGGGGAACCCAGGTCGGGCCACCGGCCCTGTTGCGGTTCTACGTCCTGCACTGTGTCTTTCTGCCGGTCGCGGCCGGCCTGCTCATGATTGTGCACTTCTGGCGTATCCGTAAAGACGGGGGAATTTCCGGACCGACGGGGAAGCTGTAGCCAATGATCACGGATCCATGCATTGAAGAGCAATACAGCATGACCATGTCCTGGACGATTCACTCCCCTCACCCTACCCTCTCCCCAGAGGGGAGAGGGGAAAAATCCCCCTCTCCCTTTCAGGGAGAGGGCTGGCCCCGCTGCCGGGATCTGCGAGGTGAGGGCGTCAGTGAGCTCAAGCAATCTCAATACGGGGTTTGTCCTCTTCATCTTTCAAGAAGCGGCATCTTGACATTCGGTGTCGGGTCTTAGCTCATGCATCAACTCTGGGCCATCGTCAGCAAGGGGGACAATATCCCCATCGTCATCATGTTGTTCCTGGTGGCGTTCTATGTTGCGTGGGCATTGCGTCAGGCCTTCGCCAACGACAAGAGCATTGCCGAAACCGCCAAACTCCCCGTGCCGGACAAAGTGCACGTCTGGCCGTATCTGGTGCGGATCGAGTTTCTGGGCGCCATCGCGATCATGGTGATTTTCACCATCTGGTCGATTTTCATCAACGCTCCGCTCGAGGAACCGGCGAATCCGAATCGCACGCCCAATCCCTCGAAGGCCCCCTGGTATTTCCTCGGGTTGCAGGAGATGCTGGTGTATTTCGATCCCTGGATTGCCGGAGTCGTCTTGCCCAGCTTGATCATCGTCGGGCTGATGTTGATCCCCTACATTGACACCAACCCGACCGGCAGCGGCTATTATTCGTTCAAGCAGCGCAAGTTCGCCATTTCGACCTACCTGTTTGGCTTCACCATCCTGTGGGTGTCGCTGATTTTCGTCGGCACGTTCTTGCGCGGTCCGGGGTGGTACTTTTTCTGGCCGTGGGTGACTTGGGATCCGCACAAGGTCGTGGCGCTGACGAACGTGAACCTGCATGAGATGTTCGGCATCCATTCGAAACTGATCGCGGCCTTCTTCGGCATGATCGTCGTGGGAGGGTATTACTCCCTTGTTCCACTGTTCTATTTCTGGAAGAAAAAAACGATTCCGACCCTGCAGAAGATGGGTCTGGTGCGCTATGCCATCGTCTCCTTCTTGTTCTTGACGATGATGGCGCTGCCGATCAAGATGATCCTGCGCTGGACACTGAACATCAAGTACGTCTGGGTCACCCCCTGGTTCAACGTGTAGCTTCACCAGTTCCATGCCCGATCACGACTCCGCCGCCTTTCCGTCGCCCCGGCGCATGGACATTCCGGTCGAGAAGCGGCCGTATGGGGTGGTGTTTTTTGTCTGTTCGCTGCTGTTGGCCCTGGGCACCCTGTGGGCCGTCGCCGATGAGGTGATCGTCCGCCGCCACGACTGGAAGGATGCGCAGCGGGGCTTCAACCAATATGAATATCAGATGGTCGCGGCCCGGCGCGATTCCCTGGTGACGGCGCTGGAGGAGACTGAGAAGACATTGGATCCGAGCCAGACCCGGGCGGGGCTGACACAGGAAGTGGCGGCAGCCCGACACGACCTGGCCGGCAACGCGGACTACCATGCCGCGCAGAGCGAATTGTCGGATCGGGAGTTGGCCCTGTTCAAGGTGAACCGGACGTATCAGTTCACCAAGAGCATCTACGATGAGAAATTTTACCGTCTCACGGAAGCGAAGCACGCCGGCCTTGACATCGCTGACCTGACCACCGCGACGGACCGTCTCAAGGGTCAGATGGATTCCCTCCTGCCGATCATCAGGATGATGGCGGCCGGGCGTGATTCGGTGCGGCACCGGATCGAGGCCTTGGAGGGGCCGGTCGATTCACTCGCCGGCCTGTTGCAGGGAAAGACACAAGAGATTACACGGCTCAACGAGCGGCTGGCGGCGATCCGCAAGCGGACGATCAAAGTCCGTCAGGTTGTTCTCTCCGATTACGAAGAGGATGAGTTTCGCAATCCCATTATCCGGGTTGACCGCTGCCAGAGTTGCCATTTGGGGATCAATAAGCCGGAATTCGCCGACGCGCCGCAGCCCTACACCACGCATCCGCGCCGCGACGACTACTTCAAGAAGCATCCCCCTGATCAGTTCGGTTGCACACCCTGCCACGACGGACAGGGACCGGCCCTGACGGTCGAGGATGCCCACCGGCCCCGGAAATTCTGGGAGCATCCGATGCTGGCGCACGACATGGTCGAGGGCGGGTGTCAGAAATGCCATGCGAACCGCGTGCGTCTCGACCATGCCGAGGAACTGATGGCGGCGCAGAAGAAATTGCGGCGCTGGGGGTGCTTCGGCTGCCATGAGATCGAGGGATACAACGATCTGCCCAAAGTGGCGCCACGTCTGGACAAGATTGCCACCAAAGTGACGGCGTCGTGGATGTACGACTGGATCAAGAATCCGCGGAATTTCCGTCCCGACACGCGCATGCCGAATTTCCGTCTCCCCGATTCTGAGGCGGTCTCGATTGTCTCCTACCTGCGATCGGTGTCTGCAGACAAGCCAGGGCCTGACTGGCCCAAGAGCCACCCCGCCGGTGACCCGGCCAACGGCGCCGGATTGGTCAAGAGCGTCGGTTGCCTGGGCTGCCATCAAATCGACGGCCTGGGATCGGGCGCCGTTCACCCCGAACAGGCCGCCGAGATCAACCATGGCCCGAATTTGTCACGCATCGGGAGCAAGATGTCCGCGGATTGGCTGTTCGGCTGGCTGAAGAACCCGCGAGCGTATAACCCCGACACCCGCATGCCGTCGCTGCGTCTGACCGATCAGGAGGCGGCCGACATTGTGGCCTATCTCCTGACGTTGCGCGAGGATTCCTATCAGCCGGTGGCGCAACCTGCGGTCGATCGTTCGCCTGATTATCTGGTCAAGCAGGGTGAATACTGGGTGCGGACCTATGGCTGCTTCGGCTGCCATCAGATCCCCGGCATGGAGAATGAAAACAAAGTCTCCGTGTCGCTCACGGCCTTCGGCGCCAAGGACGTGAGCGAATTGTTCTTCGGCGACGCCACCGACATTCCCCAGACGTGGGAGGGATGGGCGTTGGGGAAGATGACCAACTCGCGCCGCTACGAAACCAAGCAGGTTATTCAGCGTATGCCCGACTTCGCCATGAGCGACGAGGACGCGCACCGGATGGCGATGCTGCTGCGTTCATTCGACGCCCGGAGGGTCTTTGAGCAATATCGCGAGCCCCTGACCGACAAACTGTCACGGCAGGAAGCCGGGCGCAAGTTGGTCGAATACTATAATTGCACCGGCTGTCACGAAATCGAGTCCAAAGGGGGCGATATTCGCGCCTATATCGCCGACCGCGGCTTCCAGCCCCCGGTTCTCAATGGGGAAGGCGCGAAGGTGCAGTCGGATTGGCTCTTTGCCTTCCTGAAGAATCCGTCACCGATCCGCCCCTGGGTGAAAGTCCGCATGCCGACCTTCGGACTGACCGGACCGGAAATCACCATGATCAGCCAGTACTTCATGGCCAACTCGGACGTGAATGCCCCCTTCCTCTTTGTCCGCACCGACGAACTGGACCCCAAGTCGGTGCACAAGGGACGGGATAATTTTGAAACGCTCAAGTGCCAATCCTGCCACGTACTCTCGGCCGAATCGATGCCCCAACGCGGCGCCGCCAGTCTGGCGCCCAATCTGGCGATGGCGCACGAGCGCCTGCGGCCGGATTGGATCGTCCAATGGCTCACCGATCCGCAGAAGGTCGACCCCGGCACCAACATGCCGTCCTTCTTCTATTCCGAGGGGCAGAAGATGTATGAGGACGCGGATGAACAGATCGAAGCGCTGCGGGATTATCTGCTGACCTTGAAGCCCTTGTAATGAATCGATGGGTCTTGAGTGCCACGCACAAACTTGTTTGTGCGTGGCACCCTCTGGATCTAAACATCTGGGTGCGTGCTCTGCACGCACCTCTTTCTCGCTACGGAAAAAGCCGGTGCGTGTGAACACGCACGACTCCATTGAGATGAAACGGCGGCCGGGGTTGCTAATTTCCCGCGGCGATCAATCGACCGTCTCGCATGACCGGAACGACCGACAGAGAATCAACCCCCGCACACACCGCCAGATCGGCTCCGAATCCCTGACTGATGAGATATTTCCCGTGGTCGCTCTGCCACAGCGGGAGCACCGGGTCGGACTTGAAATGGTCCCAGAGAATCTGGGCCGTGAAGGCGCCGTCGTTGGCAATCTCGAGATCGGGATCGAGTTCCCATAGCCGGGCGATCAAGGCGCCCGCTCCCACCACGTCCTCCAGGGCGAATTGATCGAACTTGCCGGCGCAGACGATGAGCGCCGGCAGATTGCGTTCGACAATGTGCTCGGCGGCGGCTGAGATATTCACCAGTCCCGCCACGGTGACTTCGACGTTCTTGGGCGCCTGTGCCAATGCCACCGAGCCATTGGTCGACGCATACGCAAGATGGCGTCCGGTGATGATCTTGGGCGTGTACTCCGATGGTGAATTCCCCAGATCGAATCCCTCGATTCTTGCCCCGCCGCGTTCGCCGCACAGGAGAATCTTCCGGGCCGGATCGTTCGCTTTGAGTCGACGCGCCGCGTCGACGTCGGCGACGGGACTGATCTCGGCCGCGCCGTTGGCCAAGGCCGTGCACAGGACGGTCGAGGCGCGCAGGATGTCGATGACCACATAGGCGCCCGGGCCCTCGCCGAACAAGGAAAGGTCGGCGGAGCGTGTGCCGGGGGTCAGACTGACCGCTACATTCATAGGTTTACCGATGGCTGGTGTTGGTGACAAATGGCGGTTTGATGACGGTGGCGGATACCTGTTGATCACGGATCACAATCTCGATCTTACTGCCGGGTGCGGCGTGCGCTGTGGCGACATACCCCATCCCAATGCCACAGTCGCGTGAGGGGGAATGGGTCCCCGAGGTCACCTTGCCGATCACGGCTCCCTGCGCCTGAATCGGGCACCCGCCGCGCGGAATGGCTTTGGCATCCATGACGAAGGCGACCAGTTTGCGTGAAGCCCCTTTCTGTTTCATCGCGACCACGGCCGACTTGCCGATAAAATCGTGGGGCTTGTCCGGTTTGACCACCCAGCCCAGCCCGGCTTCGATCGGATGGGTCGTCTCGTCGATCTCATTGCCGTAGAGCGCGTACTTCATTTCCAGACGCAAGGTGTCGCGCGCGCCCAGACCGACCGGCACGATGCCGTATTGCGCCCCCGCTTCCAAGGCAGCGTCCCAACACGGCTCCGCCAGTTCATTGGGCAGGTAAATTTCAAATCCATCCTCGCCGGTGTAACCGGTGCGGGAGAAGAGAATCTGCCGGCCCGCCACGGTCCCTTCGGCCGAATGGTAGTATTCGATCTCCGACAGGTCGCAATCGACGAGATCGGTCATCACCGCTTCGGCTCGGGGACCCTGAATGGCGATCAAGGCCGTTTCGTCGGATCGATTGGCGAGTCGCACCCCTGGCGGGCAGTGGCTCGTCAGCCAGGCGTAATCCTTTTCGATATTGGCGGCGTTGACAACCAAAAGCGCCCGGTTGGGAAGATGGTACACGACCAGATCGTCGATGATGCCGCCTTGCTCATTCAGGAAGAGCGAATACTGTGCCTGGTAGGTGCTCAAGGCGGTGACGTCATTGGTGGTCATGCGCTCGAGGAATGCGAGCATCCCCTGACCTCGGACCTCGATTTCACCCATGTGCGACAGATCGAACATGCCGACCTGGCTTCGCACGGCGCGATGCTCGGGAATGATCCCCGTGTACTGAATCGGCATGCGGAATCCGGCGAACGGGACCAATCGGGCGCCCAGCAACAGGTGCCGCTGGGCCAGCGGGGTGTCCTTCAGAGGCGCGGCGGTGGCGTCCATGGGGCGGCGAAATTGTTCAGGCGGCGTGACGGCGCGTGTGGTTCAAGAGGCCGCCGTCCAAGAGGACGGCTTTGTTGAAGGCGGACAGATCATAGGTCACCCAAAACTCAGAATTCTTGCTCTTGTTCCGAACCAGGAGCCGATCTCCCGATCGAATCCGGTCGGGGACGGCGTCGATCTCCAGATTGTCCCCCTGCTCGATCCGGTCGTAATCGGCCGGATCGACGAAGGTCAATGGCGGAATGCCGAAGTTGACGAGGTTGGCATGGTGGATACGCGCAAACGATTTGGCGATCACCGCTCTCACGCCGAGGAACATCGGCGCGAGTGCGGCGTGTTCCCGTGAGGACCCCTGACCGTAGTTGTCGCCGCCGACAATGAAGCCGCCCCCCTTGGCGCGGGCCCGCTGCGGAAATTCCGGATCGACCCGCACGAAGACGAACTCGGAGATGGCGGGAATGTTCGACCGCAGGGGCAAGACCTTCGCCCCGGCGGGCATGATGTGATCGGTCGTGATGTTGTCCCCGACTTTCAGCAGCACTTCGCCGGCGATCCGGCCGGTCAGGGGCGTCTGTTGCGGCAGGGGCTTGATGTTGGGTCCGCGCCGCACGGTAATCGCCTCTCGTTGGGCGGGCGCGTGGACGATCAGGGCGTCATCGATCGGAATCGCCTCCGGCAACGTGACCGTAGGTTCTTCTCCCCAGGTCCGCGGATCGGTGATCGTGCCAGAGAGCGCGCAGACGGCGCACACCTGCGGCGAGGCGAGATAAACGTTGGCGTCTTTGGTCCCCGACCGCCCCTCGAAATTGCGGTTGAAACTCCGGATCGACACACCGCCCGACGGCGGGGCCTGGCCCATCCCGATGCAGGGGCCGCACGCCGATTCAAGGATGCGGGCGCCGGCGGATATCATCTCGGTCAGTGCCCCCAACTGCGAGACCGCGGTGAACACCTGACGCGATCCCGGTGTCACGGTCATGCTGACGTCGGGATGCACGTGCCGTCCTTTGAGGATCGCCGCGGTGACCAGAAGGTCATACAGGGACGAATTCGTGCACGAACCGACGCACACCTGATCCACTTTCAGTCCGGCGACGTCGCGGACGCGCACGACTTTGTCGGGGGAATGTGGCTGCGCGATCAAGGGCTCCAAGGCCGTCAAGTCGATCGTGATTTGTTCATCGTAGGTGGCATCCGGGTCGGCCGCCACGGCGCGGTACTCGGATTCCCGTTTCTGCAGCGCCAGATAGCGACGGGTGTTGTCGTCCGAGGGAAAAATCGAGGTCGTGGCTCCCAGTTCGGCGCCCATGTTGGTGATCGTGGCCCGCTCCGGCACGCTCAGCGTCTTGACGCCATCCCCGGTGTACTCGAGGATCTTGCCGACCCCGCCTTTGACGGTCAATTGCCGGAGGATGTCCAGGATGATGTCCTTGGCGGCGACCCACGGGCCGAGTTTGCCCGTCAGGTGCACCCGCACCACTTTCGGCATGGTCAGGTGGAAGGGGCCGCCGGCCATGGCGACCGCGACGTCCAACCCACCGGCGCCGATGGCCAGCATCCCCAATCCGCCATTGGTCGGCGTATGCGAATCCGAGCCGAGCAGGGTTTTTCCCGGCACGCCATAGCGCTCCAAGTGTACCTGATGACAGATGCCATTGCCGGGACGGGAATAATCAATCCCGTAACGCGCCGCCACCGTTTGCAGGTACAGATGATCGTCGGCGTTCTCAAATCCGGTCTGCAGCATGTTGTGGTCGACGTAAGACACCGATTTTTCCGTTCGCACCCGGTCGATTCCCATCGCCTCAAACTGCAGATAGGCCATCGTGCCGGTCGCATCCTGCGTGAGGGTCTGGTCGATCTTGATGGCGATCGGCTCGCCCGCCGCCACTGTCCCCTCGACCAGATGCGCGGAAATGATTTTCTGGACGAGATTCATGCCCATGGCGTCATCCCCCGATCTTCCCCGGACCTTGGCTCCGCAAAACAGACCGCATCATCTTCGCGGCATCACACGTCATTGGCTTACGCCGCCACTTCGCCCGCCAACGCCGGTTCTCTCGGGGCGACGCCGGACCGGGCGCGACCATCGGGTGTCCGCCGGTCTAACTCGACGCGTAAGAAGCGCCCCGTGTGCGAGCGGCGGTTACGGGCGACGGCTTCGGGAGTTCCGGTCGCAACCACCCAGCCGCCCTCGTCGCCTCCCTCCGGCCCCAGATCGATCAGCCAGTCGGCGGTCTTGACGACGTCCAGGTTATGCTCGATCACGATCACCGTGTTCCCGCGTTCCACCAGTTCATTGAGCACCCCGAGCAGCATGCGTATGTCCTCAAAATGCAGACCGGTGGTCGGTTCGTCGAGGATATACAGCGTCTGGCCGGTCGCCACCTTGGACAACTCCGTCGACAGTTTCACCCGTTGCGCTTCGCCACCCGAGAGCGTGGTCGCCTGCTGTCCCAGATGAATGTAGCCCAGACCGACTTGGGACAATGTCAGAAGTTTGGTCTTGATGCGGGGAATGTTGGCAAAAAACTCGAGCGCCTCCGCGACGGTCAGATCGAGGACGTCGGCGATACTCTTACCTTTATAGGTGACTTCCAGTGTCTCCCGGTTGTAACGCTTCCCCTTGCAGACTTCGCAGGGGACATAGACGTCGGGCAGAAAATGCATCTCGATCTTGATGATCCCGTCCCCCTCGCAGGCCTCGCAGCGCCCGCCTTTCACGTTGAACGAGAAACGTCCCGGTTCATACCCCCGAATCTTGGCATCGGGGAGTTGGGCAAATAGATCGCGGATGAATGTAAAGACACCGGTGTAGGTCGCCGGGTTGGAGCGGGGGGTGCGGCCGATCGGCGACTGATCGATGTCGATCACCTTGTCCAAGGCCTCCAGCCCCTGCAGACGGTCATGCGGCAGCGGCGGACGCTTCGCATCGAAGAAGCGTTGGGCGCACACGCGGTAGAGGGTCTCATTAATCAACGTCGACTTCCCCGAACCGGAGACACCCGTGACGCAGGTGAACACGCCGAGGGGGAATTCCACGGTTGTGTTCTTGAGGTTGTTGCCGCGCGCGCCGACGAGCCGTAAGGATTGCCCGTTGCCTTTACGACGCCGCGCCGGTGTCGCGATCGACCGGCGGTATGACAGGTATTGACCCGTCAGGGAGCCCTTGGTTGCCTTGATCCGGGCGGGCGGTCCGAGCGCGACAATATCTCCGCCATTCTTGCCCGCTCCCGGTCCCAAATCGACGACAAAATCGGCCGATTCGATTGTCTCCCGGTCATGCTCGACGACGATCACGGTATTGCCCAAGTCACGCAGGCCGATCAACGTGTCCAGGAGGCGCCGGTTGTCGCGCTGGTGCAAACCGATCGACGGTTCGTCCAGAATGTAAAGCACTCCCACCAGTCGCGACCCGATTTGAGTTGCCAATCGGATGCGTTGCGCCTCGCCCCCGGACAGGGTCTGCGCGGAGCGCTCGAGCGTCATGTAATCCAGGCCGACGTTGATCAGAAATCCCAAGCGTTCGTTCACTTCCTTCAGAATCTGACGCGCAATCTGGCGCTCACGCGCGCTCAATTTCAAGTTGGCGAAGAAGGCCGCCGACTGCTTGATCGACATGCCGACCACCTCATGGATCGACTGCCCACTGACCTTGACCGCCAACGCTTCGGGTTTCAACCGGGCCCCCTGGCAGGCGGGGCAGGGGGTCATGCGCATATACTGTTCGATCCATTGGCGGACACCCTGCGACTCAGTCTGCCGGTAGCGCCGTTCGAGATTGGGAATGACACCCTCGAAGCGGCCGGTGTATTCCCCCTTCCCCTTTCCGCTGGCATGCTCATAGGCGAACTTGAATTCCTTCGATCCCGAGCCATGGAGGAGGATCCGCCGCACTTCCTTGGGCAGATCGCAGAATCGGGTCCGGAAGTTGAAATTGAAATGGGTCGCGACACCGCGCAACATGAACCGGTACCAATTGGCCGGATCTTCACCCCACGGGGCGATGGCGCCCTCGAAGATCGACCGGGTCGGATCGGGGACGACCAAATCGGGGTCGATTTCCATCTTGTGCCCCAGCCCGCCGCACGTTGGACAGGCCCCGAAAGGAGAATTGAAGGAAAACAGGCGGGGTGTCGGCTCTTCGAACGACAAACCACAGTTGGGACAGGCGGCATCCTCGGAGAACACCGCTTCTTCGGCGCTGGCGATGGCCACCCGCGCCGTGCCACCCGCCAGACGCAGGGCTGTCGCCAGTGAATCCGCCAAACGGGATTTGATCGTGGGCCCCGCCTGCAAGCGGTCCACCACCGCTTCAATGGTGTGCTTGGTCTTCTTGTTGAGCGCCGGAATCTCCTCCAGATCGTAGATCTCGCCGTCGACGCGAACCCGCACCAGCCCCTTTTTCTTGATCTGATCAAGAATGTCGCGGTGTTCCCCTTTTCGGCCGACGACGAGCGGCGCCAGGATCACCAGCCGGGTCTTGGGGGGCAATTCCATCAGATGGTCCACCATCTGAGAGACTGTCTGGCGGCTGATCGGTCTGCCACAGCGGTAACAGTGGGGAATGCCGATGCGGGCGTAGAGGAGTCGCAAGTAATCGTAGATTTCAGTCACCGTGCCGACCGTCGAACGGGGGTTCTTGGCGGAAGAACGCTGCTCAATCGAAATAGCCGGTGAGAGCCCATCGATGAAATCGACATCGGGCTTCTCCATTAATCCCAGGAATTGCCGCGCATAAGCCGACAGCGATTCGACATAGCGTCTCTGCCCCTCCGCGTAGATTGTGTCGAAGGCCAGAGACGATTTCCCCGAGCCCGATAACCCGGTGAACACCACCAGCTTATCGCGGGGAATCCGCAGCGTGAGGTTGCGGAGATTGTGCTCTCTGGCTCCCTGAATTTGGATGAATCCTGACACGCGGACCCTACCTTCTATTGTGAGGGCGCGTTGGACCCCAAACCGCCCCAAGCAGGTCAACTTACGGCCCCGTCAGGCGCTTGGCAATCGCTTCTGTGGTTTTTCCTTTACTCGGGAGGGAATAATCCCTGTGCTCCGCTGTAATCGTGTCGGCGTCGGACGGGCGTGAAACCCCGTCCCACTGCGACGGAGGCCCGAGAAAGCGTTTGACCCGGTTGTCAGGAGGCGCGTAGATTTCGGTTTGTCCTTTTTGGCGACGGCGCCGGACGCGAAATGGCCGTAGCCGGAGGCACGAACCTCAAACGGGAGCGAGACGTTGCATCGGTTGATGAAAGATCGTGGCATCACCCCTTGGGTCGCCTTTGGACTCTGCCTAGTTCTGGCGCATCCGGCTGGCGTGCGGGCCAGCGGTTTGGCCACGGCCGGAGTCGGCATTAGAGCGCGTTCCATGGGAGGGGCCTTTCGTGGCCTGGCCGATGATTGGAGCGCCGTCGCTTACAATCCCGCTGGGCTCGCCTTTCTGAAATCCAGCGAATTGAACGTTTCCCTGGGGACGTACAGCCCGCAGTTGAGCTACACGCCACGGGTGTCTGAGGGGGCGGTGGACGTTGGATTCGGGCAGGCCAACGGTCGGAAATTGTATCCTCTCAAGGACGTTTGGCCGATCCCGTCTTTTGCCGTCATCGCCGTTCCGTCGGGTGGCAAAGGTTGGGCCCTCGGCGGCGCCGTCATGTGGCCGCATGATGTCAACTATGCTTGGGACTTGTATCGCCAGCCCGTCGGCTACGCGAGCGATTACGCGTTCCCCGACGCCAATTACCGGACGGATCTGGACGTTCTCGACATTCATCCCGTGGCAGCCAAGACCTTCGGCAAGAACCTCGCTGTGGGCGCCGGTTTGTCATTGACCAACGGAGATTTGGTGCTCCGGCGAGTCCTGTTTGTCCCCAACCGTTTGGGATCGACCTTCGACGCGTACCCCTACAACGCATTTGCCGGAGACTTCGCGTTGGACGGCCATGGCCTATCCATCGGAGCCAATGCCGGCCTGCTCTGGAAGGCAACGGAAGCCGTGTCGGTCGGGCTGAGCGTTCAAAGCCCGGTCACCGTGCCGATGAGCGGCCGGGCGTCATTGAATATGGCGTGGCCGAGAAATCAGCAGCTGGCCAACATCGAAATGACGGTGCTGAATCGGGCCAAGAGTTTTTTCAGCGGTGTCCACGACGAAGTCAACAGCGCCCGCTTTCAATCGTCGGGTGGATTTGGCTTTGATCTCCACCTGCCCGCGCAGGTGGGCGCGGGAATCGGCTGGGTGGCCAGCCCCAGGGTGACGGTCGCTCTGGATCTGGCCGTGACGTTTTGGTCGGCGGTTGGCTCTTGGGACATCTCGTTCGACGGCGCTGGCCTGTACACCGGGGCCGACAGCAACGCCGTGGCGCAGAGTATGACCCACCTGACCATTCCGTTCGGGTGGAAAAATCAAGTTCGGGTTTCGGGGGGAGCGGAATGTCACGCGCGTGACAACATCTTCATACGGGGCGGCGCCTATTACGACGGCGTGGCCGCGGTGGACTCGACCTTCAGCCCCAATTTCCCCGACGTCGGCAACCGCATCGGCCTGACCGCCGGCATCGGTTATCGCCTCAATGGGCGCTGGGGGCTCGACGCGGCGCAGGAGATTGCCTTTGCGTCGTCACGGACAGTGGCCTCGTCCGGGGCCGGCGCTGGGAGTGTGGTATTTCCCGGCGATTACGCGCTCACGCGGTATGAGACGCTCGCCTCGATTTCGTATCGGTTTTGATGGGAAAGGATGACAGGATGCCGGCGATGAAATGGTTCGTGGCGTTGGTGGTCGCGTGTGCGGGTCTGGGCGGGGTTTCCGGTTGCGCCCAGCACGACGATCCGCTGGGGGTGACGACCGTGCAGCAGCGGGACCCCTTCATGGAGACCTTCGGATTTACCAACGAATTGAAACGGAATTCGGCCAATGACCGGGTCTCACGGCAGGTGATTGTCGCCTACGCGTCGGATCAGCCGCTCAACGTTCAGCAACAGCCCTTTCCAGTACTCTATCTCTTGCATGACTTCGACGGCGATGCCGGCTACTTCCTGCGCTACGGGCTGCAGGCGTTGCTCGACGACATGTACAGCAAGGGGGAAATCGGGCGGATGCTGGTCGTCATGGTGGATGCCTCAAACGTTTTCGGCGGGTCGTACTACCGCAATGCCGACTCGACCACCATGTACGAGGAAGTGATCACTGAGTTGATCAACCACATGGAGGCGCCCGGCTCGGCGTACAAGGTCTACACGCAGGCAGGGCCGGGAGCCCGGGCCATCTCCGGGCATGGGATGGGCGGATACGGCGCTCTGCGCTACGCCTTGGACCATCCACAGGTGTTTTCCTCGATTTCGTCCCTATCCGGGATGCTCTCGATCGGCGACCCGAGCATTCCGTCCGGGGTGTGGAAGGATCTGGTCCCCAATGTTATGACGGAAAGCGGGGTAGCAGCCGGCGATACTTCCCTGTACACCCAGATTCGTCTCCATGCGGACCAGCCAAACACTCGAATGTTCTTGGCCATGTCCTCGGCTTTTTCGCCACATCCTCTGCGGATCCTTGATTCCGTGGGGTGTCTCAGATATAAGGATCCCTTCCGTCCCATCTGGTACACGATCTGCCCATGGGATTTCTTCAGTCCTTTGGCCAGCGGTCCCCGCACCATCAAGTTTCCCGGCGCGGACACCAACGGGTTTGGCGTGGATATGATCTTTGACCGAACCGGACAGCCCGATCCGGCGGTCTGGCGCCTGTGGCACGATTCGGCCGACGTGAAGACCGTCTTCGTGAACCGGCGTGCCTCCAATCCGACACTCTTCCAAGACATGCCGATCTACATGGACGTGGGCGAAGACGACGAGTTGGGGTATCTGGAACAGAATCGGGAGTTCGACGCCGCTCTGACGGCCGCCGGTGTCGCACACGATTATGAGGAGTACTCCGGAGCATCGGGGATATCCGCCGGCCACTCGAAGCTCTTGATGACGCGATTGCGAAAAATCATCAAGTTCCATGACCAGTATCTGCAGCGGCCTCCGGGCCTATGACGTGGGCCTGAAGTGACGACGGCGTCCCGCCACTGACCGGCGGGACGCCGATTTCTTTTGGGACGCGGTCCAGGTTTGCTTTTCGCCTAACGCGAGGGCGGTTCAATCGTACCGGGCGGCGCAGCGGTCAGATCACGGAGAGTCGCCAGTTTGTCGAGGGAGCCGATGACGATCATGACGTCGCCAGGGTCGATGGTCTCCTCCGCGCCGGGAGCCAGACGCATCGTGCCACCGGCCTTGCGCATCCCGATCACGGCCAACCCCAGTTCCGACATGATCGGGGAATCGTGCAGCGTGACCCCGCACAGACGCGACCCGGCCCCGACCAGAAGTTCCTCGATCTGGGAACCTGAGACCTCGCTCCCTCCGGCCACCTGCATGAAATCCAGGACGTTGGGAGAGACCGTCGCGATTGCCATGCGCAGGCCGCCGATCTCGTGGGGGCTGATGACCGTGTTGGCGCCTGCCAAGAGGAGCTGGCGACGGTTGCGATCCTCGTCGGCGCGGGCGACGATGTGCAGGGGTGGGTTCAGTTGCCGGGCGGTCAATGCGATCAGGACATTGTCCGCTTCCTGCGGCAAGGTAATCACCAGCGCCCGCGCCGTCTTGACGCCGGCACCGATCAGAATGCGATCGTCGGTGGCCTGTTGAAAAATCCGCTGGATGCCCGACCGGGGGAGTGCTGCCACACGTCCTCGTGTGGCAGCCCGTTGTCATACACGGCGTCACACGAGGACGTGTGACGCCACGGTCGTGGCGCGCATCAAGAATCGGGGCTTTTTCAACACGCCCCGTCGGTGGCGTCGACGGCTAACGCTGCGAGTCAGTTGTGTCCGCCGTTGCGCCCAAGAGGTAGCGCGCCAGGAATTCCCCGGCGAAGGCGTGACCGCGGGCGTTGAAGTTCTGGAAGTCATGCTGAGGATCAGAAAAGAACTCGCGATGGTGATCAAACTCGTTGGCCAGTTCGACAAACTCGCCGCCGCCGGCGATAGCGGCGTAGCGCGCCAGACGGCGGTAGCGATGGTGAATATGGAAAATCCCCGTGGCATCGGAGTTTCCCACAGGCGGCCAGGCGATGGGTGAGGTCACGATCACCGGCCGCGCGCCGACACGGATCGCCTCCGCGCAGATCGCTTCGATATTGGTCGGGTAGTTCTCCGGCGGGACACGCCAGACGCTGTAGGTCAGCTCTGATTTTGACGGTGAGGGCGGCCGGACACTGTACCAGAGGTTCTCCGCCCAACGGACTATGGCGGAGCGGGACAAGAGATTTCCGGATTCCACCATCCAGGCCGGCGGCATGGACAACTCGGCGTCGGTTTTCCCTGCGGCCTCCTGATGATCCGCCCAGGAGAAATTGATGAGGACTAAGTCGGGACGAAGGCGCGGCAACTCGCGACGGGCCAAAATCAGCCCTTGATGCGACGTGTAATCGGTGACCGCCAGATTGAGCACTTCCCAACGGCGTTTCTGCGGGTCGAGAGCATTCAGTTGCCGTTCCAGCGCGCGCGGCCAGACTCCCTCATCGGCGATGCCGACTCCGAACGTCGTCGACTCACCCAGACAGAGGACCCGCTGCGTGCCACCGGGCTTCGATTCAGCGTATTCCGGCGTGCGAAACCCGCGTGAGTTGATCCTGTACGTCCCCGGGGCCAGGAATCCCCGTTTTATAGTCTGGCCGGGGCGGTAGCGCCAGAACAGGTCATGATCTTTGGCGATCCGATCGGGAAAACTCCATTCGCGGGCGGATGTGAAGGTGGGGTCGGTCGGCGGATTGGGCTTGCCGACCAGTTGGCCTGTGATTTCCAGCAGCACGAGCGCAGCGGCCGCCAGCGCGATCAGCCGCATCGAACGCGGTTTCCTGGTTGGTCTTGAGCGAATTGGCACAGACTAGTCCGCTACTGTCACCCTGAGCGAATCCCATCCGCCGATGGCGGATGGGATGAAGCGAAGGGTCTGCTTTTTCTCTCTTAGCGGGGGGACCGGAACCGCCTCGCCACGTTCGCCGGGAGCCAATTCACACATGACGAGAAGGTACTCGGAGATGCACCCCCGGGATCCTAATCCGCGATCACCGCAGATTCTTCGCCGACAGTTTGTCCTTCAACGCCGGATGGACGAAGAGGCCATCCTTACGGACGAGCTGGCCGTCCAGATGAATCTCGCCGCCACCGTACTCTTTGGTCTGGATCAAGACCATGTCCCAGTGAACCGCCGACTTGTTGCCATTGGGTGCTTCATCGTAGCACTGGCCGGGAGTCAGATGGATCGAGCCGAAGATCTTTTCGTCAAAGAGGATATCCTTCATGGGTTTCGTAATGTTGGGATTGAGCCCGAAGGAGAATTCGCCGACGTACCGCGCCCCCGGATCGGTGTCGAAGATCTTGTTCAGCCGCGCCGAGTCGCCGGCGCAGTCGGCGCGGACGATCTTGCCCTTCTGGAAGACCAGGTGCACCCGCTCGAAGAGAGCCGATTCGTACAGCGACGGCGTATTGTAGGTAATCTCGCCATTGATCGAGTCGCGGATCGGGGCGGTGAAGACCTCGCCGTCGGGGATGTTGCGTTTCCCGGCGCATTTGACCGGCGGGATCCCCTTGATCGAGAATCGCAGATCGGTGCCGGGACCCTTAATGTGGACACTGTCAGTGCGCTTCATCAGGTCGGCCAGGGCATCCTGGGCTTTATCCATCCTCGGGTAATCCACATTGCAAACATTGAAGTAATAATCCTCGAAGGCCTCGCGCGAGGTCTCGGCCAGTTGCGCCATCGCGAAATTGGGATATCGCAGCACCACCCAGCGCGTCCGTTTGACCCGTTGCTCCAGATGCACGGGCTTGTAGTAGAATTTCTGGTAGGCGCGGCGCCTGTCTTCGGGGAGATCGGCCATGGTGAAGGAATTGTTGGAGCCGCGCACGGCTATGTAGCAGGCCATGTCTTTCATCATCTTCAAGTGCATCTTGCCGTACGCTTCCAGTTGCGGCTCCGAGGCGTTCATCACCCAGCGGCGCTCGGTCTCCTCTTCATTGTGATACCAAAACGGCAGACCGCCGGCGTTGGCGACCGCCGTGACGATCTCGCGGGTCAAATTAAAGGTCGCCTCGCCCTTGGATTCGACCAGCACCTGCTCGCCCGGTTGGACGGCGGTCGAGTAGTTGACGAGCGTGTCGGCCAGTTTGATGAGTCGGGGGTCTTTCATCGGATCCTCACGGTTTCGTCGATTTCAAACGACACCTATCAGTAGAGGCGGTTTTCATCGCCGGAATATATGTCATTTCGATGCAAAGAGGGTGGTATCCGCGCGGTCGATTTCGTATTCCTCTGCGGCCGACTTGGTAGGGGCGTATTGCAATACGCCCCTACACTGGCCACGCGAGAACATGCGGATGGAGCAGGCGATTATACAAGACGACCCAAAGGTATCGTGCGGTGAGCCCGAAGCGGCCCGGCGAATCTACCTCATGAAGGACCTGCCGCCGGAGGTCGTGGCGGTGGCCTTTGCCAAGACTTCCCGGTCGCCGGAGCCATTCGACCAGATCGCCGCCGAGCTGACCGAGGCGGGATCGGCGCAATTCCATGAAAAGTGGGTTGTGGGGTATGGCCATGCCTCGGTCGCCGAGCACGCAATCCTGTCCTTGGCCGTCGAGAATGTCTCGATTCTGGCCGCCAAGGCGATTGAAGACAACCGTCTGGCATCCTACACGGAAAAATCGACGCGTTACCAAATTTATGACCCCAAGCGAGTCTACCGTCCGGCCGGCCTCGCCGGGAATCCGGCTTTGTCGCGGCAGTATGAGAATCTGATCACCGAACTCTTGACTACTTACATCGCCTGGTCCGAGAAAGCGATGGCGTGGCTGAAACGCGAAATCCCCCGACCGCCGGACAAGTCGGAACGGCTCTGGGAGTCGCGTCTACGGGCGCAGGCCTGCGATGCCATTCGGTATCTGTTGCCGACCGCCACCCTGACGAATCTGGGTTGGACCATCAACGCGCGGGCGCTGGCCGGAGCGATCCGCAAGTTGACCGGGTCCGATTTGGCGGAATTGCGCGAGATCGGCAACGAGGTCAAGATGGCCGCCCTGGAGAAAGTGCCGACGCTGTTGAAATACTCCGATCCCGATCTGGCGCGCAGTCAAGGGGCTAGGAATGTCGCGGCAGTGATGGAACCGCAGATGGGAGCGCCTTCCCGGATCGGCGGGGCCTGTCCGCCGGAGGCGCGGGTGCTGCAGTATGATCCCGATGGCCTCAAACATCTGGCGTGTGCCGTGGCTTATGCCAACCAGCCCGCCGATTGGCAAGAGTTGGGGTGTCTGATCGACCGATGGTCGACAGTGGGAATGCTCGAGCTGATCCATCGATCTTTGGCACCGCTGGGGCCGTTCGATCCTTTGCCCCGGGCCTTCGAGCACCTGAATTACCTGATCGAAATCACGGTCGACTACGGTGCTTGGCGTGACATCCAGCGCCATCGGATCGGCACCCAGACGGCGCAGGAATTGACTCCCGAACTTGGATATGCCGTACCTACGTTGATCGATCAGTTGGGTTTACGCAGCTACTTCGAACGGTTGGCCGGGCTGTCGGCCTCGACCTACGATACGCTACACGACGAATTCTCCAATGAAGCGGTGTATGCCCTGATGCTGGCCTTTCGCAAGCGGTCGTTGTTTGGCTGGAACCTGCGCGAAGTCTGCCATTTTGTGAAGTTGCGTGGCACCGCCAAGGGGCATGACGCCTACCGCAAGGTCGCACACGACCTCTGGCGCGACATGCTGCGAGTGCAACCGTGGCTGGGGGGGTTGGTCTTCCCCCTCGGTACGGATTTTCGCCCCTGAGAATCGCAGGCCTGCTACTTCTCCACCTCTGTGCAAGATTTTGACATCTTTCGCGCCTACCCCCTTTGACTTCCCCGTGGTGGGCATCGATGTTGAAAAATGTGGCACGACGGGGTGTGATCGCCTCAATCTTGACAATCCCAGCCCGATTTGACAAATGGTACCTTCCGGGAAGTGGTACAACTGTTGAACGACCGGAAGAAGCAGTCTTCCGGGCGGGAGAGATGATGGAAATGACTGACCACGCGCTGTTGCCCGTGCCGCCCACTCGGCCTTGGGTCGATGTAACCAGCCGGCTGTGCAAAGGGTGCGACTTTTGCGTCGAGGCCTGCCCGCCGAGGGTATTGGGATTTTCCACCGACATTAATGAGCGGGGTTACCGGTATTCGTTCTATTTGGGCGATGGCTGCACCGGCTGCGGCATTTGCTTCTACAACTGTCCCGAACCGGGGGCGATTGTGGTCTGGCGCCAGCCGGCCGACAAGAAGGAAAAGAAGGTGTTGAGTTGACTCGGACGGATGCGGCCGAACTTGGGATCAGGAGGTCAGGATGATGAAAGTCAAGGTCATTATTTGCAACTGCCGGGGAACGTCGTCCTCATTTCAGGGTCTGGACATGAAACGATTGCCGTTCACCGTGGAAGGGGAACTGGACGTCGAATACTCGGTCATCCATCCCGAAGTCTGCGGCCCGGGTGGGAACACGGCCTTGGCGGACTTGATGAAGAGCGCCGATCGGGAGACCTACATCATCTGCGGCGCCTGTGATCCCCAGACTCAGAAGGCGGCTTTTGCGGACTTGCTGCGTGTCCACAAGTTCCCGGAAGAACGGTTCATCGCCGTGGACATCCGCGGCGTGGACAACGACGGTGTCGTCAACCGGTTGCGTCCGGCCGTCGAGGCGATCCTCGGACGCATGACGGCTCCGTAATCGAGGGACAACAACGCGATGCGCCAGGAACTCTTGAAAGGGAACGAAGCGGTTGTCGTCGGCGCGGTGCTGGCTGGCTGCCGGTCGTATTATGGCTATCCGATCACGCCCGCCTCGGAAATCGCCGAGACCGCGGCTCTCCTGTTTCCCAAAGTCGGCGGGACATTCCTGCAGGCCGAATCGGAAGTGGCGGCGATCAACATGGTCTATGGCGCGGCATCGTCGGGGCAGCGGACGATGACCGCCTCCTCCTCACCGGGGATTTCGCTCAAACAGGAGGGGATTTCCTACTGCGCCGGGGCCGAGTTGCCCTGCGTGATCGTCGACATTATGCGCGGCGGACCTGGGCTGGGGAACATCGGCCCGGAGCAGGCCGATTACAACCAGATGGTCAAAGGCGGCGGCCACGGCAACTACCGGGTCATCGTCCTGGCGCCCAACGGCGCCCAGGAAATGTGCGGCCTGACGATGCTGGCGTTTGATCTGGCCGACCGATACCGCAACCCGGTGGCGATCCTGGCCGATGGCTTCATCGGGCAGATGATGGAGCCGGTCACCATTCCCGACCCCGTTCGTGAATTGCCGCAACGTCCCTGGGCGGTGACCGCCACGGACGCCACGCGTGACAATCTCATCACTTCGATTTTTCTGGATCACGATGAACTCGAGGCGCACATCAATGCGCTGTACGCGAAGTATGCCCAAGTCGAGCAGCATGAAGTGCGCTTCGAGGAGTACCGTCTGGACGATTGCGAATATGTCGCCGTGGCCTACGGGATCGTGTCGCGGCTGTTGATGAGCGCCATCGACCAAGCCCGCGCCGAGGGGATCAAGGTCGGCATGCTCCGCCCGATCACCCTCTGGCCCTTCCCGGCCCCGCGACTGAAGGAATTGGCGCACACGGCCAAAGCCATCCTCGTGGCCGAATGCTCCACCGGGATGTTGATCGACGACGTCCGACTCGCCGTCGAATGCCGGATTCCGGTGCAACTGTGCAGCCGCACCGGCGGCAATGTGCCGGGCATCGCGGAACTGGTGGCGGCGATCGGCCGCCTCCGGGAGAGCGCGCCGTGAAGGACGTCTTCAAGAAACCCGACTCGTTCTATGAGTTCTTCACCCGCTCGGCCGCGGCCGACAAGGAAGCAACCCACTACTGCCCCGGATGCGGACACGGCAATCTCCACAAGTTGATTGCCGAGGCAATCGACGATCTGGCGATCGCCCACCGGACGGTCTTTGTCAGCCCGGTCGGCTGTGCGGTATTCGGGTATTACTACTTCCGCGTCGGCAACGTGCAGGCGGCCCACGGACGCGCTCCCGCCGTCGCGACCGGGATCAAGCGCGCCCTGCCGCACTCCATCGTCATTTCCTATCAAGGGGATGGTGATCTGGCGGCGATTGGCGCCAATGAGATTCTGCAGGCGGCCAACCGGGGCGAGTCGATCACGGTGATCTTCGTCAACAATGCCATCTACGGAATGACCGGCGGCCAGATGGCGCCCACCACGCTTCTGGGCATGAAGACGACGACCACGCCCTACGGCCGCAAGTCGATCAATGAAGGTTATCCGCTACGCGTGTGCGAATTGCTCGCGACGCTGGAAGCGCCAGTCTACATCGAACGCTGCACCCTCGAAGACAGCAAGACGATCATGCGCACGCGCAAGGCGATCCGCAAGGCGCTGGAGTATCAGGTCGAGAACAAGGGGTTCTCGCTGGTGGAGGTCCTCAGCCCCTGCCCGACCGGGTGGAAACTGGAACCGATTGAGTCACGTCAGTGGATCACCGACAACATGGTCAAGGTATTTCCGCCCAACGTCTACAAAGACAAGCCGGCGGAGCCGCGCGAGGAATTGCCGTCGCCTGTGTTCGAACGGGATGCCGTCCTGAACGCCTTGGGCGTCACCGACGAGGTCGCGTCGGGCTCCGGCCACGCTCCCGGCGACTTTCCGACCCACGAGGTGGTCCTGTCGGGATTCGGCGGGCAGGGCGTGCTCCTCTTGGGGCAACTTCTGGCAAAATCGGGAATGCGCGAAGGCAAGTACGTGTCCTGGCTCCCCTCGTATGGCCCGGAAATGCGCGGCGGCACCGCCAACTGCCATGTCGTGATCTCCTCAAAGCGTATCGGTTCCCCGTATGTGGCGGAGCCGAACCTACTGGTGGCGATGAACCAGCCCTCCTTGGAAAAATTTGCGGCGCGCGTGCGGCCGGGGGGGGTGGTGATCTACGATAGTTCATTTGTAAAGACTGTAGCGTTGCCGGCCCACATCCGGGGTGTGCCAATTCCGTTGTCTGAAATCGCCAACGAATTGGGGAATGCCAAGGTCGCCAATGTGGTGGCCGCCGGGGCCATCATCGCCTTGACGGGGATGGTCGGCGAGACGGTCTTTGTCGAGCTCTTGCGCAATCTCCCCAAGAAGGCGCTCTTGGAGGTGAATCTCAAAGCCCTGGCAGCAGGGCGGCAGGCCGCCGAGCGACAGATTAAGCAGCCGATCCCAGCCGCCCTCGTGTGAGCGGCCTGTCTCGGGCGGGCTCTGGTTGCCGTGCCCGTGAAGATTCCTTAGGAACAATCCATGAGCATCAGCGTCATCAAACAGACCCGTCTGGATGAGCGGCGGGTGCCGATGGTCCCGGCCGGGGCGCACCTCCTCACGCAGCGCGGCCATCAGGTCTACATCGAACACAATGCCGGCATGGCGGCGGGATTCAATGACGAGGATTATCTGACCGCCGGAGCCAAGGTCGTCTATTCCCACGCCGAAGCCGTCGGTCGGGCGGAGTTGGTGCTCGGCGTCGCGCCCTTTGAGCGCGAGGACGTCGACCTCATGGTGCCGGGGCAGACGGTCATGTCGTTCGGGCACTTGGTCACGCTATCGCCGGAGGCGCTGCACGGCATGTGCGACAAGTCCATTACCGCCGTGGCCTACGAGTGGATCGAAAACGACGCCAACCGTCGGCCCATCGTCGAAGTGATGGGCGAGATTGCGGGGCCCTTGGCGCTGTCTCTGGCGGCACGCTTGCTCGAATTGCCGCAAGGGGGACGCGGGATCCTCTTGTCCGGATTGCCGGGGGTGCCGGCGGCGCAGGTGGTCGTCATCGGCGGCGGGACCGTGGGCATGGCGGCGGTGCGCGCCGCGATCGGCATGGGCGCCCAAGTCGTTCTGTTCGACAGCGATCCCGAGCGGTTGCGTCTGGCCGATCACCTCTTCGAACGGCGGGTGGTGACCTATCTCTCCTATCGCTACGATCTGGAGCGGGCGCTGCGCCACGCCGACGTCGTCATCGGCGCCGTCTGGGTGCATGGCGGCAAACCGCCGATCCTGATCACGCGGGAGATGGTCCAGTCGATGAAGCCGCGGTCAGTGATCGTCGATTGCTCCATTGACCAGGGGGGGATCTGCGCGACCGGGCGTCCGACAACGTTGTCGGATCCGACCTATGTCGCCGAAGGGGTGATTCACTGCTGCATTCCCAACATGCCCGCGGCGGTGGCCCGCACCGCCTCATTCGCCCTGGCCAATGCGCTATTTCCCTACGTGCGCAATATGGCTGAAGGGGGTCTGAGCAGGGTCCTGTCCGACCAGCCGCGATTTGGCGCGGGGATATACCTGCGCGACGGACGCGTGGTGCACCCGGCGGTCGGGATTTTGGCGGAGATGAACGCGGCCACTGTGATCTGACCTATTCTGACCGACATCCGGAGATATCGTGACACAATGACTACGGTTCCGATCACGGACACGCCCTTTCCGCCCTTGCCGGCTGCGGCGACGCGTCGCACGCCCACGTGGGCGGAGGAATACCGGCGCAAGATCGTCGGCGCCGCCGAGGCCCTGCAAGTGGTCCAGTCCGGAGCCCGCGTCTACATCCATCCCGGCTGTGCCGAGCCCGAGTCTTTAGTAGAGGCGCTGGTGGCGCGCAAGGACCAGTTGGAGAACGTCGAAATCGTCCACCTGTTGACGATGGGCACCGCGCCTTACGTGACGCCGGACATGGCCGGGCATTTTCGTCACCGGTCGCTGTTCACGGGCGCCAATGTCCGCCAGGCCGTCAATGAGGGACGCGCCGACTACACGCCCATTTTCTTAAGCGAAATCCCCCGTCTGTTCACCGACGGCACGCTCCCTCTGGACGTTGCTCTAATCCAGGTGTCGCCGCCCGATGAGCATGGCTTCTGTTCCTTCGGCGTCGGCATCGAATGCACCAAGACCGCCGCCGAAAGCGCCCGCGTGGTGATCGCGGAGATGAACCGTCAGACTCCCCGCACGCTCGGCGACAGTTTCATCCATCTGCACAAACTCGACTACATCGTGCCCGTGGATCGACCCATGCTGGAATTGCCGCGGCTGCGCATGAGCCCCTTGCATTCGCAGATCGGCGCGCACGTGGCCTCGCTCGTCGAGAACGGCTCGACTTTGCAAATGGGAATCGGCGGCATCCCCGATGCGGTTCTCTTCCATCTGGCGGGCAAGAAGGACCTCGGGATTCACACGGAGATGTTCTCCGACGGCGTCATCGAACTGGTGCAAAAGGGGGTCATCAACAACGAGAAGAAGACGCTCCACCGGGGGAAGATCATCGCCTCGTTCGTGCTCGGCTCGCGGGCCCTGTACGATTTCATCGACAACAATCCCATCTGCGAGTTCCACCCCAGCAATTATGTGAACGATCCCTTCGTCATCGCCGAGAACGACCGGATGGTCGCGATCAATTCGGCCCTGCAGGTCGACCTGACCGGCCAGGTCTGCGCCGATTCGATCGGCGATTACATTTACTCCGGCTTCGGCGGGCAGGTCGACTTCATCCGCGGCGCGGCGCGTTCACAGGGGGGCAAACCGATCATCGCGCTCCCTTCGACTGCCCGAAACGACGAGTTATCCCGGATCGTCGCCAGTCTGGATTCCGGCGCCGGCGTCGTGACCAGCCGGGGCGACGTGCATTACGTCGTCACTGAATTCGGCGTCGCCAATCTGCACGGCCGTTCGATCCGGGAACGCGCCGCGGCACTCATCGCGATTGCCCATCCCAAATTCCGCGACGAACTGACCGCGCAAGCCAAGGCGCGGAAGATTCTGTAGCCGTCACTTCGGCCTAAACCCAGCCGTTCCGTCCACCTCCCATCCTGTATGGGGCGGGGCCTATGGATTTTGACCCGTCAATTGTCGACTGTTCAACTCCTTCACCTCTGTTCACGTTTCGCACACGTGGCCAACTGCTTGCGCCACAAGGTGTGAGCGCCGCGCCGATGGATTCCCTGTAGTCTGGCCGCACATTTGCCCTGCTCCAGATCGTGGCCACTGGCCGCGGATTCGAAGGCAAGCGCCTCGCACGCGGCCCGGCCCTGACCCAGAAGACCCCGAGACCCAAACCATCTCGATGTAACTCCTCCCTCAACCCCGGGTCGCCGCCCTCGACCCGGGGTTCCCTCCTTTATGTGGTCGTCGCGCCGAAGTACAGGAAGGCACAGACGCCATCGGATTGAGGTACCGCTTGTCCGATTAAATGAACGGATCGAGATTGTGTTGCGGTCGTAGAGAAGTCGATTGATTGCGGCGCCCCCGGACACGGCATGGAGCCATTCTCGCCAGAGCCGGATGAAATTCATCCTGCGCCCGTTGAGCCCCAGCATCACGGGAGCAGGCGGCTATGGGACGGTGGACGGGCGATCCTGTTTTTTGTCTTTGCCGCGCTCTGTTCGCTCCTCTTGGGAATCGTGCTTCTGCCGCTGTTGAAATTCTATGGTTCCGTGGTCGTGGCGGAAATCGCCGGATTTGCCCTGGCGCCGTATCTGGTCAGCCGCCTGTTCGACACCGGCTGGTCACGCTGGCTTTCACCGCCACGCGTGCCCCCCGAATTTTGGGTATGGTCGATCGTGGCCGTCTTCGCCTTTGCGGTGACCGAGTCCAATCTGCCGGTGCTGCTCGACCGTTTATGGCCGATCCCGTCGTCACAATTCGAATTCTATCGGCATTATCTGGCGGCGGATTCGCCCTGGGAGTGGCTCCTATTCGTGTTGGTGGCGGCGATCATTCCCGGCGTGTGTGAAGAGATCACCTTTCGTGGTCTGGTCCAGACCGGTCTGCGCCGATCGTTCGGTCCCAAACAGGCCATCATCTGGACGGGGTTTTTGTTCGCCATTCTCCACCTGAACCCATGGAATTTTCTCGGTCTGTGGGGATTCGGGTGCCTCTTGGGATACCTGACCGAGCGAACATCGTCGATCTGGCCCGCGATTCTGGTGCACGTCCTGAACAACGCCCTGGCGCTGGTCGTCTTCGCGTTCCAGAGCCCGGCGCAGTGGGAACGGCCGCTGGAATTTCTCCCGTGGTATGCGACATTGCCGGCCGGAGTGTTCCTCGTGATCGCCATTTGGCGCATCCACCGTCTCCGGACTGATCCCCCAGCGCCACAAGCGAATACCATCGATCGGTGGGCCGATCCAACCCCGCCTGAGTCCCCGTAGGGGGACATTTTCCGCACAAAATCAATCTTTGCACGTATTTTGTCTTTTGCGACACACAGGGTGGGTTTGACGTAAAATCGACCTGCTGGGGTTGTGCCGATGAACACGCTGACTCAGACGACATCCAAGGAACCGGTCCGAGTGAACCGCGAGAATCCCAAACCGGACTCGCCGAACGGCCAAGATGGCGGCTCCGGGCGGGTCAGTCACTCGGAGGCGGAACCGTTGGCCGGCGCGGCGCGCGCCATGCACGCAACCCTGCGTCTGGGGGAGCTTTACGAGATTGTCGTCAGGACGGTGGCGACCCTGACGGAATCGGAAGGGGCCATACTTCTTCTGCACCGTCCGCGCACGCACCATCCGGTCATTTTCAAAATGTGGCTCCGGGACACCGATGCTCCCGTGGACCTGCCATCATCGGTCGGCCGCACCTTCATCCACTGGCTGGAAGGGCGTCCCTTGAGCACGGGGTCATTTTCGAACACGCTGCCCGCCGTCGAAGAGGCCATCGCACAAGCCGTCGGCGACCGTGGCGCCACCGCGGAGCGGTGGGTGCCTCTGGTTCATCGGGCCCGCACCATGGGGGCAATCGGAGTTCTGACCAGCGCCACCCATTCGGGAGTGCGCAACCAAACGCTTCTGGTACCTCTGGCCGAACAGGCGGCGGTCGCGCTGGACAATGCCTTGCTTTATCGCCAGACGGAGAGGCAGTCTCTCGAAAACCAGATGCTCGTGGAAGCCGGCCGGATGCTCCTGTCGACTTTGGACCTTGACGAAGTTCTCGACGCCATCCTCGATTCCCTCCAGAAAGTGGTCCCCTACAACGCCGGCGGGATCTTTCTGGTCGGCAGGGATGGCCGCGTGGAACGGATCGTCGACCGGGGCTACGCCCCGGAAAAGGAGACGGGGGCGTCACCTCTCGAGAACAAGGCGCGGCGGGGTCTGGTGGGGTGGGTGGCCGCCAACGGCAAGCCGTTGATCGTCGATGACGTCCGGCAGGATGCCCGTTATGCCAAGGCCCGCGAGCTGACGCGCTCCGAGATGGTCGTGCCGATTTTTGCCGGCGACCGCCTGATGGGCGTACTGAACATCGAACGAGACCTTGTCAGTGGGTTTTTTGAGGCGGATATGGATCTGGTCTCGGCCTTCGCCCAGCACGCCGGTGTGGCCCTGGAACGCGCCCGCATCCACGCGGCCGTGTTGGAGCAGAGGCGCATCAAGGGGGAATTGGAGGTCGCCCGGCAGATCCAGACGACCTTCCTGCCCGGCGCCAGCCCGAAAATCGCCGGGTTCGACATCGCCGGGGTCAACATCCCGTCGGCCGAGGTTGGCGGCGACTATTACGATTTCATCGACATCATCGACGGTCAGATCGGCATCGCCATCGCCGACGTGGCGGGCAAGGGAATTCCGGCGTCGCTCATCATGGCCTCCTTCCGCGCCTCGCTCATCGCCGAGATTCGCAACAACTACGCCCTGCGCAGCATCATGCAAAAGGTGAACCGGCTCCTCTGCGAGCGCAATGATCAGGCCCGGTTCGTCACGGCGATCTATGGTGTCCTGGACACGAAGAACCGCATCTTCACGTTTTCCAATGCCGGCCATCCGCCGGGGATTCTGCGCCGCGCCGACGGCACGATCCTCTTCTTGAAAGAGGGGGGCACGGCGCTGGGCTTGTTCGAAAATTCGATTTTCGAGGAGCGGGCGATCGGGCTGTCGCCCGGTGACGTGATTTTGCTCTACACCGATGGTGTTACCGAGATGGTCGGCAAGGACGGCAGCATGTACGACATGACGCGGCTGACCGATCTGGTGAGAGCCAATTCCAGTCAATCGGCCGAGCAGATCGTGAGCGCCGTGCGCACGTCCCTGCAGGAGTTCGCCGATCCAAACGCGCCGGTCGATGATGTGACCATGCTGGTGGTGTGCGTGCGATGAAATCCTCCCAACCGGCTTCGGGCCACAGGTCAAGCGCTCGTCCGGCGCGGCCATTCATCCCTTCGTTGGCGGATGTGCGCGCGGCCGTGTCTTCCCCCGTGGACATGCCCATCGTGACGTTGGTGGAGCGCTATTTCTCCCGCTACGGGCGGCCGCGACGTGGCGCGCATGTTCTGGTAGCGCTCTCCGGCGGGCCCGACTCGGTGGCACTGCTGGCCATTCTGGCCGGGCTGGCCAGGCAACACCGTTGGACGATCGGGGCGGCGCACGTCAACTATGGCCTGCGCGGCGCCGAATCGGAAGGCGACCACGCATTCGCCCGAGGTCTGGCCCGGCGTTGGGGTGTTCGCTTCCACAGCCGTCGCATGGCACACATGGAGAAGGGGACTGGATTCAATCTGCAATCGTGGGCACGACGGGCGCGCTACGAATTCTTTGACCGCCTCGCCGACAGGCACGGGTATGACTGGATTGCCACGGCGCATCAGCTGAACGATTCTTATTCTGCGCTTTCTCGACTCACACGATCTTCCCTACCGCACGGATTCGTCCAATGGCTCCACCCGATATCAGCGCAATCGTATCCGGGCCACCATCCTGCCGCAGTGGAGCCAGATCAATCCGGCCGCGGTCGAGGGCCTGGCGCGAATGGGTGAACAACTCTGGCGGCAACACGAGTATCTCCGCCGTCGGGCACACCGGACAATTCAGACGGCCATCCGCGCCAGCGGGTCGGCCCGCTTGACGCTTGAAGTCGGGGCGCTCAGGCGGTATGATGCAGCGCTCGATCCGTTCGTGCTGCGTGACCTCATGGAACGGGTGGGTTTGGAAATGGTCCCCCGGCCCGGCACCGTCGAGCGGTTCACTCAGTTGCGTTCGGGATCTGACGGGCAGGCCAGCGGCACGGTCGAGCAGGGGGAACTGGTGATCATCCGCTCCAAAGGTGAGATTGCCGTCGCCCGGCGTGGCGTGGCTCGTTTACCCCGGCGGCCGGCAGTGAAGATTCCCCGCGACGGCGAGATCGCAGCGCCCGGAGCCGTGCATTTGAAAACTCAAGTGCGTGAAACGGCGGCGCCGCTGTCAGGAAATGATCGAGTCTGCGCCCAGTTCGATTGCGATCATCTACGGGGGCAGTTGTCCCTGCGGAGCCCTGAGGCCGGAGATCGGTATCGTCCGATTGGCTTGAACGGCTCCAAGAAGCTGGCCGACCTTCTGGCGGACCGCGGCGTGCCTGTCTTTGAACGGCCGGATGTGCCCGTTCTGACCGACGAAGCGGGCATCCTCTGGCCGATTGGTCATCCGATCGCCGAACGGGCGAAGATCACCGCACGAACGCGCCGGGTTTTGGTGGCGCAGGTGGTAAGGGAGGGGAGATGAACGGTGACGCCACGGCCGCGGTCATGACGGAGCGGCAGGTTCCGAAGATGGAAGTCTTGATCTCCGCCGAGCAAATCCGCATCCGCGTGCAGGAACTGGCGCGGCAGATCGACTTGGATTTTGCCGAGGACACACCCGTCCTGATCGGGATGCTCAAGGGAAGTTTCATCTTTGTGGCCGATTTGTGCCGGGCGATGCAGGCTGCTCACCACATCGATTTCATGGCCCTCGCCGCGTATGGCGCCGGAACCTCACCGTCGGGATCGGTGCGACTTTTGAAGGATTTGAGCGTAAACATTACCGGGCGGTCGGTCATTGTGGTGGAGGACATCGTCGATTCGGGGACCACGGTGAGTTACATCCGCCGTCTGCTCATGGCACGGCAGCCGCGGCGACTGGCCGTTGTCGCTCTCCTGGACAAGCGTGTGCGACCGGAGGCGGACCTGCCGATAGAATACGTGGGATTTCAGATTGGACGGGGATTTGTCGTAGGATACGGATTGGATCTGGCGGAACGGTACCGTCACCTGCCGTACATCGCCCAGTTGGATCCCAATCAGGACGAGGAGACCCAAGCCCGTGGCTGAACCAACCGCCCCACACTCCGATCATGTCCCGCCGAAGGGGCGTCCGCCGCGCGGGTCGACCGATCCCGGCGGGCGGCCGCCGTTTTCATGGAAACGGTCGTCGCGCACGCTCATTTTCTGGGTGGCGTTGATCACGCTCTCGGCGCTGTTGGTCAACTACTACAGTTTCGGCCGGCAGAAGGGCGCCGATTTCACCTACAGCGAATTCCTCGAACAATTGGACGCCGACAACGTCGTGTCGGTGACGGTTGTCGAACATCACATAACCGGCGAATTCAAAGTCGACGTCTTGAAGACCGACAACAATCGCACCAACAAGGTCAAGGAGTTCCGGGTACTGTTGCCCATGACCGACACTCAGGCCCTGGTGGCGCGTCTGGAGACGAAAAAAGTCCAGATCAAAGCCGAAGAAGAGGGGCTCAATTGGACCAGCCTGCTGTTGGGTTTCGCCCCGTGGGTGCTGATCCTCGTTTTCTTCTGGCTGTTCATGTTCCGACAGATGCAATCCGGGCCGAAGGGGATTTTTTCCTTCGGCAAGAGCCGCGCCCGCGTGCTGACTGAGGACCGTCCGAAGGTCACCTTCAGCGACGTGGCCGGGGCCGAGGAGGCGAAGGCGGAATTGGAGGAAGTCATCGATTTTCTCCGCGACCCCGGTCGGTTCCAGCGTTTGGGCGGCAAGATTCCGAAGGGCGTGCTCCTGCTCGGCCCGCCCGGCACCGGCAAGACGCTTCTGGCGCGCGCCGTTGCCGGCGAGGCCTCAGTCCCCTTCTTCTCCATGTCCGGCTCCGATTTCGTGGAGATGTTCGTTGGCGTGGGCGCCTCGCGGGTTCGCGATTTGTTCGAGCAGGGGAAACGGTCCGCGCCGTGCATCATCTTCATCGATGAAATCGACGCCGTGGGACGGCACCGGGGGGCGGGCTTGGGCGGCGGCCATGACGAACGTGAGCAGACCTTGAACCAATTGCTGGTGGAGATGGACGGCTTTGAATCCAACGAAGGGGTCATACTCCTGGCGGCCACCAACCGTCCCGATGTTCTCGATCCCGCGCTGTTGCGTCCCGGCCGCTTTGACCGTCAGGTGGTGGTCGATGCCCCCGACGTCCGCGGACGCGAAGGCATCTTGAAAGTGCACACCCGCAAGATCGCGTTGTCGGCCAACGTCGACTTAAAGGTTCTGGCGCGGGGCACGCCGGGGCTCTCCGGCGCCGACATCGCCAATCTGGTCAATGAGGCGGCGCTCTTGGCGGCGCGGCGCAACCGCGACAAGGTCGAGATGGAGGATTTTGAAAACGCCAAGGATAAGGTGATGATGGGAACCGAACGGCGGTCCTTGGTGATCACCCCGGAGGAGAAAAAGACCACCGCCTACCATGAAGCCGGTCACGCGCTGGTGGGCAAGCTGACGCCGAATACCGACCCGGTCCACAAAGTCACGATCATCCCGCGGGGCATGGCTCTCGGTGTCACTCACTTCCTGCCGATCGATGAGCGGCACACCCACTCCAAGGAATATCTGGAGGCGCGTCTGATGTACACGATGGGTGGGAGAGTCGCGGAAAAACTCGTGTTCAACCAGTATACCACCGGTGCCGGCAACGATCTGGAGCGCGCCACGGCGCTGGCGCACAAGATGGTCTGCGAGTGGGGGATGTCCGACGCGCTCGGCGCCATGACCTTCGGCAAGAAGCAGGAGGAGATTTTTCTGGGACGGGAGATCGCGCGGCACCGTGACTACTCCGAACGCACCGCCCAGAAGATCGACGATGAGGTCAAGCGCATTCTCGCCGAAGCCGAGGCGAAAGCGACGCAACTGCTCTCGGAGAATCTCCATCAACTGCACGCCGTGGCCAAGGCGCTCCTGGAACGTGAGATCTTGGACGGCGATCAGATCGACGTGATCCTACGCGGCGAGGAATTGAGTCCCATACGTGAATCGACCCCGCCCCCCGCCGAACCTACGCCCGTTATTGTGGCCAAGCCCGCCCCCGCTCGGGCCGTTGGCGGCGAGCGGCTGGGAGAAATCGCTCCCGGCGCATCCCCGGCGTGATCGTGCGTCGTTCCCACAACGTGGGGTATTCCGGGGGTCTGTCTTCCGGGCTCTGACTGCCCTGAAAGCCCCCAGCGAAATGACATCGGTTCTCAGAAGTAGCGCGAGAACATCTCGACCACAAGTGGACGCCACGCGTCCGTGCGTGCCGAAAGTGCGCGCCGGGCGGGGACGCCCGGCGTCCACAATTTCTTCTTGTTGGATAGTCTCAGCGCCACCACCGTGGCAGACACCAATGTACCTGGCATGACACTCGATCTTTGGCCGAAGTCTGCGCCCCCATGGGTCATGGGCGTCCTGAACGTGACACCGGATTCATTCTCCGATGGCGGTCATTTTTTCGAACCGTCACACGCGATTGCCCACGCGCGTGGCATGGTCGAGGCGGGAGCCGACATCATCGACATTGGCGGGGAATCCTCCCGGCCGGGGGCCGAGGGGGTGTCCGCTGAAGAGCAAATCCGGCGCGTGACACCCGTTATCCGTGGCATTCGGGAATTCTGGGGTGGCCCCATCTCGGTCGACACGACGAGCGCCCAAGTCGCCTCCGCCGCCGTTGGCTGTGGCGCCAACTGGATCAACGACATTTCCGCGTTGCGCGCCGATCCGGCCATGGCCGAGTTGGCAGCACGTCAGGGATGTGTTGTGATCCTGATGCACATGCAGGGAAAGCCCGCGACGATGCAGATGGATCCCGTCTACACCGATGTGGTCGCCGACGCCACCTTGTTTCTCCGCGAGCGGGCCCGGTTTGCCCGTTCGTGCGGGATCGGGGAGGATCGGATCATACTCGATCCCGGGATCGGCTTTGGGAAGACGCTCGAACACAATCTGGCGCTCCTGCGCCGATTGCGTGAATTGACCGCCATCGGTTATCCGATCCTGGTCGGTGTTTCACGCAAGTCGTTCATCGGCCAGATCACCGGCGCGCCCGTCGGCGATCGACTCGAGGGCTCGCTCGCCGCAGCGATTTGGGCGGTCGGGCAGGGGGCGCGCATTGTACGCGTCCACGACGTCGGGCCGACACGGCAGGCATTGGCGGTCGCGGCGGCTCTCAGCACGGGTCCTTCCTCCTCCTGATTCTGAACTTGGCCCCGCCGGTGGCTGCCGCGATTGACCGGCGCCGCCATCGTGCGTATCATTCCTTAAGGAGTGGCGTCATTGCGCCGGAGATATCGTGGAACTTTTCCGCGTCGGATTCCTGCATTTCGGGATCATCGATCTGATCGATGTTCTGGTTGTGGGCTACATCATCTATCGCCTGTTTCTCTTGATGAAGGGGACCCGCTCGGCGCAGATCGTCGCAGGGTTGATCGTGTTGGGCATCGTGTCGTTTCTCGCCTTCTGGTTTCAACTGCAGGGGCTCAAGTGGCTCTTCACCAATCTGGCGACCGTGGGCTTTATCGTCTTGGTGGTCGTCTTTCAGCCCGAATTGCGCGGAGCATTGGCCCAAATGGGCCACTGGCGTTTACTCCGTGTCTTCTTGAAATTGGAGGAGGGCGCCGCCGTCGACCAAATCGTGCGCGCCGCCGGCCGCCTGACTGAACTGGGCTGGGGAGCGCTGATCGTTTTGGAACGGGACGTCGGCTTGCGCAATTTCGCCGAAACCGGCAAGGCGCTCGATGCGCGGCTGTCGGCCGAGATGCTGGTGACGATCTTCACGCCGCATTCGCCCTTGCATGATGGAGCCGTCATCGTCCGCGGCGAGTCAATCGTCGCGGCGGCCTGCACTCTGCCTTTGACCATCAACGAAGAGTATG
>JACQFV010000188.1 GCA_016199865.1 Candidatus Zixiibacteriota bacterium | reverse complement strand
GGGCAGGTGCTGTTGGCATTGCGGCAGGGGAAACGCCGCATCATCGCCGAGACCGGCGCCGGCCAGCATGGCGTGGCGGCCGCGACCGTGGCGGCGCGGTTCGGGCTCGCCTGCGATGTCTACATGGGGGCGGTCGACATGCAACGTCAGGCGCCGAACGTCGATCGCATGCATCTATTGGGCGCACGGGTGATCCCGGTTCACTCCGGGGCGCAAACATTGAAGGATGCCACCAGCGAGGCCATCCGCGACTGGGTCACCAATGTCCGGGACACGTTCTATGTCATCGGCTCCGTCGTGGGCCCGCATCCCTACCCTTTCATGGTGCGCGAATTCCAACGGATCATTGGTGCGGAGACCAAAAAGCAGTTCCGCCGCGTCTTGGGAAGATCGCCCGATGTCATGGTGGCGTGTGTCGGCGGGGGGTCCAACGCGATCGGCTTTTTCACCGAATTTCTCCCCGATCCCCAAGTGGCCATGATCGGCGTGGAGGCCGCGGGGTGTGGCCTGCGGTCAGGCAGGCACGCCGCCAGTCTGAACGCCGGGACCGTCGGGGTGCTCCATGGCTCTCTGGGCTACCTTTTGCAGGACAACGATGGCCAGATCACCGTGCCCCATTCGATTTCCGCCGGTCTTGACTATCCCGGTGTCGGTCCGGAGCATTCATTCCTCCGGGAATCGGGGCGGGTCCGTTATCTGGCGGTCACCGACCGCGAAGCGGTGGCGGCGTTTTCTCTCTTGAGTGAATGTGAAGGAATTCTTCCGGCTTTGGAATCTGCGCATGCCATCGCGGCCCTGCGGAAACTGCCGCGCGACAAGAGCGGTCGACGTTTGGTCGCCGTCTGTCTCTCCGGGCGGGGCGATAAGGACCTCGCGACCGTTCTCGAAGCAAAGCGCCGCGCGTCGCCGGGAAAGAAGAGTCGGCAGCCATGAGGTCGCGCGCCGATCAAGAATCCGTGGCCAAGGGCGCCAACCGGGATGGCCACGGCCGCTTGCGCGGCCTATTTCTGCGGCCGCCGATCATACCCTTTCTGACCGCGGGATTCCCATCACCATCAGTGTTCCGTGAAGCCGCCTTGGCCGCCTTCGAGTCGGGAGCCGGCGCGTTGGAGATCGGAATGCCCTTCTCGGACCCGCTCGCCGACGGCCCCGCGATCCAGCACTCCTCGCACGAGGCGCTCCGTCGCGGCATCACCCTGGCGAAAGTCTTGGAGATGACGGCGAGGTTGCGCCAATCGCTGCCAATCCCGATTTTTCTCATGGGGTACTTGAATCCGATGATGCGCATGACACTCGATACATTTGCCAAACGTGCTTTCGCAGCAGGGGCCGACGGCACGATTGTGCCCGACTGCCCGCTGGATGAGGCGGGGGAATGGATCGGTATTTCGCGGCGGCGCCATTTGGCCAATGTTTTCCTGATCGCGCCGACGACGCCCGATGAGCGGATCAGCCGCATCGACCGGCTCTCCACGTTGTTTTCGTATTGCGTCGCCGTCACCGGCGTGACCGGTGTCCGCGCCCAAGTGGCTGCGGACACCCAATCGTATCTGCGACGGGTGCGGCGACAGACCCGCAAGCCCTTTGTGGTCGGGTTCGGCATCAGTAGTCCGGATCACGTGCGGGCCCTCTTGCCCTATGCTGATGGCTTCGCGGTCGGTTCCGCTCTGGTGCCCCTGTTGGGGCGACGCCCCTCAGAACGACCGGCCATGGCCGTCGGTCGAATGGTCGCAGCGCTGGCGAGGGCGACGAGTTGAATCGAGAGTCCGCGATGACAACCGTCGCCCCAGCGCGATCCGGCACCGTCTACTTCCGGGAAGTCTGTGAGTCGACGGCCGGGGCCTTGGCTGGTCTGAGTTGCCACCGTTCACTCGAAGACGTGGCGGCGATGTATGAAGCTCCCGACCGTAAGGGTCTCGGCGATTCGGCCTTTCCCTGCTTCCCCCTCGCGAAAGAATTGAAGATGGCGCCGCAGGAGATCGCGTCGCAGCTGGCCGGGCGGATGGAGCGCCCCCGTTCGGTTACCGACGTGCGCGCGATCGGCGGGTACCTGAATGTCTGGTATAAACCCGAAATCGTTGCTGCCGAGGTCTTGCCGATCATTGCTGCCCAAGGGCAACGTTACGGTTCCGCCGAGGAAGGTCGCGGCCGGACGATCTGCATGGACTATTCCCATCCCAACATCGCCAAGCCGTTCGGCGTCGGCCATCTGCGTTCGACCGTGATCGGCCATTCGCTGAAGCGAATCTTGGAAAAGCTCGGATACTCGACGATCGGTATCAATCATCTCGGCGACTGGGGGACGCAGTTTGGCAAACTAATCGTCGCCTTCCGCGAATGGGGGGATGAAGGGAAACTGGCGGCCGAGCCGATTGCACACCTCTACGATCTTTATGTCCGCTTCCACGCTGATGCCGAGTCCGATCCCGGTCTGGAGGAACGCGCCCGGCGTGAGTTCAAGAAACTTGAGGACGGTGATCGCGACAATCGTTTACTCTGGCAGCGCTTCCGCGACCTGTCGCTGTCGGAATTCGAGCGAGTCTACCGGCGTTTGGGCGTGACTTTCGATTCCGATGCCGGCGAGGCATTCTACAATGAACGCTTGTCTCCCTTGATCGACCGTCTGGTCCAAAGCGGCGTGGCCCGCTCCGGTGAAGACGGCGCGCTCATAATTCCCATCGGTGGCGAGGGTGAGGCGCCGCTGTTATTGCGCAAGGCGGATGGGGCGACTTTGTACGCCACCCGCGATCTGGCCGCGGCGGAATACCGCTACGACACCTACCACTTTGACCGGTGTTTGTATATTGTCGGTTCCGCCCAGGCGCTCCACTTCCAGCAACTCTTTGCCGCGCTCAAGGCGATGGGGCATGATTGGGCTGAACGGATGGTGCATGTCGAATTCGGTTGGGTCAAGTTCGCCGATACCATGATGTCGACCCGCCGCGGCAACATCATCTTCCTGGACGACGTTCTGGCGGAGGCCGTGGAGCGGACCAAGCGAATCATTGCCGACAAGAATCCGGCTCTGGAAGACGCCGATGCGGTGGCCGAAGCAGTCGGCGTCGGAGCGGTCGTCTTCTGGCAATTGTCCGTGAAGCGGCAGAAGGACGTGAATTTCGACTGGGATGACGCTCTGGCTTTCGACGGACGCACCGGCCCATATCTGCAATACACACATGCCCGGCTGTCGTCGCTCCTGGCGAAATGGGGAAAGCCGATTTCAATGGACAGAGTCGCCTGGGGGCATTTGAATTCCGAGGAAGAGCGAAAGTTGGTGCTGCGCTTGGGCGACTGGCCGCGTGCCATTCAGGTGGCGGGGCGGCAATACGAACCGCAGGTTTTGGCGGCCGCGCTTCTCGACACGGCGCAACTGTACAACACGTTCTACCAGAAAGTGCGGATTCTCGATGGTGAAGCCGAGGCCGCCCCGGCGCGAATCCTTCTGTCGGATTGTGTCCGTCAGGTTCTGGCGGAAGGATTGTGCCTGTTGGGACTGCAGGCGCCGCACCAGATGTGAAGCACGTGGCATATTGGCAAAGGAGAAGTTTGATGTCACTATCGTCTGAAATGGTGATTACGGGCCCGCAGCGGCGTAGGGGCGGGGCAAAATCATGCTGATCGTCATGGACATCCATGCCGGGCCCGAACAGATCGAAGCGGTCTGCAGCGAAATTCGCGCGCTCGGTTTATCCCCACATCCCATGCCGGGAGCGCAACGAACTGCCATCGGGATTACCGGCAACAAGAGCGTCGTCGATGCGGGTCGGTTTGAAGCCATGCCCGGTGTCATGCGCGTCATCCATGTCACCGCGCCGTACAAACTGGTGAGTCGCGAGTTCCACGAGGCCGACACGGTCGTCCCCGTCGGCGACGTCCGGATCGGAACCGACCGGTTTACCGTGATGGCCGGTCCCTGCGCGGTCGAATCGGCGGCGCAGATCGACACCGTCGCCGCGCGGATTAAACAGGGCGGAGGACACATCCTGCGCGGCGGCGCCTTCAAGCCGCGCACCTCGCCCTACAGTTTTCAGGGGCTGGCCGAAGAGGGACTCAGGTTACTGGCCGAGGCCGGACGCCGCCATGGACTGCCGGTCGTCACCGAGGCCATCGACGGCGAATCATTGGACCTGGTGGCACGATATGCCGACATGGTTCAGATCGGCGCGCGCAACATGCAGAATTTCTCCCTCTTGCGGAAAGCCGGGCGATGCGGCCGGCCCGTCCTCCTCAAACGCGGCATGGCGGCGACGTTGGAAGAATTGTTGATGGCGGCGGAGTACATCGTCAGCGAGGGCAACCCCAACGTCGTGCTGTGCGAACGCGGCGTCCGCACCTTCGCCGACCACACGCGCAACACCCTGGACCTCTCGGCCGTTCCCTTTGTGCAGCGGACCAGCCACCTGCCCATCATCGTCGATCCCAGCCACGGCACCGGCAAGCGCCACAAGGTCACACCGTTGTCCTGTGCGGCGGTGGCGGTCGGCGCGCATGGATTGATGGTCGAGGTTCATCCCAACCCCGACACGGCGTTATCCGATGGGCCGCAGTCCATCGACCCGGACCAGTTTGATAATCTCATGAAGCAGGTGGGCGCCATCGCGCGCGTCGTCGGGCGTTCCCTCAGCTGAACTATGGCCAGAACCACTGCTCCCACTGCCGATCGCGCCCAGACGGGTGATGTCACAATCCTGCCTGTCCGGCGCCTGTCCGGCGTCTACACGCCGCCGCCGGACAAATCGATTTCGCACCGGGCGCTCATCCTCGCGGCCCTCGCCACGGGGCGATCCACGGTGACGCCCTTGTCGCGTTCGGCGGACGTCGCCGGGACAGCGGCATGTCTGCGCCAATTGGGTGTGGCGATTGATGCGGGCGAGAATCAATGGGTGATCCAAAGTCCGGGGGTCAACCAATGGACGGCGCCAGAGCGCGCTCTGGACTGCGGCAACTCCGGTACGACCATGCGCCTGTTGGCCGGATGTCTGGCCGGCGGCCGGTTTTCGTCACGTTTGGTGGGCGATCCGTCGCTCTCACACCGTCCCATGGCGCGATTGGCTGAGCCGCTGCAACGGATGGGCGCCAACATCACGTTGGCCGCCGGGAATGTGGCCCCGATTGAAATCGTCGGGTTATCCTTGCGCGGGATCGAGTATGAGTTGCCCGTCGCCTCGGCGCAGATCAAATCCGCCATTCTCTTGGCGGGTTTGCAGGCGAGCGGCAATGTCAGCGTTATCGAGCCGATCCCCAGCCGTGACCATACGGAACGTATGCTGGCGGCGGCCGGAGTGGGCTGCACGGTCGATGTGCCGCGACGTCCGCCCGGCGATTGGCGCGAGCAGTTATTGGCGTCCGACGGCGACGCCGAGCCGGATTCTCCGGCGCGACGCACAATCCGGCTGGGAGCCGGACGTTCCGTGCGCCCGTGCGACTGGACCGTCCCCGGCGATTTCTCCGCGGCGGCCTTCATCATCGCCGCCGCCATCGGCGTGCATAAGTCCGATATTATCATCTCTGACGTCGGGCTCAATCCGACCCGCACCGGATTTCTGCGCGCCGTGCGGCGCATGGGAGCCACCGTCGACGTCAAGCCCAAGGGCACGACGGGCGGAGAACCATGCGGCCAGATTCGCCTCCAGTCAGCGGCCGCCCTCAAAGCAATCAAAGTCTCGGCCGCGGAGATTCCCGCCTTGATCGATGAGCTGCCGATTCTGGCGGTGCTCGCCGCGCGCGCCGAGGGGGTGGCGGTCATCCGCGGCGCCGGCGAACTGCGCCATAAAGAATCCGACCGGATCGCCACGGTGACCGCAAACCTGCGCGCCATGGGTGTCAAGGTGGCCGAATTGGAGGATGGTTGGGCCATCGAAGGCCCGACGGAATGGCACGCTGCCACGATCGATCCGGCGGGAGACCACCGCATCGCCATGGCCTTTGCGGTGGCGGCACTCTGGGCGGACGGTCCCTCGACGATTCAAGACGCGCGGATTGCCGGTGTATCCGATCCGGATTTCTTCGATAGTCTCTCGGCCTTATCCCGTTGAGCGGCCACTATACGCTGTCCGATGCGAATCTCATCAGCCGCTGCCCAACGCATCCACAATGGTATCTATGGTATTCTGGGGCATGAGATATCGTATTCGCTGTCGCCCTGGCTATTTCGGCAGGTGTTCGATCATCTGCAATGGTCCGCCGTCTTCGCCCGGTGCGATCTGCCGACGGCACAGCTGCGCGGCTTTCTGCGCGCCTGCGGCGATGCCGGGATCGTCGGCCTGTCAGTCACGAAACCATACAAGGTGCGTGTTCTGGAACACCTCGATCGAGTGACCCCACCGGCGCAGCGGATCGGCGCAGTCAACACGATCGCCGTTGTCCGCGGTCGGCTGGTCGGTCATAACACCGACGTGGCCGGAATCGTTGCAACTCTGTGGCCGCATCGCCGCGGGCTCTTGGGGCGCAACGCCGTCATCCTGGGAGCCGGCGGCGCCGCCCGGGCTGTAGCGGCTGCTCTGGAACACACTTTTCGGATGGCACAAATCGCGGTTCTGTCGCGATCCCCGCGGAATGCACAGCGAACATGGCGCAATCTGGTCACAACCAGCGGATCAAAGTGCCATCTCGACTTCGTGCCTTGGCACTCAAATGAGATGCGCGCCCGACTGCAGGATGCCGCGCTCCTGGTGAACGCGACTCCATTGGGGACATGGGGATCCCGTTCCCAGTCACCTCTGCCGCGCGGGGTCACGATTCCCAGTGACGCAATTGTCTTTGATCTGGTCTATCGTCCGCGTCTGACCCGGCTTCTGAGTCAGGCGCAAAAATCAGGATGCCGCGCCGCACTCGGCGGCTGGCCGATGCTGATCGCGCAGGCCGACGCCGCATTCAATATCTGGACTGGACAGCCCTTTCCCGCGGCGTTGCATCGACGGCTCCTGAGGGACGCGCCATGAACGGCGCTGTCAATTCTCTGCCCACGTGGGCCGTGCTGGCTAAAGGGGCGAAGAAGGGACTTCACACGTTCTGGATTCTGATGCGCGTGATGATCCCCATCTACACCATCGTCGCCCTTCTGGGGCACACACCGATCCTGCCGGCCATTGCGCGGTTCTTCCAGCCGGCGATGGGCTTGTGGCATCTTCCCGGTGATGCGGCGTTGGCGATGGTGATCGGCCACGTCGTGAATCTGTATGCCGCCCTGGCCGTGATCGCCGCCGGGCATTGGAATCCGACGGCGGTGACAGTCGCCGGACTAATTCTCGGGGTTTCACATTCACACCTGATGGAGGCGGCGATCTTCCGGCAGATGCGGGCGCCGGCGCTCGTGTTGGTCGCCTTGCGGCTGGTGCTCGGTTGGACGTTGGGGTGGCTGGTCGGCCTTATGCTGACGTAATCGAAGCCAACGGGACTCATGATGGGATTGGCGCGTGAAATCGCCGGTGGTTTGTGGGGCCTGGGGCTTAAAGTCTTCATAATCGTCATGCCTCTGATCACCTTCCTCGAATGGGCCAAATCGCAAACATGGTTCACCCGCGCCATCGACGGGGCGATGCCTTTATTCCGCCCAATCGGATTTCGGCCGCAGTCGTTGTTTCCGCTGTTGACGGGAGTCCTCTTCGGGATTTCCTATGGCGCCGGTGTGCTCATTCCGCAGGCCCGGTCGGGAGACCTTGACGCGCGCCAGGTTTTCCTGATCGGCGCCTTCCTGAGTGTCTGTCATGCGATCATCGAGGATACACTTCTGTTCGTGTCGCTGGGCGCATCCGGTACTGTCTTGTTGGGCACACGCATCGTCGTCGCGATGGTGGTCGTCGGTGCACTCGCCCGTTTACCCTGGCCTCGGCCGGCGCTGGCCCATGACCCGCAACCATGAGCGACACGGGCCGCACGCATTTGTTTCTGGCCGGATTCATGGGAACCGGCAAGAGCACGGTCGGCCGCGCTGTGGCCAAACGGCTGCGACGCACCTTTGTCGATCTCGATGTGATCGTGGAACAAATGCGACATCGTTTGATCACGGACATTTTTCGCGATCAGGGAGAGCCGGCGTTCCGGAAGTTCGAAGCGCGGGCGCTGCGCATGGTCGTGACGTCACCGGGCATGGTAATTGCCGTGGGCGGGGGCGCACCGACCACGTCGTCGGTCCGACGGATCATGCGTCATTGCGGTCGGACAGTCCTGCTAACCGCGGATTGGAATGCTCTCTGGCGCCGTGTGCAGAGCACCTTGAACACGCGGCCACTCCTACCGGCGCAGGAGTTGGCCAATGCCGCGGATTTCGCCGTCTGTGCGGAACCAATCCTTCGCTCACGCGCTGCGGCATATCATGAAGTCGCCGATTGGACGCTCGACACGTCGCTTTTGGGCGTGACCGACGTTGTCGATCGCATCTCGGCCTGGTACACAGACCAGATCAATACGACCCAAGTATGAAACCGTCACGAATCAAGCCCACAATCATCGGCCGGACACCCTCGCAGCGGGTACCCATCTTTATCGGCGCCGGGAATCTGGAACGATTGGGTCGTCTGATCGTGCCTGAGCGCGACGGGCAACCTCTGGCGATGGTGACCGACAGGGTCGTCGACGGTCTGTTTGGCAATCGCGCGGCGGCAGTTCTGCGAGACGCGGGCTGGAAAGTCGAACGCACCGTCCTTCCCGGCGGCGAAAAGGTCAAGTCACAGCAGACGATTCTGAAATTGCATGCGCTCTGGCTGCAGCGGGGGTATGATCGGGGCACACCGGTCGTCGCGCTCGGGGGTGGGACCATCGGCGACGCGGTCGGATTCGCCGCCGCCACCTACCTCCGCGGTTTACCCCTCTGGCAGGTGCCGACTTCGATCGTCGGCCAGGTCGACGCCGCCATCGGCGGGAAAGTCGGGATCAATCACGCGCGGGGAAAAAACCTGATTGGGTGTTTCTATCAACCGACGGGCGTCGTGATCGACCCGCTCCTACTGCAAACCCTGCCGCCTCGTGAACGGAAGGCGGGTCTGGCCGAGGTGGTCAAGTATGGTGTCATTGCCGATCCGGTTCTGTTTGGGCTGTGTGAACGACGCTTGCACGACTGGCTCTCTCGCCGACAAACGATTGACGACAAGGTCATCCAGCGCTGCATCCGGATCAAACTGCGCGTTGTGGCCGCCGATGAACGGGATTTCGGTTTGCGCCGCATCCTCAATTTCGGACACACGCTCGGCCATGCCTTCGAGCGGTGGGGCGGCTACCGTCGCCTGCGGCATGGCGAGGCGGTCACGCTGGGGATGGTCGGCGCGGCTTGGATGGCGCACCGGCGCCGCATCTTTCCCGACGGCGACTATCGGCGATTGTTGTCGCTTTGTGCGCGTCTGCACCCGCAGGCGAAGATCACGGGATGGAGAGCCGAGATGATCGTCTCGTTTCTCAAAGTTGATAAGAAGCGATCGGGCGGCGTCAACGTCTGGGTTCTGCCGAGACGGATTGGCCTGGTGACGATGGCCCGTGATGCATCCGACAGAGAGATTAAAGGCGCGCTGCGGTTCGTCGGCGCGTGGATGAGTGTGGCCAACGATGAATAAGCCCATTCTGGTTCTGCATGGACCCAATTTGAACCTGCTCGGGACGCGCGAACCGGAGATCTACGGCGCCGAGACGCTGGAGCAGGTCAATCGAACAATCATGGAACATGCGGCGCGTCAGGGCGCCCGTGTCGACTGCCACCAATCCAATCACGAAGGGGTTCTGATCGACCGCCTGCAGGCGGCCGCCGACACGGCCGCAGGCGTGATTCTCAATCCGGGTGGACTCACGCACACCTCCGTGGCGTTGCGGGACGCCGTAGCGGCCCTCGCCATCCCCGTCATTGAAGTGCACATTTCCAATATCTACGCCCGCGAACCGTTCCGGCGCCGCTCGCGGATATCCGGCGCCTGCCGCGGCGTAATCTGCGGTTTGGGCACCCATGGATATCTGCTGGCCTTGGACCATCTGCTGCACCTGACGTCGCCCCGCTAACCGACGGTTTGATTCCGTTCGATTCGCTTCCGCCAGACTCGTGCCTTGCCCTCTCGTTTCCCGCCTGACCGTTGCGGGTGACGCTTCTTGAGGATCCATGGAAACGATCTCCGCGCCGGTCAACCGTGACATTGAATCGGCCCTGCGCGGCCATCCCTACCGGGCGATCATCCGTCTGGCGTGGCCGGCGACCGCCTCGATGCTATTGTATACGCTCTTCTCGCTGGTGAATGCCGTCTGGGTTGGTCATCTCGGCGCCGATCCGATGGCCGCGGTCATCTCCGCGACGTTCATCGTCTGGATTCTCAATTCTCTCGTCGCGGTTCTCTCCACCGGGCTGGTGGCCATGATCTCCCGGGCGTTGGGCGCAGGGGACACAGGCACGGCCCGCGACGTGGCCGAGGAGTCATTTCGCGTCGGGCTCCTGTTTGCCGTCCTGATTACCCTGATTGGCATCGTCCTGCGAGGTCCGCTATTCGACCTCATGCATCTGGAGCCGTCCGTCGTGACAGCGGGGAAGAAGTACATGACGGTCTATTTTTCGGCGGCCATTTTCATCGTCCTGACCGAATGGGCGATGGGCATGTTCCGTGCCGCCGGGAACACGCGTCTGCCTCTGATCGCCCTCTCATCCGGCATCCTCTTGAATGCGATTCTGGATCCGCTCCTGATCTATGGCATCGGCCCATTCCCGCGCTGGGGCGTGATGGGCGCCGCGGTCGCAACGGCGATCTGCTACTTTGTCGTCTGCGGCGTGCTCATGTTCATGCTGCGCCGGGGGCGTTTGCCCTTTCCCGTGCGCATCATTCCCTGGGGGCCGATCCATTGGCGCCGCATCGCCCGCCTCGTCACGATCGGTTTACCCATCTCCGTCGCCGGGATTGTGTTTTCCATCGTCTACCTGTTTGTCAACCGCATCACGGCGCAATTCGGCACCGGCGCGGTGGCAGCACTCGGAGTCGGCAACCGCATCGAGTCGATCAACTATCTATTCGCGTGGGGATTCTCCCTGGCCGCGGCCACATTGGTCGGTCAGAATCTCGGTGCGAAAAACCCGGCCCGAGCCAGGGAATTGACGTTCAAGACCGTGCGTCTGGTCTCGGCGTACACGCTGGTGACCTCGGCACTTTTCCTTATGTTCCCACGCCGCATTGTCCATGTCTTCGTCGATGATCCTCAGATTCTGGAGACGGGGCAGCATTATGTGCGGATCCTGGCACTCTCGCAGATCTTCATGGGCTGGGACATCGTCTTCGAAGGGGCCTTCTCGGGCGCGGGGGATACCCTGCCGCCGATGCTGGTGGCGATTCCCGGCGCCCTGTCGCGCATTCCGATCGCATGGGCGCTCGCGGTCGCGATGAATCTCGGCCCCGATGGGGTATGGTGGACGATCACGGCGACCAGCGTGCTGCGCGGCGCCGCGATGTTCGTTTGGTTCTCCTTGGGACGGTGGCAGAAACGTCAGGTGGCCTGGGCGCAAGCGCCATTGGCCGCGCCCTAACCCGCACATATCTTGAATCCGTGGCGCCCGTGTCTCCGCAAAGATCGCGAACCGGCTGGATCTATTCCGATCAATTTCTCCGCCATAATGACAGTCTCAATCATCCCGAACAACCCGACCGCCTGCGCGCCATCACCAGCGGCTTGGAAGCCACGGGATTGATGAAGCGACTTCATCCTTTGAAATTTGAACCCGGCTCGGATGAGCAGATCGGCCGTGTCCACACGAGATTATATCTTGAATCCTTGGCGCGTTCGGAGGGGCAGTATCTTGATCCCGACACCTACCTCGGGAAGGGCTCCCTCGACGTGGCCCGTCGGGCTGCCGGCGGGGTCATGGCCGCCGCCGGCGCCGTCTGGGAGGGCGACGTTGCCAACGCCTTCTGCGCCGTCCGCCCGCCGGGGCACCATGCACTCTCCGATCGGGCCATGGGATTCTGCCTTTTGAATAACGTCGCGCTCGCCGCCGCTGCCATTCTTGCTCTGGCTCCCGACGCCCAAATCCTGATCGTTGACTGGGATGTTCACCACGGCAATGGGACACAGGCGATCTTCTATGAATCCCCCCAGGTCATGTATGCGTCCATTCACCAATACCCACTCTATCCTGGTACCGGCGCCGCGAGCGAAACCGGACGTGGCCCGGGCAACGGATTCACGGTGAACGTTCCCCTGCCCGCCGGCTCCGGTGCCCCGGCCTTCCTGGCCGCATTGGATTCGATACTGTCGGGCCCGGCGCTGACATTTGCGCCGGACATCGTGCTCGTGTCCGCCGGATTCGACGCCCATCGCGATGATCCTCTGGCGTCGCTCGAAGTATCGACGGATGGCTTCGCGACCGCGACCCGCCGGGTGTGTGATTTTGCCCGTGATCACTGCCAGGGACGGCTGGTGTCCATCCTCGAAGGGGGGTACGATCTCGTGGCATTACGTGAGTCGGTGTGCGTGCATCTGGCCGGGCTGATCGAAGCCACCGAGGCCGGGCGATGACCCGATTCGTTCGATTCGCCCATCAGGGGGGGACCTACTGGGGAACGCATGAGTCCGACTGCGTGCGCCGCTGGGGTGGACCGCCCTATGCCGGCGGTGTGTCCACGGCCCGCACGTACGCTCTGGATTCCGTGACTTGGCTGCCGCCGGTCGTCCCCGGCAAGATTGTGGCCGTCGGTTTGAACTACGCGCCCCATGTCGCCGAAAGCGCCTCCGCCGACCGCATCCCCGACGAACCGGTCCTCTTTCTCAAAGCCCCGACCGCGCTCCTTGCCCCGGGGGGTACAATCATCCTGCCGGAGGATGTGGGGCGCGTGGATTACGAAGGCGAATTGGGCGTCGTGATTGGGCAGGGGGGGCGGTTGATCCGGCCGGAGGGCGCGGCGCCGCACATCCTGGGATGGACCATCGTTAATGATGTCACGGCGCGCGATCTGCAGAAAAAGGACAAGCAGTGGACACGTGCCAAAGGATTCGACACCTTCTGTCCGGTGGGGCCGTGGGTCCAGACCGAATGGGACCTGGCCCGCTCGCGCCTTTCGACACGCGTCAATGGCCAGGTCCGTCAGGAGACGACATTCGATCAGATGATCTTCCCCGTGCCGCAGTTGATCGCCTTCATCTCGCGGGTCATGACGCTGCACCCTGGCGACCTGATTCTGACCGGGACTCCCGCCGGAGTCGGGCCGCTGACGAGCGGCGACCGGGTGGATATCGAAGTTAGCGGGTTGGGAGTCTTGAGCAACTCAGTACAACTCGAGGGAAACCGGAACAAGGACATCTGACTCGATGACAGACGACAACAACAAACTCCGGGATGAAACTCTGTGCGCCCGAGGGTCGGACGCGCATGATCTCGGGGCGGTCGCGCCACCCATCTACCTGTCTTCGACCTTCCGATTCGAGTCGACCGCGCAGGTCGCCGACTACGCCGGCGGGAAACGCGAGCGCTACCAGTACACGCGTTATGGGAATCCCACCGTGGAGGCCGTCGAAGTGCAACTGGCGGCGCTGGAGCATGGCACGCGCGCCTTTCTGTTTGCATCGGGGATGGCGGCGACCTCGACTTGGTGTCACGCCTTTCTGGGGCCCGGCGACAAATTGGTGGCGGCGCGCCAGCTGTATGGCGGCACCACGCATTTCTTTGAGCACTTCCTGCGACCTGCCGGCATCACGGTCGACCGCGTCGATTTTTCCGATCTCGCCATTCTGGAACGGGCCTTGCCGGGCGCGAAGGGGTGCTGGTTTGAAACGCCCACGAATCCGACGATGCGGATCGTTGACGGGCCGGCCGTGGCCGCGTTGTGCCGCCGTCATCATGTCCTCTCCGCCATCGACAACACCTTCGCGACACCGATCATCCAGAAACCGCTCGATTGGGGGGTCGACTGGGTGATGCATTCCGCCACCAAGTACCTGGGCGGACACGCGGACCTCACCGGCGGTGTCCTCGTCACGGGCTCAGATGGCGATGCCGCTCGCGTTGGAGAGACGCGTCGATCACTGGGTGGAATTCTCGATCCCCATGCCGCATTTCTAATGCATCGCGGGATCAAGACCTTGGCTCTGCGCATGGAACGTCACAACAACAACGCGCTGGCACTGGCCCGGTGGCTCGCGGGGCAGCCCCAAGTCTCCCGTGTGCACTATCCGGGGCTGGCCGATCATCCCGGCCATGCCATCGCCGCCCGGCAGATGAAGGGCTTCGGCGGCGTCGTAGCGGTGGATATCCGGGGTGGCTATGAGGCCGCCGCGCGCTTCGTCGATCACCTCCGGGTAATTATCAACGCCGCCTCGCTCGGAGGAGTCGAATCTCTGGTGTCGCTGCCGGTGCTGACGTCGCATGTCCACGCCACCGAAGCAGAACGCCGCGAGGTAGCCGTGACCGACGGCACCGTCCGCATCTCGGTTGGCATCGAGTCGGTTGACGATTTGAAGGCCGACCTCGCTGCGGCGCTGGCGGCCGTCTAAGCGATGTCCTGCCGGGGGGCAGGGACCATGCGCAGACTCGGATCCTGCCTTCACTCGCAATCATTCGGGCGCTGGTTTGCGGCTTTCGTCCTGATCGCGGGCACGGTCCTGTGTGCCGACCGGGTGAGGGGGCAGGAATCTTCCGAGCCCTTGATTCTCGAACACGCCGATTCAACGGAGTTGATCCGAACCGGCGCGGAAACCGAATACCATCTGTTCGGCAACGTCGGTTTCTCCCACGGCAAATCGACCTTGCAGAGCGACCAGGCGACTTGGAAACGTGAATCGGGGCAGATCGAGTTTGAGGGACATGTCACAGTCCATCAGCCCGCCCGCTGGTTTGCCGCCGACCGGGTTTTGTACCAACGGCTGGGCCGGTCGGTCATGGCCTGGGGCGACGTGCACCTGCAGGATACTTCTGAGAGTTTTTCCCTCTGGTCGCAACGGGTGCGCTTTGACCGCGGGGGACAGATCACGGTCGCCGACTCATCGCCCGTCATCCGCTGGGACTTTGTCCTCGACTCGACTGCCCAAACCATAGTCCGGGCCGACACGATTCGGTACTTCAGCGATGAGCGGCGCGGTGAAGGGACCGGCTCTGTGCAGATTATCAAAGGCGATTGGCAGGCGCAGGGCAGCCACGGGCAAATCTGGGCCGACTCCGGTCTGGCCATCCTCACCGGCTCACCGCACGCCTCCGGTATCGGCGGCGAAATCACCGGCGACACGCTGATCATGGAATTCGCCGGACGGCAGGTTCGGCGGGTGCAGGCGCGTGGGCATGCCTCCGGCTCCTACCATGACACAACCTCGACTTTGGGCGGAATCAGTCGCTTACACGGACATCAGGCGGACTTCTTTCTGTCCGACGATTCCCTACGATCTATCCGTGTTCTGGGCGAGGCGACAACCGACAATCTGCCGACCGACACAACACAGGGCACGAACCACGCCTCCGGCGATTCCTTGTGGCTGCAATTCGCCGGCGGCCGTCTGACGACGGTCACCATCGAAGGGGGCGGACGCGGACGGTATCTCTCGCGCGCCACCGGGTCGGCCGACACGGTCGACTACCGGGCGGGACGGATTGTCTTTGTTCCCGATTCCAACCGTGTCGATCTGGAAACCGATGGACAGTTGCACTACGGAAAGATCGTCCTCGACGCGGGGCGGATCTCCTACTGGACCAGGCGCAAAGACTTATTGGCGCAGCCGTTGGTGACTCCCGATTCCGCCGGTTCACACCGGCAGGTCCCGCACCTGTCGGATGGTGAACAGCTGATTACGGGAGAGAAACTCACCTACAACGTCGACTCCCGACGCGGGCGCATCCGCGGCTCGGCCACGGAATTTGAAGGCGCCTACTATCACGGCGGCGATTTCCGGAAGTACTCAGACAGCGTCTTCTTTGTCACCCATGGCTCCTACACGACCTGCAACCTGGAGGAGCCGCATTTCCATTTCGAGAGTGAAGACATGGAGATCATCCGTGGCGACAAGGTCATCGCCCGACCGGTGGTGCTGAAAATCGGCGAACTGCCGGTCGCCATCCTCCCGTACTATGTCTTTCCCATCCGACGGGGGCGCCATTCCGGTTTCCTGCCTTTGCGCTATGGGAATTTCTTCCGCGGCCAGCGCTTCCTCGGCAACGCCGGCTACTACTGGGCGGCCTCCGATTACTATGACCTGCAGGGGGCTCTCGATTACAACGAACAGACCGGCGTGCTCTTCCGCGGCACGGTCAACTATGCCTGGCGGTATCATTTTTCCGGCATCCTATCCGGGTCGTACACGCATGAGTCCAGTATCACGCCGTTCGGCTTATCCCGCGCCACCCGATGGAGTCTGCGCGGGTCGCACCAGCAGACGCTGTCGCCGACCATGTCCCTGGCGGGGAATGCCGATTTTGTGTCGGACAAGTCCTATTATCAAAACTATAGTTTCAACCCGAACGACCGTCGCGCCCGCACAATACGCTCCCAGATGAATGTGAATAAACGCTGGCGCGGTGCCTCACTGACGGCCTCGCTGGAGAACACGCTCAATCTAGACAGCGACGCCCGTACCCGCAGCTTGCTGATGGACTTTTCCCTTTTCCAAAAACGGATTCTGTCTCCCGACTCCGGCGCTACGGCGCGCTGGTACCAAAGCGGTTACGTGTCGTTTGGATCGCGGCTGTCGCAGATTGAAAGCCGCGACTCGACTTCGGGTCCTTTACGCGGCCGTTTCGACACCAAGAGTTACCTGACCGTCGACCACGCCGGCTCGGTCAGTTTTCCGCAGACGGTTCTGAAGCACGTCAACGTCTCGCCCAACGCGTCGTTTTCGGAGACATGGTACTATGTTTTCGACACGCGCTTGGCGCGCGCCGACAGCGTGGCGGTCAATGACCCGGCGCGCCGCCTGTCGGGCTCGGTGGGTGTCAGCACCGGGACCAATCTGTACGGGTTCCTGCATCCCCACCTCCTGGGTCTGTCGACTCTCCGCCACACGCTCTCGCCGCACATCGGCTACTCCTTCACGCCGCCGGTGACCCGTCACGACGACTTGCGCGCCTTCACCGGCACCGGCAGCGGCAGCGCTCGACGCAGTCAGTCGATGAGCTTTTCTTTGTCCAACGCTCTGGACGCCAAATTATTCGCAGGCGACAAAGAGCGAAAGATTTCTGTCCTGAACTTTGGCCTGTCGGCCGGCTATGATTTTGAGCGGCAGTCGCGCAAGTGGAGCAATCTGTCCGGGAGCGCGCGCACGACCCTGGCGCGCCGATTGGACCTGTCGATCGATGGAAACTGGGACTTGTACAATCCCCAGACCCTGAAACTGCAATGGTCCAATCCGCGTCTGACGAATTTCGGCGTCTCGGCGGGTATGAGTCTGCGCGGCGGGGCGTCGGCGCTCTCGTCGGTGACGGCGCTGGGCGAGGAATCGCATGGCCGCGACACCACCGCCGCGTCCGCGCAAATTCCCTTCAACGCCAGTTTTTCCTATCGCTATTCCGAGTCGCGGGGGCTCTCGATCACCTTCAAGGACCAGTGGCTGGGGTGGCGGTTTGATTTCAGCCCGGCCACCAATTGGTCGGTGCAATATCAGGAAACCTACAACTGGGCGCGCCACACGGTCACCGACGAGACCTTCCAATTCACCCGCGATCTGCACTGCTGGCAGGCGGTCTTCGTCTGGCGTCCCGGCGGCTCCGGCCAGGGATACTATTTCCGCATCAACGTCAAGGCGATTCCCGATCTCAAGATTGAACGCTCCGAGAGCGGACTTCTGGGCGCGCTGCGACAATTCTAATTCATTCCCGTTGGTGGCGGCAGCCGGAGTTGTGGGAATAAACCTCCAAGTCGCGGGTAACGGTCATGTTATGGCCCAGCAGATTTTGACATCTTCGACGCCGAAAGCACTTGACACCCACTGGGCGAGCGTTATGTTACCTTTGATTTTTCTTGGTGGGGACAGACCCATGCGTTTTTCCGTCCGTTTTCGGTTCTGCTTTGCGACGCTCTGCGTCGTTCTCTGGGCGAGGCCAGCCGCGGCGCTTGAAAACTCCGTCGTCGTGGAATCCAAGACGGTGGTCGCAGGAGCCGACAGCGTCTGGGTGGCCGTTTTTGTAAACAACTCAGTCCCGATCTACGAACTTGACCTTCCTCTGGAGCTTCGTTCAGTGACGGCCGGTGCCTTCACGCGCAGCAAGATCATTATTGGCGACGCTCCGGCGGGCCGCGTCCACAACAGCCCTCTGAGCGATGACTCAAGCAATTGCTGGTTCCCGCCTTGGTCCAATCCCTTCCTCGCTTTCTGGGGGGCGCCAAATACCGTCGATAATTGTAGCGGTCCCGTGTCGGAAAGCTACGGGGGAGATGCCAGCACTAACGCTCCGTTTGTCAGTCCGGATGCAGTGCTCCTTACTGCAGACGGGCATTATTGCGGGCCGCTTGGTGCGGGCCAAGATCCTCCTTCTTCCGACAGCGCCTCATGTTATCTGGTCTTCGATGTTACGAACATTCCCGGGCAGTTTGAGATCGACACCTGTTGCGCTTGGGGCCACCTTTCATTTGGCGGGGGCATTGTGCCATCTTTCACGAAAGGCGTGATCACGATCCGCTGCGACTGCTCCTGCCATGCCGATCCGGATTGCAATGGCGTGACAGACATTGTCGACGTGATCCAGACCATCGACCGGGCCTTTCGAGGCGCAGAGACAATTGACGACCCTTCGTGCGCCGCCCACGGGGCATCGGTTGACGGACGAACAGACGTGAATTGTTCTGGCGCAACGGACTTGGTGGATGTTGTGCTGATGATACGGGTGGCAGTACGCGGTGAGGATCCCGCCTCTGTGTTCTGCAACGCTTGTGGGCAGAGCATGGGCGTCGCCACACCCGCGCCGCGAGCAACGGCTCTATTAT
>JACQFV010000018.1 GCA_016199865.1 Candidatus Zixiibacteriota bacterium | reverse complement strand
TGGTTTGCATATGACCATTTTGTGATCCCCTCTCCCCTATGGGGAGAGGGTAGCCCCGCTACGCGGGATCTTCGAGGTGAGGGGTTGAATACCCTCACCCTTAATCCCTCTCCCTAAAAGGGAGAGGGGGAATTTTCATTGCTCCCTAAGAGGGAGCGAGCGAGTTTTCATCGTTCGTCGCGTCCTCGAGAAATTGATACAAGTACCACTCCCCCGCACCCGTCGGCGTCGCCCGATCCAGATAAATCTCGCACACCAGGCCGGAGTCGGTGCGCACACGAAAGTAATTGCGATGGCGGCGGGTTCGCCAATCCTTCTGCTTGGCTCCCGGCGAGAATCCCCAGTCGAACCAGGATGCCAGAATGGCCGTGACCTGGTACTCGCGGTCGCGCCAATGGAACGAGACCGGTTGTTTGATCGTGCCGGTCGTCGTGACCGTGATTTTTTCGCCGACGAATTGGGCGGACATGGTCAATCTCCCCGTCATCATTCCAAGAACGGGCGGCCACGGGGGGCCGCCCCTACGAAGGCTTCCTTCACCAGTTGTAGGGGCAAGCCCCCGTGCTTGCCCTCTTGGTTTGGTCGGCGGGTCACACGAATATCACCCTCGTTTTCCCTTCTTGCGGAAACGCAAACGGATCGGCACGCCTACAAATCCGAACCGCTCGCGCAAACGATTGGTGACGAAACGCTGGTAGGGCTCGGCGATCAACTCGGGATGATTGCAGAAGGCCACGAAGGTCGGCGGCGTCTCCGGCGATTGGGTGATGTAGTTGATCTGGATGAACCGTCCCTGGATCGCCGGCGGCGGCTTGGCCCCGATGTCGGCCAGGACCGTGTCGTTGATCAAGGGCGTGGGAATCCGTTTGCGCCGTTCGGCGGCGATCGTCTGCGCCATCGCCAGCGCCCGGCCGGCACGTTGCCCGGTGAGCGCCGACAAGAACAGCACCGGCGCCCAGGCGAAGGTCAACGCCCGGTCGCGCAGGTCAATGGCATAGGCGCCCGCGGTGGCGGTGTCCTTTTCGATCAGATCCCATTTGTTGACGCCGAAGAACAACCCGGCCCCGGCCTCGACGGCCGCCTCGGCGATCTTGAAATCCTGCACCCCCAGTTCCTGCGCAGCGTCCAACAGAACGCAGACGACGTCGGCGCGCTGAATCGCCCGGATGCTGCGTAGCGCCGTATAGAATTCCAGTTGATCCTGCACGCGCGCCTTTTTGCGCAGTCCGGCGGTGTCGATCAGGACGAACGGCTGACCTTCGAAGTCCAACGACGTGTCAATGGCATCGCGCGTCGTCCCGGGGGAGGGCGAGACGATCATGCGGGCCTCGCCGACCAGTTGATTGACCAATGACGATTTCCCGACATTGGGACGGCCGACAATCGCCAGATGGATCGGCGGCGCCTCGGATTCCGCGCGATCTTCGCCGTCGGGATCAACAGACGGAAGCCGGGCAACGATCAGTTCGAGCAGATCGCCGACGGCGCGGCCGCTGAGCGCGGAAATGCCGAACGGCTCGATTGGACCCAGCCGGGTGAAGTCGTAGATATTGAGGTCGCGGGGCTCGCTGTCGATCTTGTTGACCGCCACAACGGCCGGTTTCCCGGAGCGCAAGAGTTGCCGCATGATCGTTTGATCATCGCTGTGTGGCGGAGTTAAACCGTCGAGTACGAAGAGGACCAGATCGGATTCGGCAATGGCGAGTTCGGCCTGGGCCGTGATCTCCTGCTGCACCTGGACCCCGGAATTCATCACCAGGCCGCCGGTATCGATCAGGACGAAGTGGCGATTGGCCCATTCGGCCGTGGCGTAATGTCGGTCGCGGGTGACGCCGGGGGTGGGATCGACGACGGCGAGACGTCGCTGGAGAATGCGGTTGAAGAGCGTGGATTTGCCGACATTGGGGCGGCCGACGATGCAGACGATGGGGAGGGACACGATGCGGCCTCAGCAAACGGGGGCAATATACGACAGCCTGTGCCGAAGGGGATGGTTGCCTTGCGGTGAATGGTCCACGCCTGTGGTGAACCATGAATGGTGGGAGGGCCGACAGCGATTGTGCGCCATCGGCCCAAATGGGGATAAAGCGCGGGGGTTATGAGGGAAATTGAGGCGGGACAAAACGAGACCGCCAGATCAAGAAGCGGCCTCAAC
>JACQFV010000185.1 GCA_016199865.1 Candidatus Zixiibacteriota bacterium | reverse complement strand
CTGTTTGCCCGCCGCTTACGGCGGATCGGGAATGGACTATGTCGCGCTCGGGCTGGCCTGCGAGGAAGCGGAGTATGTTGACACGTCGGTCCGGGTCATCCTGTCCGTGCACATTGGCCTTGTCTCCCTGCCGATTCTCACTTGGGGCAACGAAGACCAGAAGTCACGCTACCTGCCCGGCCTCGCTGATGGCAGACACATCGGCGCCTTCGGGCTGACCGAGCCGAACGCCGGCTCCGACGTGGTCGGATTGCAGGCGACGGCGGATCGCGTCGACGGTGGGTACCGTCTCAACGGCGAGAAAATGTGGATCTCACTGGCCGACGTCGCTGACACGTTTCTGATCTTTGCTTGGACCGACCGTGAGAAGATGAAACGTCGCGAGCACTCCGGCATCACGGCGTTCATCGTCGAACGCTCGATGCCGGGATTGAAAACCTCCACGATTCACGGCAAGTTGGGCGTGCGCGCCGGCAACACCGGCTCGATTGCGTTGTCCGACGTCGTCGTGCCCGAAGCCAACGTGCTGGGATTGGCTGGTGAGGGATTCACCATCGCCATGTTCTGCCTCGATCAGGGACGGTTCACAGTCGCCGCCGGGGCCACGGGATTGATTCGCGCCTGCCGCGATGCCTCGATCACTTATTCGCAGACACGAAAGTCGTTCGGAGGTCCGATCCGTGACCACCAGTTGGTCAAGGAAATGATCGCCCGCATGATCGCCGGATATGAAACGTCCCGCTTGCTGTGGCTGCGAGCGGCATGGCTGAAGAACACGGGCATGCCGAACACCCGTGAGACGGCGCTCGCCAAGTGGCTGGCCGCCGAAGCGGCCGAAGCCGCGGCCGCCGATGCGGTCCAAGTGCATGGCGCCTACGGATTCTCCGACGAGTACCCGGTCGAACGGTTTTATCGCAATGCCAAGGGATCTTCGATCTATGAGGGGTCCCGCGAGATGCAGAAGTTGATTCAGGCCGACTTTGCGCTGGGATTGCGGCGGGATAAGCCTACCCGTTTGGCCCTGCCGCCAGCCAGCCAAGACGGGAGAAAGTCATGAAGATCGGGATTTTGGGGAGCAGAAGTAGGGTGTGTGCTTTGCACGCACCATCACACCTCTCGTGAAAACTCTGCGTTCATGATTGCTGTCGCGCTCTGGCGATCACTGCGCCCCACCCACTGGGTGAAAAACCTGGTCGTCTTCGCCGGGTTGATTTTCGCGCGGCATTTCGACCGAGTGGCCGACGTCGAACGCGCCTGTGGGGCGTTCGCCGTGTTCTGTGCGTTGGCCAGCGCCGTTTATCTGTTCAACGACATCCGCGACCGAGAGAGCGACCGTGCCCATCCTGAAAAGCAAAAACGCCCGATCGCCGCGGGGACATTGCCCGTGCGAGCCGCCGCCGTTTGTGCAGTGACTCTGGCGGCCGCCGGCTTGGCGGGAGCGGCAGCGTTGGGACGGTCGGTGCTGGTGACGGCGGCGGCGTACGCTTTGCTGAATGTGGCCTATTCCGTTGTGCTCAAGCGTCTGGCCATCATCGACGTCATGATCGTGGCTCTGGGATTTGTGCTGCGTGCCGTCGGCGGTGCCGAGGCGATCGGTGTGGCGATTTCCCCCTGGCTGATCGTCTGCACGATTCTCCTGGCGCTCTTCCTCGGATTCGGCAAGCGGCGCTGGGAACTGGTGGCGCTGGGGGACGATGCCGCCAGTCACCGTGCCGCCCTGGCCGGATACTCCCCTCACCTCCTGGACCAGTTGATCGCCGTCACGACCGCTTCGACCGTGGTGGCCTACGCGCTCTACACGTTGTCTGCCGACACACAGGCGAAATTCGGCACCGATCAGTTGATCTGGACCCTTCCCTTCGTTCTCTATGGCGTTTTTCGCTATTTGTACCTGATACACGGCGCGCACCAGGGGGGCAATCCCACCACGGTGCTGCTGCGTGACGCGCCGATGTTGGCCAACGCAATTCTTTGGCTGATTGCCGTCTTGGTGATTATCACGCGGCACTAAGGATCAGCCCCGCTCTTCGCTGAATGGGCGAAGCATGCCCGAGCTCCCTGAAGTCGAAACGGTCGTACGGGCCCTGCGGCGAACGGTCTTGGGCGCGCGGCTCATCGGGGTCAACTATGCCTCCCACCGGGTGTCACGGCCGAACCCGCGCGGCTGGAAAGACCAAGTCGCCGGTCGGCACATCGCCGCGATCGAACGCCGTGGCAAGTACATCCTCTTCGGGCTTTCGGGCGGCCATCATCTTGTCATGCATCTGCGCATGACCGGACGTTTGCGGCTTGGATCTGCACCGTGCGTGCGGGGTAAGTATGATCGGCTCATACTTGTCCTCGACGGACCGGAATCAAGGCAAGTCCGGCATCTGGTTCTGGTCGACACCCGCCAGTTTGCACGGGCCGACTGGTGCCTTCCCGGCGCACTCGAGCAACATTCCGGTTTGGCCCGTCTGGGGCCCGACGCGCTGATGGCCACAGTTGAACATCTGCTGCGGATCATGGCCGGTACGCATCGCCCGATCAAGGCGCTTCTTCTCGATCAACATGCTCTGGCCGGACTGGGAAATATCTACGCCGACGAAGCTCTCTTCGGGGCACGCATCCATCCGACCGCCCCGGCTGATTCCCTGAGAAATGCCAGGCGACAGCGCCTACTCGGGGCCATCCACGCTGTGCTGGCGGCGGCCGTCGCGGCCTGCGGCACGACCTTCGACACGTTTTCTGATCTGGAAGGGCGCTCAGGTGGCTTTGCGGCGCAGTTGAAAGTGTACGGGCGCACCGGTGAGCCCTGCCTGCGTTGCGCCACACCCGTGGCCCGTATCGTCATCATCGGTCGTAGCAGCCATTTCTGTCCGCGCTGTCAGCGGTGCTGAATTGCGTATCGGAACACGCCAAAAAGCAACCGGCCGCGTCATCGACGCCGCCGGTTGTAATGTGCCATTGATTTTTAAGTTACCCCGCCGAGAGGGTGACCAACAGCCGGGCGTGCGGCGCGGAAGGAACCCCCGTGATCGTGACGTCGAACGGTAGCGTTAACGCGATGCCGTACAGTGTGAACTTGCCGCTTTCCAGCATGTCGAGCGCGACGTCGAGGTTTGAGATATAGGCTGCAGACCCCCTAAAACTGACGTCGGTGTGCTTACTGCCGGGGATGGGGATTCCTGACAAGATCTTTGTCGAGTGTGCTTCCATGGAATCGACATCGGTGTAGATTGGATTGTCGGCTGCGGAAATCCACACTTCGCCGGACGCGGAGTCGCTCCTGTTATTCACGAAGCGCGCCTCGAACTTGACGTCGACAATGCTCTGAATGTCGTCTTTGTGGTCCTTCCAGGTGCTGTTTGACGTCAGATCCACCACAATATGACCCATGGCAGTGGACGTCGTGAGGATGTCGCCGTCGACGTCCACCACGATCACAAATTGGCCGGAGACAATGCATCCGGCCGCCACCAGCGCCGCGGCGGTCGGCAGAACCCACCCCGAGCGCAGCCAATGTCTTGGGAATTTCATCATCCGCCTCCGCCTACATGATTCCGAAATAATAGTTCAGCCCACCGCGCACGTGAACCCACTTGCGCGATCCCCCGCCGTCCAGCGGCATCAGCTCGCCGCAGGCGCGTGCCTCGATTCCAATTGTTCCGGCGCCGATTTCAAATCCCAGCCCGCCGTCCCATCCCAGCTTGGCCTTGCTGAAATCCCGAAAATCGTTCTTCTCGCTGTAGTATCTGCCGCCGACGAAGGGGAAAAACCGAAACCCCTTGACCGGCCCGGCGCCGCCCAAGATCACGTTGACTCCCAACGACGTGAACTTCGAACCAGAGAACGTCTCGCCCGGGGCGCCATTCGTCGTCCAATCACCGTTGCGAAAATAGGTGAAGTTCGGCTCCAAGCCAAACATTCCCCCCAGGGACAGCCGCAACTGCCCGCCAAAGACAACTCCCTTGGCGGCGTCATCCT
>JACQFV010000017.1 GCA_016199865.1 Candidatus Zixiibacteriota bacterium | reverse complement strand
TTCCACGACGGACAATCGCGAATTCTGAGGCGCGAATACCTCGACAGAACACACCAATTCTACGAACGGTACGGCGGCCGGACGATCATCTTCGCGCGCTTCGTGCCGATCATCCGCACCTTCGCCCCCTTTGTGGCAGGGATCGGCCGCATGGGGTATGGGCGATTCATGAGCTACAATGTTGTCGGCGGGATCGGCTGGGTGGTGTCGCTTGTCGGGATCGGGTACCTGTTCGGGAATGTCCCCGCCGTGAAGAGTCATTTCACGTTGGTCATCCTCGCCATCATCGTCATCTCGGTCATGCCGGGCGTGATCGAATACATCCGGCACCGGCGGTCCGTCGCACGGTAGGGCGCGTGCTTTGCACGCACCATCCGCACATGATAAGAAAAGAGGTGCGCGCAGAGCACGCACCGTCAAGCATGTTTTGTGGGGTGATTATCGGACGAACAGACGTTCCAAAATATCTTTGATGTCGTTCATGCGGAAGGGCTTCATCAAGAATCCATCGGCCCGGCCCGCCGCGACTCGGTCATCGGCCTCGCCGAGCGAAAAGCCGCTGATCAGGACGATTGGCAGATTGGGGTCTTTGTCCTTGAGGGCGGTGAGCAGTTCGGTGCCGGACATTTTGGGCATGCGCATATCGGTGATCACCATCCCGATGTTTTCTTCCTCGATTTTGCGCAACGCGTCTTCGCCGTCGGTGGCCCTCACGCTGTCGACCGCAAAGACTTCGAGCATGTCGGCCAAGAGACTCGACATGTTCGGATTGTCCTCCACAACCAGAATCTTGCGCTCTGCACTCGCCATGTCGATCCTCTGGTTCTGAGGCCGTGGACGGCGTTGACGACATGACTGCCGGCATGCCGCAGGCATGACGACGCCTTCACCTACATTGTCGTCCGACCCAATCGGATTCTGCAATCGAATGTGTGGGGGACCGTCGCCGGGCTATGGGGTTTACCCCATACGGCGGACGGTCACGGCCCCTTTACGTTCCCAGCCGATCCGCGCGCGGGCGGTACGGGCGCGCGAACGGGTCCGCGACGTGCCCGCCAGGGTCGTGATCGTGCGCACGAGCCGGTCCACCCCGGTGCCATCCAAAGCCGACACGGCGACCACGTCTCCCTCAAAACGCTCCATCGGGAACGGTGGAACCGGCGCTCCGTTCAGGCGGTCGATCTTGTTCAGCACGATGACCCGCCGCCGTGAGTCGGCGTCAATCGCGGTCAGGGACCGTTCCACCTCGGCCAGAGCCCGTTCATGGCCGGCGTCGGCGTAATCCAGAACAATGAGAACCAGATCGGCGGAGGCCACTTCGCTCAAGGTCGCCCGGAATGACGCGAACAATGGGGCCGGGAGTTTGCGGATGAATCCGATGGTGTCGGTCAACAGAACATGGCGCCCGGCATCGTGCGCCAAGACCCGGGTGGTCGGGTCCAGCGTGCAGAAGAGACGATCTTCCGCCCAGACTTGGGAGCGGGTCAGGCGATTGAACAGAGTCGATTTGCCGGCGTTGGTGTAACCAACCATCACGGCCTTGAACAAATCCTCCCGCCCGTGCCGCTGCACCGATCGCTCTTTGTCGATCTCCCCCAGTTGCCGTTTGAGCCGTTGGATGCGACGTCCGACCAACCGACGGTCGGTCTCCAGTTGGCTCTCCCCCGGCCCGCGGGTGCCGATTCCCCCTTCGTGCCGGGTCATGTGGGTCCAGTGTCCGGTGAGCCGGGGATATAGATATTGATACTGCGCCAGCTCCACCTGCGTCCGGGCTTCCTTGGTGTGCGCGTGTCGGGCGAAGATGGCCAGAATCAAAATCGACCGGTCGATGACGCGTACTTCGAGCCGCTCTTCCAGATTGCGAATCTGCGAAGGGGACAACTCATCATCGAAGATGACCAGGTTGGCGGGTGAGGAGCCGATGAACGCGGTGATCTCCTCCAGTTTCCCGGCCCCGACCAGGTGCGCCGGATGGGGACGGCCGCGCTGGGTCACACGCCCCGCTTCAACGCCCCCCGCCGACACCAGAAGCCGCGCCAGTTCATCCAGCGACTCCTGCAGCGATTGCGCCGCCAGACGACCCTGGGCAAAGCCAACCAGAATGGCGCGTTCGACCGTCAGGTGCTCCCGGAGACTTTCCGACCGGATGTCATCACAGAAATTACGTGGAAAAGGGACATGGTGGTAGCGCGGCTGCGCCTACTTTCCCGCCGGGCCGATTGACAGATGCCCCGAAATCGGACGGATGTCCACGTAGGTGTCCTGCCGGATTCCGGCGATCCATTCGGCCACGACGCGGTTGGTCTTTTCCTGCCGTGCCATCTGCTTGATCTGATCCCAATCGGAGGCGATGTCAACGTGACGTTCGGGACGCCGGTCCAAGACCCGTAGCACATGCCAGCCAAAGGACGTGTGGACCGGACCCACGATGTCACCCGGTTTGGCGTCGCGGAGCGCCACCTTGAACTCCGGATACATATCGCTGACCGGGTACCATCCCAATTCACCGCAGTTTTTCTGCGATGCCGTATCCTTTGAAAAATTCTGCGCCAGAAGGCAGAAATCGCTGCCGCTCTTGGTCGCCTGCGTCAGCGAATCGGCGCGGCGGTAAACGGCAGCCGAATCGGCGGCCAGAGGCGCCAGGGGAAGGAGAATGTGCCGTGCATGGACGCGATCCCGATCCCGCTCGACGCAGAGGATCAGGTGCAGCCCCAGGGGTGTGCGGACAATTCCGGAGACCTGCCCGACGGCCAGCGTAAAGGCCGCCTCCTCAAAGGCGGGTAACATCTCGCCCCGGCTGAACCACCCCAAGTCGCCGCCGCTGCCCGCCGTGGCGTCGTTCGAGTACTGGCGCGCCGCCGCCGAGAAATCCAAGCCGTTTTGAATTTCATTCACGATCTTCGCCAAGAGCGTGCGCAGCGAATCGACGACGTGCGGATTGACGTCGACCGTCAGGAGGATATGGGCCAGTTTGATCCCTTCCGGCTGGATCGGCAGCGAGTCTTTGTACTGCTTGAAGAATTCCCGTACCTCGCCGTTGGAAACGGCGACGTCGGCGAGTTTGCGCTGAACCAGCTTCTGCTTGAGCAGCTGGTTTTGGGCCTCGCGACGGTACCGCACCCGCAAATCGCGCTCGGTTAGCCCTTCCTTGACCAGTTCCGCCTGAAACTCCGCGTCGGTCGAAAATCGGCCTCGCAGCTCGCTGATGTGCTCCTCCAGCGCCTGATCGATCTCCTTGGCGCCGACTTTGATCGTCGTGTCACGCTCCGCCTGAATCAGGATCAACTGGTCGTTGATCATCTGTTCCAGGATGGCGGGGCCGAGCGAGTCCTTCACCGCGGCGCTGGTGACGTCCTGCTTAGTCTGCATGGCATACATCGCCACCTGCGCCTCCCATTCGGAACGCAGGATGACGCGATCGGCGACAATCGCGATCGGCTCCTCGAGCGTTTCGGAACGGAGTACGGCGGCGACACACCCCAAACTGGCGATTGTGACAACGGTGATCCGAGTCAGGGCAAAGAACCGCCGGTGGGCCAGAGGCAGGATATCGCTTGCCGATGAGAGCATGATCACGTTAGGAACCGGCCCCGATGCTGTCGACCTGTCCCTGGGCATTCTTCAACCCCGAGGCCAGAACGTCGTCGTGGACGATGATCGGGTTCTGCACCTTCATCGAGTCGATATAGGCCTGCAGGACGGAGTCTTGACGCCGCTTCTGAATCTTCTCGAAGATGACGTTCTGCACGTCCTCAAACGTTTGCTGCTTCGCAGGTCGGCTTTCGATCAGTTGAATGATCGAAAACTGATCGCCCCCCGCGATCGGGCCCGCTACCTCCCCCGGCTTGAGTTGCGAGGCGGGCTTGTACAGATCGGGATAGGAAGTCGGCGAGACCCAGCCGAGATCGCCGCCCGTCGATTTGGTGTCAGAGCGCTGGGTGTATTGGCGCGCCAGATCGGCCACGGGAGTCCCCTGCCTCGCCATGCGCGCGATGTCGTTCGCCAGTTTTTCGTCGAAGACGAGCACTTCGCGGACGTGGTAGGCAGGCGGCTCGGCAAAGGAGTCGGGATGCGCGTCAAAAAAGGCCCGGACTTCGGGGTCGTTTACACGGATGCCGCGGATCAGGTAGACATTGCGCATCCGGTCCGCCATCAAGGCCTCCGAGGCCCGATGCACGCGATCCTTGTAGATCGGCGATTCGTCCAGACGCAGACGCAACGCCTCTTGGTGAAGAATCTCCATGAGGGAATTCTGAAATGCAAACTGAGCCAACTCTTCCTGATCGGCCGGATGCGGACGGCCGTAGGTGGGGCGCGCCCGCACGGCCCGGCAGAAATCCCCCAGCGTGACCTGGTGATCCTCCCCCCAGCGATACATGACCCGTTTTTGGTCGGCGTCCGAGAGGGCGCTGTCCGGCACGGCCGGGACCTGATCGGTCGGTACCTTTGCCGTGTCGGCGACCGCCTTCTGACGGGCGCGCCAGAAGGCCAGCCCGTCCGGATCGAACGTCAGATGGGCGCGCTCCTTCAATTCCTGCAGATGGGCCAAGCGGCGCTGCTGCTGCCGACGCCGCCCGACAATGCTTTCAATCGAGGCCCGCACCGTTTCCATGTCCTGGTGATCGAGTTTTCGCCGCGAAATGAACTTGACGATCTCCCAGCCGGCCGCGGTCTGAACCGGCCCGCCCAGTTCGCCGTCGGCGAGTCCGAACACCACGTCGGCGAGCGGCTTGGGCAGATCCGACCACGTGGCGTCGAAGCCGATGTCGCCATTGCTCAAACGCGTTTGCGGGTCCAGCGAGTGCTTTTCCGCCAGATCGCCGAAATCGGCCCCTGCTTTCAGCGCCGCCACGATCGAGTCGGCCGACAATTTCTCCTTCACGACGATGTGGCGGAAACGGATGCGGTCGAACATGTGATCGTAGAATTCCTTGACGTCAGCGTCCTTGACCGGCGCCTTCTCCAGTACCTCTGTCCGGTAAAGTTCATCGATCAGGTAATTCGCCTTTTCGTTGTCGACCTGCTCGATGATGCCGATGTCGGCATCCAGCGCGCGTCCGTAGCCGCCGACGATCAGCATTTCATTCTCGATAAGTTTGTCCAGATACTTCTTACGCGCCTTCAACTCGGCGGCGGCCGACGGGTAGTCGACGTGCAGACTGGCCAGGTAGTCGGTGATCTCGCGCATCTTGATCGGCCGGCCGCCGACCTCGGCCACGACGGGCTCCTGAGACGCCGTTTTCTTCGCGCATCCACTCAGACCGGAAGCCGTCAGCACAACGGTCAGTACAAAACCGCTCGTTCGCATCGATCGTCTTACCCCACTCCAATCGTTCATCGCAACTCCAATGGCATTGACGGGTTCATCCTCACCTCAGACACAGACATTTAATCTAACGTTTATTGGGCAACGGTCCAAGCCCTGTCACAAGGGGGATCGTGCCCGTCGCGGCGGGCGCGCCCTTTCGGCCACCGGCCACCGTTTCGAGCATCGCGATCAAGCCGGCCAGGTCGGCCGATTGCCCGAGCGGCGCGCGCACGCCGATCTGGAATGGTGGTCCGCTCACAAACGCGGCACGTTCGCCGAGAGAGGCGCGCCAATCTTCAATCCGACGACGGTCGACGGGGGCGTCGGGGGCGAATACCACGGTCCATAGGTTCTGGCGCGCCACGGCGCGGGCCACTCGTCCCAGCCGGGCCCATACCCGTGCCTTGGCCAGTTGCAAAAGCCGCCTGACTTCATCCGGGGGCGTCCCAAAACGGTCGGTCAATTCGAGTCCCAAATCATCCACGCCGGCCGGATCGGACAACTCGGCCAGACGCTTGTACATCTCGAAGCGCTGTTGGTTGTCAGTAATGTAATTATCGGGAATGAACCGGTCTCCCTCGGCTTCGATCTGCACTGGCGGCCGTGGCAGAACTGGATCGGTCCCGCGCGCCTGAGCCACGGCCTCGTCCAAGAGCCGGCAGTACAGGTCAAAACCCACCTCTTCGATGAACCCATGTTGTTGCGGCCCCAAGAGATTCCCCGCGCCGCGGATTTCCAAATCGCGCATCGCCAGATGAAACCCCGAGCCTAGGGCGGTGTGCTCTTCGATGGCGCGCAGGCGCGCCTTGGCGGTCGGGCTCAGCCCCCCCGCGGGCGGAACCAAAAGGTAGGCGTACGCCTGCCGCGCCGACCGTCCGACCCGACCACGCAACTGGTACATCTGCGCCAGACCGAAACGGTCGGCGCGGTGGATAATGATCGTGTTCACCGAGGGCAGATCGAGTCCGGACTCGATGATCGCCGTGGATAAGAGAACGTGGAACTCGTTGTGATAGAATTTCACCATCACCGATTCCAATTCCCCTTCCGCCATCTGCCCATGCGCCACGGCGATCTTCACAGTCGGCAAGAGCCGCCGGAGCAATTCCGCCATCGCCCCGATCGACTGCACCCGGTTGTGCACGAAATAGACCTGCCCGCCGCGGTCCAATTCCCGCAACACCGCCTCGCTGATCACGTCGGGATCGAAGGAGCGGATCTCCGTCTGCACCGGCAAGCGGTCCCGCGGCGACGTGTTGATCATCGACAGATCGCGCGCCCCCAGAAGCGACATCTGCAAGGTCCGCGGAATCGGCGTGGCCGAGAGCGCCAATGTGTCGACCGTCTGCCTGAGTTTCCGAAGTTTTTCCTTATGGGCGACGCCGAACCGTTGTTCTTCGTCGATGATCAGGAGCCCCAAATCGGAAAAACCGATGTCCTTCTGCAACAGACGGTGCGTGCCGATGACGATGTCGATCTTACCGACGGCCATTTCGTCGACCACCCGTTTCTGCTCTTTGGGGGAACGGAATCGCGACAGGGTTTCGATGCGCACCGGGAATTCCGAGAGCCGTTCGCGGAATGTCGACAAGTGCTGCTGCGCCAGGATCGTCGTCGGCACCAGGATCGCGACCTGTTTGTGATCGCAGACGGCGCGGAAGGCGGCGCGAATCGCGACTTCGGTCTTGCCGTAGCCGACGTCGCCGCAGACCAGACGGTCCATCGGCGCGGACGTCTGCATATCCCTTGCCACGGCTTCAATCGCCGTCGCTTGGTCGGGGGTTTCTTCGTAGATGAAGGCCCCTTCCATCTGCGTCATCCATTCCCCGTCGGTCGAGAACGCAAATCCCGGCTGTGATTTGCGGGCGGCATAGAGAACGATCAACTCCTCTGCCATCGCCAGAAGCGCGGTCTTGGCCCGGGCTTTGGTCCGTTCCCAAACCGTTCCGCCCAACTTGGAGAGTGTGGGCTTGCCCTCTTTGCCGGAGTATTTCTGGACCCGGTCAAATTCCTCGATCGGCACGAAGAGTTTGTCGTCGTCCTGATAGAGCAAGAACAGGCAGTCGCGACGGCGGCCATCGACCGTGATCGATTCCAAACCGCGGAAACGCGCGATGCCATGATCGACGTGGACGACATAGTCGCCCTTCTTCAACTGCGTGTAACTGGAGAGAGCCAACCCCTCCTGAAAGTGGCGTCGGCGGTGGCGCAGACGGTGCCGATTGAATATTTCGTGCTCGGTCAGAAGCGCAAAGCGGGCTTGGGGGAGGACAAAGCCGCCATGTAAGGCGGGGTAGATAAACTCCACATGGGATTGGAGGTCTTCCAACAGATCGGCCATTCGCCGCTTCTGCCCTTCGTTGTCACAGGCGATGGCGACCTCCGTGGCTCGACGGGCGAATTCGGACAATTCCTCGGCCAACCGTTTGACGCTCGCGCCGACTGAGGGCGGCGCGGCGCTGTCGAAATCGACGGGTGCCGGGCCGTCGTCGCGACGGACATAGAGGTCATGCATCCAGACCCGTGAACGCAAGTGCTCCGGCGACTTCCATGCCGATTCGCTTCCATAAACTTCGTCCGGCGACGGTGGGTCGGCCAGATGATTCCGCAAGCGTTCGTGGAACTTCGCCGCTTCGTCCATCAGACGGTCGTACACCGGCTGCAGCCGCTCCGGGTCGTGCGACCAGATAATCGTATTGTCCGCAAAGTAATCGAAAAGCCGCGCGCGTTTCTGCCCAATCGATCCCGCCAACCATTCGAGCCCGGGGCGGTCGGGGTCCGATTCCAAACGTTCGCGCCAGCCGTCTTCGAGTTTGGATTGTGCCCAGCCGTCGTCGTAGGCCGCGCCGGCGGCGCTGACCTCGCGCGAGGGAAGGACCACGCACCGCTCACGACGCGCGGTCGTGCGTTGCGAGCCCACCGCGAAGGTGCGGATCGATTCGATGGCGTCGCCGAGAAACTCCAGACGGATCGGTTCCGATTCGGTGTAGGTGAATAGATCGACAATCCCGCCGCGCACCGAAAATGAGCCGACTTCTTCCACCAACGGCGCGCGCCGATATCCCAGATCGACCAGCCGCGCGATCAGTTGCTCCAGCGGGTATTCGGCGTTGACCGACAACTCCACGATCCGCTGCCGTAGTTCATCCGGAGGAATCGTCGGCTCAAGAGCCGCGCGCAAGTGCGTGACCACGAGCGGCGCGGGAGAACTCAGGCAGCGCCAGAGCGTCTCCAGCCGCCGCCCCACTGCCTCCGGCCCCGGATGGCGGAATTCATAGGGGAGAATCTCCCAAGCGTGGAAGCGTGTGACCTGATCGTCGCCGACCAGATGGGTCAGGTCATCATGCCAGTGATTGGCCGATTCCGGATCGGCGAGGAGCACAAGGGTCGGCCGCGGCGATTGGCGGTACAACTTCGCCAGCGCGCACGCCGCCAGCGATCCCGCCGCTCCCGACAGATCGAGTGCTCCTGCTCGCGCCGTCTGCCAATGGTCGCGCAGCCGCGCAAACGCCGCCGACCGGTCCAGCGCCGCAAAGACTTCCGCGAACGGATGCCGCTCCCGCCCCGACCGCACCTTCACTCGACCCGAATCGTTAGGCTCAGTCACGGTTTTGGTGCCCCACCCAAGGACCGTCGGCTTCCGACGGTCCGCAGGGTGGGTTCATTCCGAATGGACAATCCGTCGACCATTTCTCTATTCTTCCCAATACGCCAAAAACCCCATCCCCCGAATCGCGGGGGGTGGGTCTCTGAACAATGATACGGAGGCGCGATGAGGTTTGCAATCAGCTCGAGGGCGTTCCCCCTCACCCTACCCTCTCCCCCAATGGGGAGAGGGGAAAAAATGCAAGACATGAGAGAAAAAGACCCCCTCTCCCGTTCAGGGAGAGGGCTGGCCCCGCTGCGCGGGATCTTCGAGGTGAGGGTTTGCTGACGCCCCACGACACATTCGCATCCTGTGCCCGGACATTGGCGCTCCCACAACACCAAAGGGCGTATTCAATACGCCCCTACAAACCCTGATCTCTTTCGTTCTTTGGTAGGGGCGTATTGCATACGCCCCATTCTGGATCAAGCCCGTAGCGCAGGAGCCCTGCTTGTGGTGAGCTTGTCGAACCATGCTCCTGCGTCTTTCATCGC
>JACQFV010000190.1 GCA_016199865.1 Candidatus Zixiibacteriota bacterium | reverse complement strand
GGGCCAGCGCCAGATACTTGGGCACGAGTTCGCCGAACACCAATGACGCGAAGGCGATGATGACGACGACCGTCGCGATGGCGAGTTGTTCGGCCCAATGTTGGGTGAACGCCCACGGCAGCGCCGCGACCCAGGGGGTCAGGGCCTTGACCACGGTCGCGCCGGAAAAGACGGAGGCCAGAGTCCCAACGAGAGTCAGCCCGACCTGAGTGGTGGCGAGGAAACGGTCGGGGGTGTCCTTGAGTTTCTTCAGGGCGCGGCCGGCGGCGCCGGCTTTGGTGGCGAGTTCATTGACATGCGACCGTCGCACCGCGATCAACGCGGCCTCGGCGCCCGCGAAGAAGCCGCTGATCAGAATCAGAATCGCGATGAGGGCGATTTCGATGCCGACGGAGGCGCTCACACCGGCTCTCCATTCGGGGGGAGCTCGGGGCGGGGCGTCGGGTCAGGTTCGTCGGGGGACATGTTCTGAGAAAAAGCAGATTGCTTCGTCATCCGCCTCCGGCGGATTCCTCGCAATGACGTTCTGTATTCTACCGAGGCGGAAATGGCACTGCGATTGACAACCATTCCATCAACTGCGCCTTTGCGCCCGCCCCGGGTCTTACGCAGAATACGCCAGTTGCTCGAGCCGGGCAATGCGTTCTTCGACGGGCGGATGGGTGGCGAAGAGATGGGAGAAAGATGCGCCGGTGAGCGGACTCATGATGAACATGTGCGCCGTAGCCGGGTTGGCCGCCATAGGATGCCGCTCGACGCCGGAATGGAGTTTGCGCAAGGCACTCGCCAAGGCCAACGGCTTGCCGCAGATCTTGGCGCCGGTCGCATCGGCGGCGTATTCGCGCGAACGCGAGATCGCCATCTGCACCAGGAGAGCCGCCAAGGGCGCAATGATTGCCATGGCCAGAAGGCCGATTAAGCCCGAGCCGGAATTGCGGTCGTTGCGGCCGCCGCCGAACATCGCCCCCCACTGCGCCATGTGCGCGAGCATGGAGATCGCCCCGGCGATCGTGGCCGCGATCGATTGCGTGAGGATGTCACGGTTTTTCACATGGGCCAGCTCGTGCGAGAGGACCCCTTCCAGTTCGTCGTCGGACAACAGATCGAGAATACCCTGCGTGCAGGCGACGGCCGCGTGCTCGGGATTGCGCCCGGTGGCAAAGGCATTTGGCGACGCCGTCGGGATGATGTAGACCTTCGGCATCGGCAGTCCGGCCTGCTGGGCATTGCGGCGCACCAAGGCATGCAGACGCGGCGCCTCGGCATCGGTCACCGGCTGCGCGTGGTACATCGACAGCACGATCTTGTCGGAGAACCAGTACGAGAAGAAGTTCATCGCCACGGCAAAGAGGAAGGCGATGATCATTCCCTGCCGGCCGCCGAGCAACTGGCCGATGATCACAAACAGCACGGTCAGGACGGTCAAGAGCATCAATGTCTTGAAACGATTCACTGTTCTTTCCTCCAGTCAGTTCGCATCCGGTACTCAAGGTATTCCCCGGCCTGATGGTTGCACCCTGATACGCAGAAAACGCGGGATGGTTGATCGGTTGTAACGGCTTTCGCAGCCGCCCGCGGCGATACTCTTGGGTGCAAACGGGTTACCAATGTTTTCCCGGCCCCTTCTTGTCAGGTCGGCGCATACGTATATTGGCATGGAATGAGCCGGGAGCCAGGAATGTTTCGCTTTCCGCCATGTTGCCCATATGTCCACGGTCTCTGACATCAAGAAGATCCGCCAGCCGCGGTTCGCGGCGGTCGACAGTTTTTATGACAACGATCCGGTTGCGCTGACCAAGCAGATCGCGGGATTTTTTGCCCGAGCCGAGCGTGTCGCACTCGACGGCGACATTGGCGGCCTGATTTGTCCCCACGCCGGATACGCCTACTCCGGCGAGGTGGCGGCGGCGGCGTACAAGCAACTCGAAGGGCTGTCATACGACACGGTCGTCATCATCTCGCCCTCGCATCAGGTCTTCTTCCGCGGCGCCTCAATCTATTCGGGGGGCGCCTATCGGACACCGCTGGGGGATGTCCCGCTCGATCTGGATTTGTGTGCGCGTCTGACTTCGGTTGATTCGGCTTTATCGCTGTCGGATTTGGGCCATGACGCCTCCGGCGGCGGGTGGGAACATGCGCTGGAAGTGCATCTGCCCTTCCTGCAGATTGTGCTCGGCCATTTCGCGCTCGTGCCGATTGTCATGGGGGATCAGGAATATCCGACGGCGCGCCTCGTGGGAGAATTGATCGGGCGGCATGCGCGGCCGGGCCGGACGCTGGTGATCGCGTCGTCCGATCTGGCGCACGGACATGATTATGCGACCACAAGGCGTCTGGACGACACCGCGGCCGCCGCGGTCGGAATGTTCGATCCCTCGGAATTCTATGACCAATACTCAACGGGGGCGTTTGAGGCCTGCGGCGGCGGTCCGATCACGGCCGCAATGATCGCGGCGCGCGCCTTGGGAGCCGATCGTGCGCAGGTCATCAGCCGTCGCAATTCCGCTGATGTGACCGGGCAAAAGCAGGGCTACATCGTCGGGTATCTCTCGGCGGTGATGTATCGCTCGGGCAGCGAACGGGCGCCGGTTCAGAAAACCGTCGCGAAGCGGGGACTGCGTCTGCAGATGGACGTGACGCTCACCGGCTCGGAACGGGAGATGCTTCACACCACGGCGCGCCGCTCACTCGAAGCGGCGGTAAAGGGGGCCCGCTTGGAGTGCCCCGAAGCGCCGACTCAGCGTTTGCAGGAAAAACGGGGCGTGTTCGTGACGTTGACGGCCCAGGGGCATCTGCGCGGCTGCGTCGGATATGTGCGTCCCTACAAACCTTTGGTGGATGCCGTGTGGGAGATGGCGGAATCGGCCGCCCGACGCGATCATCGTTTCCTGCCGGTCGAGCCCTCTGAGGTCGATGGCCTCGAGATCGAAATCACTGTTCTGTCACCACTGCAAAAAATCGCCAACCCCGATCAGGTGCTGGTGGGGCGGCATGGCGTGATTGTTTCGCAGGGTCATCAGGCGGGCGTGCTCTTGCCGCAGGTGCCGATTGAAAACGATTGGGATCGCGAGACCTTCCTGTCCCATGCCTGCGAGAAGGCGGGGCTGCATCCCGATGCCTGGAAAGACAAACGGACGACGATCGAGATATTCACGGCGGAGGTGTTTTAGACCCGAATCACGGCAGTTGATTCACATGACAACCACAAGAACCGCCGTGATCGGCCGCATCATGCCATCCCTTCAGGACTTTCTGAATAGCCACGTCCTCGGCCTGGCGACCGATCCCGAATTCTGGCCGGAGCCAGACGACGTCGGTTTGCTGCCCGTTCGCTCGGGAATCGATCGGTCCGACGAGCACGGCCCGGCCTGGGTGCTGGATTACGAGTATCAAACCCGCTGGCCGCGGGCTTACACGCTTCTCGGCGCTCAGGCGTATCGCTTCACGCAAAATGCCGACTACGATTGCGGGTGGCGGTTGGTCGACGTCGCCGCGCGGTTCCTATCCGAGAAAATGCCGGCCGATGGTGTTGACATGGTCGTTTCGGTGCCTCCACCCGCGACCTACTCCGCGGTCGCCGCGATTCTCTGGGCCGGAAAGCGGCTCGCGATGCGGCTGGGAGCAGAGTTTTCCTCCGATCTGCTGCGCCCCAGTGTTCCCCTTGGCGATCATCCGGACCGACAACGTCGTCTTCCCGTGCCGCTCGGAGAATTGTATCGACTCGATGAGAGCATAACGATCAGCCAACGGCGGATTCTCCTCGTGAACTGGCGGTGGGATCAAGGTCGTGTCATCACCGTGATCGCAAAGTTATTGCGCCGGCAGGGAGCGGTTGCCGTCCGTTTCGCATGGCTCCCATGACGGTCACTTCAGATCTCACGATTCTCTTTGCCCTCTCCGCGGAGGCGCATCTGGGCCCGAAGGTGATCGGGGCTTTGTTGACGCGGTTTGAAGAGCCACAGGCGATCTGGGACGCGGATTCAGATGAGATCGCGCAGGCGGCGCAGTTGCGCGAGGATGATCTGGAGCGGGTGGTCAAGGCGCGTGGGTTGACCGATGCGCTGATGGAAGAACTGGAACTCATCATCGCCAGTGGCACCATCCCCATTAGCACGCTCGATCCGCGATATCCGCAACGGTTGTTTCGCCTTCCCGATCCGCCGACGATTCTGTATGTGCGCGGAACGCTTCCCGACGAAGCGAAGACCGCCGTGGCCGTGGTCGGCACACATCAGGCCGACGCCGAGGGGATTGCCGATGGTGTGGCCTGGGGAAAGGGCTTGGCGCAACGCGACGCGATCGTGGTCTCCGGTTTGGCGCGCGGCATCGACGGCGCCGCGCATGTCGGGGCTCTGGCGGCATCGGGGACGACAGTCGCGGTGCTGGGGGGCGGTTTCGACAACATCTATCCCCCGGAGCATGCGACCTTGGCGGCGGAAATCGCCAAGACCGGCGCTCTATTGTCCGAATATCCGCCGCGCGCGCCTTTGACGAAGCCGCGACTGATCGCGCGCAATCGGATCATCGTCGGCCTGTCCGATGCCGTGGTCGTCGTGCGGCTCCATGCTGACGCCCGCGGCTCCATGGAGGCGATCCACAAGGCGGGCGATTTGGCCATTCCCGTGTTTCTGGTGGCCACGGACGTGGGACCGAAGTCCCAAGAGGCGGTGGCCGACGGTGCCGTACCGATCGGGCAAGCGCCCGATTTTGATCTGGTGTTGAATTATCTGTGACGCATGATTCGTTGACGCAGTTCGCGACCCTGATACTTGAAAGCAGATCAGAATACTATGCCCGATACGACAACAACAATCTCACCTGCCAACCATCTCGGCTCTCAACGCAGTGCCTACCTGCTCTCGGCGGCGCATCAGCCGGTCGCATGGTATCCGTGGAGCGAGGAAGCGTTCGCGAGGGCGCGCGAATTGGACCGTCCGATCCTCTTGGACATCGGCGCGGTCTGGTGCCACTGGTGCCATGTGATGGACGGCGAATCATACGAGAATCCCGAAACGGCGCGGATCATCAACGAACATTTCATCGCGATCAAAGTCGATCGTGACGAGCGGCCGGAGATCGACCGGCGCTATCAGGAGGCGGTGTCGGCGGTCAGCGGCCAGGGGGGCTGGCCGCTCACGGCGTTTCTCACTCCCGATGGCCAGGTCTTTTTCGGCGGCACATACTTTCCCCTGGCCGACCGCTATGGCCGCAAAGGGTTCGCGTCGGTCCTGTTGTCGGTCGCCGATTACTACAAGAACAAGCGCGGCGATGTTGATTCATCGGCCGCGCGTCTGACGCAAGCGCTCAGCCGCCAGGCCGAGGGAGCTCAGCCCGGCCTTCTGTCGGCGTCACTGGTCGACAAGGGCATAAGCCAGATCACCGGCGCCTTCGATCCGGTGAACGGCGGCTTCGGGAGCGCGCCCAAGTTTCCGCATGCGGCCGCGGTCGAGTTGCTCATCAACCGGCAATTCTTCTCACCGTCGCCGACCGTCGAGAGCGTGATCATGCACACGCTTTCACGCATGGCCAAAGGCGGGGTCTACGATCAAATCGGCGGCGGCTTTCACCGTTATTCGACCGACGAGCACTGGCTCGTGCCGCATTTTGAGAAGATGCTCTATGACAATACTGAACTCTTGCGCAACTATGCTCTGGCCTCGGCCTTCTTCGGCGATTCTGGTTTTGGTGATACCGCGCGTGGGATCATCGGGTTTCTAATGGAGGTCTTGGTCGATCCCGTGCATGGCGGTTTCTATGCCTCGCAGGATGCCGACGTCGGTCTGCACGACGACGGTGACTATTTCACCTGGACGTTGGAGGAAGTGCGCGCCATTTGCACCGCCGCTGAGGCCGCCGTTCTGGCGGAACGCTACGACATCACGGCGACCGGTGAAATGCAGCACAATCCGGCGAAAAACGTGCTCTTCGTCAATGCTGATCTCGACGTCATCGCGGAAAAGACCAGACAGAGCGAAGACACCGTGTGGGCGTTGTTGCAATCGGGCGCCGCGAAACTGAAATCGGCGCGGGGGCAACGGCGGACGCCGTTCGTGGATCGCACCGTGTATGTCGGCTGGAATGGCATGGCGGTGTCCGCTTTCCTGATCGCCGCCGATGCGCTGGGCGACGCCGCGAGTGAAACATTCGCGCTCAAAACACTCGACCGTCTGCTGGCCGAGGCCGTGCTCCCCGACGGTCGGGTCCGCCACTCGTTGGGCAGCGATGTGCCCGTTGGGTTGTTGGAGGATGGTGTTTTCCTGGGGCGGGCGCTTCTGGATGGCTACGAACGGACGGGCCGGGCCGATTACCTGGCGGCGGCACGGAGCATCGCGTCCGATCTGACCAAGCGATTATGGGATTCGGGATCCGGCGGCTTCTTCGATCATGCGCCGGCCGAAGATAGTGTCTCGGCTATTGGTCTTTTGTCGCAGCCGCGCAAACCGATTCAGGATTCGCCGACACCGGCGCCCAATGCCGCAGCCGCCGAATTCCTAATCCGCCTGTCGGAAGCAACCGGGGACACTCAGTACCGCGATCGCGCCGAAAAACAGCTGGCGACGTTTGCCGGCGCCGCGGCCGATCTGGGAATGTTTGGCGGCACATACTATCTGTCTTTGGATTTGTTTCTGCGCGGATCGGCGTTGGCGGTTGTGGTCGGGCCTGCGAGCGAGCGGGTCGCCGATAAACTCTGGACTACGGCGCGGCACACGTTTCGCCCCTACAAATCGCTGCAACGCCTGACGGACGCGGGTACGACGTCCGCCGCTTCACTTCCATCCGAACTGGCAGCGATGATCACATCGGGGCGTACGTTGGGCTATTTCTGCGCGGGACGGGCCTGCGCCGTGCCGACGGATGATCCAGCGAGGTTCGCGGAGACGATTGTGTCGTTCGGGCGGGGGCGGTGATTGTTCCCAAGGCTCACGCCCTGGGCCATGGTCTTTGATCCAATTATTCTCCAGAAGTCACCGGTTCCAACCACTCGCACCACAGATGCAGCACCAGCGCGTGCACTTCCTGAATGCGCTGTGTGTTGTCCGACGGGACAACGATCGCGCAATCGACGAGTGGTTTGAGTTGGCCGCCGCTCTTGCCCAATAGTGCAATCGTTCCGGCGAGCGCCTTGCGTGCGGCGCCGGCTGCGGCCAAGAGATTGGGGGAATTGCCGGAAGTGGAAATCAGGAGCAAGAGATCGCCGCTCTTGGCCCGGGCTTCGATCTGTCGCGCGAAAATCTGCTCGAATCCCAGGTCATTGGCGGCGGCGGTGAGAATCGACGTATCGGTGGACAATGCGGTCGCGGGCAAGGGGCCGCGCCGCGACGTAGCGTCGAGACGGACGACCAATTCGGCCACAAGATGCTGAGCATCGGCCGCCGAACCGCCATTGCCGCAGACATGCAGATGACCGCCGCGGGCAAACGTGTCGCAGATCAACTCGAATGCCCGCCACAGATCGTCGAATGACGCGGCGATCAATCGCGAGGCCGCTTCGTGCGTTGCG
>JACQFV010000014.1 GCA_016199865.1 Candidatus Zixiibacteriota bacterium | reverse complement strand
TGATGGCCGTGCCCGTGGGAAAACGTGAGGCGAGACAGGCCGCCTGCGGCTTATCCCAACTCGGCAAATCACGTTCCTGCGAGAGCAGGCGGATCTGCTTTTTCGTGAGACCAACGTCGATCAACGGCGCCAGCGCTTCATATTCAGCGGCGGCGCGCTGGCCGGGGCGCACGTCGGCCAGATCGTCGGGAATGGCGCCATAGAGAACGCGCACGATCCCCTCAGCGCGGACCAGATCGCCGAGTACACGAAAGAGTTCGGATTTGCAAAAGTAGCAGCGGCTGGCATCGTTTTGCTGCCAGCGCGGGTCGGCAGTCTCCCTGGTTTTCACGACGCGGAAGTTCCAGCCGCGGTCGCGCGCGAGCGTCGTCGCGAACACGAACTCCGCCTCGGCCAGGGACGGAGATTGGGCGGTGACGATGAGTGCCTTGTCACCCAGTGCTTCATGTGCGATCGCCGACAGGTACGTGGAGTCGACCCCGCCGGAATAGGCGACGATCACGGACCGGTACGACCGCAAGAGGGCGACGAGACGCGATTGCTTCTCTTGCGGTGTCGAAGCCACCGTGGTCTCTGTGTTGGTCAAGACAGAGTTGATCATTGTGGCAATGCCCTCACACCCATCTTTACGCCGCGTTCCTTGAACGGGAGAAATGCGAGTTTATTGGCGGAGATTCGGCGCGCACTCAAGGGCCAAAGGCCCCTTGTGTGTCCGCGTCAAGTGCGTGCGTTCAAAGTTTCAGCCCGATCTGCCGCAGAAACGCACGGCGTTTATCCTGATCGGCCGGAGTCTCGATTCCCTTCGGCCCAGAACCGTCGATCACGCCGATGACACCACCGCCTTGCGGCCCGCGGACCACGAGGGCCGTGATTGGATTGCCCGTGGCGCAGAAAATCCGGCAGACCTCCGGGCAGGATTTCACGGCATTGAGTACATGAATGGGAAAAGCGTCGGTCATCACGATCAGAAAGGTGTGGCCGCAGGCCAATCGCAGGATGTTATCGGCGGCGATTTGGGCGAGCCCGGCGTCGTTGCCGGAGTAACGCACCAGGCAGGGACCGGAGGCCTCGGAGAATGCCAGACCAAATTTGATGGTGGGGGTCGAGGTGGCCATCACCTCATGCAAGTCCTCGACTGTCTTGATGAAATGGGACTGGCCGAAGATGATGTTGCTACCTTCGGGAAATTGAATGGGGACGGGTTCGATGTTCATGGTCGCCTCGCCGTAGCGGAGTGCGCAGAAGTGCTTGGTCTTGTTGTTATCGCTTGCCGCCGCGGATCAATCCTCTGGTGGCAACACGAAGAGCGAATCGGGGAGGCCCGGATTCACCTGAACCGAGTCGATCGCCAATTCGAATTCGATGTTGAACTTGATGAACACGAGGGCGCGTCCGTGGGCGCGCAAGAGCAGATGTTCCGGCATGGCGCAGCCCGGCGCCACGGCCCGGTAGTCAACGCGCATATTCATCCCCTTGACGCCGCCGGGGAGTTTGGCCGGCTCGTACGATTCGGCGACCGCCCGGAATGTTGTGGCGTCGACCCACGCGGCGCCGCGCACGAGATCCTCCGATTCGCGCCGTGGGGCGACTTCGACCTTCCACGCGGGATGGCCGTCCAGCGTGTCGGCTGTCACTGAGGAGAAGTCATAGTCGTTGGCGGATTTCGGTTTGAATGGCTCGAGCATTTCGGCGGATGCTTCGTCATCGTCCTTGTCGGCCTTGTGTTCGGCTTTGCTTTTCTCGCGTTTGCGCCATTTGTCCTGCCGGTCGGCTCTTTCGTTCTGCAGCGTCTTGTCGCTGACCGGCCGGCCATCTTCCCACATCCCCTCTAAAAAAGCCCTTCGGGCGCCATGTCGCGCGTACACGCGCTCTTTGTAGGTCGTTTCTTTGTCCAAGTTGCCGTCGCTGTCGAGTTTGCGCTCGTGCGTCAACTGAACAAATTCGAGTTCGCGCCAGGCCGAATCACAGGTCAGAAGGGCGCGGCGCACGGCGGCCACGACCGAATCGGCCGGCATCGTCACCGGCAGCGTTTGCGCCGCCACGGGCCGGACGCACAAAAGCCCGGTCAACCAGAGCAGCGTTGTGACCCGTCGCATCGGCGCAGGCATCAGGACGGGCCGGTGAGGATTTCCACGGTACGGATCGAATCGGCCGGAGAGAGCGAGCGGGCAACCTCGAGCCCTTGCGTGACATGGGCGAAGACGGCGAAACGCCAGTCCTGATACGGGATGCGTCCCAGGGCGATGGAAAACAGGCCGCGGCCGCTGTCCCGCGTCTGGATCATCCAGAACACGGCGCCCGGTTCGAGTCGCAAGGGCGACAACTCGTCCCGGAGGTTGGCAGGCGGCAGATCGGCGAAATCGCCGCGGCGGTCGCCCATCTGGATCAATTGCCCCGCCTGAACGTCGTTGATCCGCGAACGGTCATACGCCCCGGAACGGGCGATAGCGACAAACTGCCGGGTGGTGCGCGGCGCCCACTGGGTGTCGAAGCGGATCGTAATCGTCCCTTTGGTCGTCTGGAGCCGCGCCGAGAGCATGCTGCCGGGGACGGGCAGAAGCGAGTCGACGTTGCCGACGTTCAGATCGGTCCGGTAGACACCCAACCCGTCGCGGCGGTCCTGGCGGAACTTGAAGGCGACGGCGATCGTGTACCAGCGCACCAGCCGATTGGGATCGGCCATTCCCCAGTTGATGATGTCCTGCCGGGTCGAGTCAATGAAGACAGAGGGAAGCATGTTGGCGCTGGCGGCCGTGATCGCCCATTTGACGTCCGGATTCGGGTCATCGCGATATTTCGGATACAAGGCATGCAGCGAATCGACATAGGACATGACATGGATCGAACCGATCAGACTGATTGACATTGCCACGACGCCGGGATCGGGATCATGATAGGCGCGGTTGATGTAGTCGCCCAAGTCGCCCGGACCCAGCCCGGAATAGGACTGAAGGGCATGCGCCCGCACCGTGGGGACCGAATCGGAACATAAGAGCCGCATGACGGGGGACAGAATCGCGGTGTCGGCCAGACCGAATCGCGAGGCATTGTCAACCGATTCGAGAAACGCCAGACGAACAAACGGATCGGGATCGGCCGCTGCCGGCGTCACACGTTCGCCGCAGGGCACATCACGTCGCTTGCACAGTTCACCCGCTGCCTGCGCCCGGATGCCGGGATTGGGATGGTGGAGCAGACGTTGGAACGCGTTGCCCATCCTTTCATCACGCCAGTATTCTCCCAGCGAACGCACCAGCCGTTGCAGCACGCCGAAATCGGGCTCGGTGTCGAAGTAGGGCAGGACGCGATTGTAGAGCCCCGTGTCGCGGCAGGTCAGGAAGCCATCGGCCACGCCAATCCGCACATACGGGTCCGGATCATTCAATCCCGCCAGCAGGGCCGACATCGACTCGGGCGTCTTGACCGACCCGGCCAGTCGGTAGGCGATATTGCGCACATCCGGGTTGGCATCGTTGCAGAAAGCCAGTGCCCGGCGTGCGGCGCTGTCGGATTTGGCCCGGATGAGTGCGTACATGGCCATCCAGCGCACCGACGAATCGGGGTCGTGAAGCAAGGGCAGAACCGAATCGGCGGCCTCCCGACGGTTGACCATGTCGAAGGTCAGCGCCGCCTGGGCCCGCACCCCCGGATCGGGATGGCGCAGGAAAGGGTAATAGCGGGCCGATTCATCACGCGCGTACACCCGTCCCAGACTGTGCAGGATCGGCACGAGGACCAAAGGGTCCTTCTCGTTGGCCAGAGCATCCAAGAGGGCGCCTTTGCCGGCCTGCCAAGTCCAGGCGCTCAGGGAAAAGGCCGCCATCGCCCGCACCCGAGGGCTGGGGTCACCCAGAACGACACGCCGTAGCGAGTCAAGCGCCAACGTGTCATTGACCCGTCCCAGCGCCAAAACGGCACGTTCGCGCACGTCTTCATTCCGGTCGGAGAGAAACGCGGTCAGAGCGCCATTGGCGGTCCACCCCTGATCTTCCCAGACGGCGATTTGGGCCAGTTTCTTATGCGCCGAGCCATCGCTTCCGCATCCCGCGAAGGAGACAAGGAGGATGAGCGCGCTCAGGGCCTCTACCAAAATGAATTTCCCGAAGCTCACAGACCCAGTGCACGCCGCCCGCCCTCGGGCGGCGAGACGCCAGGCGAGGGCGCCTGGCGTGCACAGTGTGTGGCTTCCTGTCATCTTGTTAGGGGCCCTAAGGGCCCAGCATGCGGAGCGCATTCGTCCGTTGGTTTTCATATTCGTCCGATCCATCTCACGATCTCGGCGCCAGCGGCAGAACCGCGGGAAAGCCCGACGGATCAAAGGGAAGATCGTTGGGGTGGTCTTCGCGCGATTGGTTTTCCTGATACAGACGGGTCCAGGCGCGCCACTCTGATGTGTCGACGCCCCAGTGTCCTTCCGGATATCGTTCCAATTTGAGAACCGCTTTGCGCCACTGGCTGGTGGCGCCGCGAGGGTTGCCGTTGTCCCGGTGGTAGGCGCCGACTGCCAGATGGATCAACCCCTGCAGGAATAGACGGTCGGGGCCGCGCAGTTCCTGCCACAATTCCTCCCAGATGTCATGGGCTTCGAAGAATTTCCCGGCACGGAAATCTGCCAATCCCTGGTCGAACAAACGGCGCGCCGGCCCGAGAGCCGATGCGGGGACTGATGAGGCGCGATCCATCCCGGTTACGATACGTCAGGCGCGGCAACTGAGGCAAGAGGGAGAGCGAAGTCAGGAATCGAAGGAACGTCCGGTTACTTTTGGGGCCGGTCGTCGACGAACATGTCAATCGTGATGGTCAGTTCCTCGGCCACTTTCATGAACAGGAATTCCGGCCGGACAATGCTGTAATCGGCCAGTTTGAGGGGGAATGAGGTCTGCAGATGCAATTGGTTGCCTGGGATCTTCCCCTTGGCATCGCTGCCGGCCGGCGCATATGTCACCGTGGCCGGGGCGGTGATCTCATGCGCGACGCCGTGAATCGTCAACGTGCCGGCGACCGTGACTTTCGTCGGCTGTCCTGCAGTCAGGGTCAGTTTCGTGGCGGAATCGGCTGATGCCGACGTGTCGCCGGGGGCTCTCACTGTCTTGAGCGCAAACGACGCCGTGGGATATTGGTCGGTTTCCAGTTGGTTTTCCCGCATGTGCTTATTGCGCATATCGATGCCGGTGTCAAGGGTTTTCAGGTCAACCGTGACCGTTCCCGTGGCATTGCTTACGTCGGCGGGATCGACTTCGAACTGCGCCGTGACCGCCCTGGTCTTGCCCGTGATCGTTTCGAGCGTGGCCTTGGAGAGAAACTCGGCCCGGTTGCGCGAATCGCCGTGCGTGGCGAATGTCGCGGCCTCGACGCTCGAGAGCGACAAGGCGCAGAGGCCAACGTTGGCCAAGCATAGGATTTGATGTCGTCCCATTATTGTTACCCTTGGTTGGCCCGTCGCTTCCCCATTGTCAGGAAGATACCATCTCAGTAAACATCAAACCCCGACTAATGTTTTCGGCCAATGGTCTTACGGGCGGAGGCGTCCAAGTCGTTGTCTGTGTTGCGCTTGCATCGCGAAGCGCAGAATCACTGCTGCGTGAATCTCCTATCAAAACCTCACGCCGGAGCTTGACGGTCGGCCGTTTCATGTTATCTTGGCAGTGTCAGATTCCCCGCCGTTCCAGGAGGTGGATTATGCGATTTCGTCCGGCTACAACGTGCTTCGCCATTCTCATAGCGGCGATTGTGACGTTGATCCCGTTGTCGACGGCGCCCCATGGCCCCGGGGTAGCCAGCGCCACGAAGGTCCCGGCCCACATTGTCCCACAGATGGCGGCGATGCCGCTGGCATTCACGAAGAATGACGGTCAGTGGGATGAGCACGCCCTGTTCCGGACCAGCGCCGGTGGGGCGACCGTTTGGTTCTGCCGGGATGGCATCTACTATCAGTTTATCCATCATCTGTCGAACGGCGGGACCGCTCCCGGCGATTTACAGGGATTGCCTCGACGTGGCCTCCCTCGCACTCTTGCGGACCCGTCCTCCGTAGCGGCTCCTCACGCGAAGGAGGACAGCGTCGAGATGGTCGTGGTCAAGGCCGCCTTCGTGCAGGCCAATCCGGTGGTTGAAATCGCCGGTGAAGACCAAATGACATACCGCTGCAATTACTTTCTCGGCAACGATCCGGCGAAGTGGCGGACCGACGTCCCGAATTACACTGGTGTCGTCTATCGGAATATCTATCCGGGCATCGATGCACACATAACTGGCGCGGCCGGGCAATTGCAGACTAAGTGGGAGGCGAAGCCGGGCGCCGATCTGTCGCAGATTCAGTTTCGGTACGACGGGAACGCAGCGGTGACATTGAGCGACGCGGGTGAGTTGATGATTGCGGCGCCCTGGGGCACGCTGATGCAGTCCGCACCCATTTCGCGCGACGGCGGATCAGGCGTGGTGTACCAGAACACGGCTGCTGCCACCTACGGTCTTTCGTCATCCCAATCGGTCGCTGACTCCGCCGGCGCTACGCTGGTGTACAGCACCTACCTTGGAGGGAGCGGAAATGATGTGGGTTATGGCGGTGCCGTTGACGGGAGCGGTAGCGCGTACGTGACGGGGTGGACTCTATCTGCGGATTTCCCGATCGCAAATCCGTTGCAGGCGGCCTACGCGGGAAACTCCGATGCCTTTGTGACCAAGTTGAGCACGTCAGGGTCGACGCTGGTGTACAGCACGTACCTCGGAGGTAGCGACCTCGACTTTGGCGTTGGGATCGCCCTCGATTCAAACGGCAGCACCTACGTGACGGGGTTGACTGACTCCCCCAACTTCCCCACCGCGAATCCGTTGCAGCCAGCATACGCGGGGGGGGACTGGGATAGCTTCGTCGCTAGACTTAGTGCGTCGGGGACAGTGCTGGTGTACAGCACGTACCTGGGAGGAACCGGTAATGATGAGGACGGTGGGATCGCTGTCGATGGAAGTGGCAGCGCGTATGTGACGGGGTATACTGACTCCCCCAACTTCCCGACCGCAAATCCGTTTCAAGCGGGTTACGCCGGAGGCGGCGATGTCTTCGTCACAAAGGTGATCGCGTTGGGGACGCTGGCGTACAGCACGTACGTCGGAGGGAGCGGCCAAGATCAGGGCAATGGGATCGCCGTCGACGGGAGCGGTAGCGCGTATGTGACGGGGTTGACTTTTTCCACCGACTTTCCGACCGCGAATCCATTTCAGGCGGCAAACGAGGGAGGAGACATTGTCTTCGTGACCAAGCTGAGCGCGACGGGGGCAGCATTGGTGTACAGCACGTACCTCGGAGGGAGTTCTGAGGATGTGGGTTTTGGGATTGCCGTCGACAAGAGCGGCAGCGCGTATGTGACGGGGTTTACTTTCTCCACTAACTTCCCGACCGAGAAACCGTTGCAGGCGATCAAGGCGGGAGGCGAGGATGCTTTCATCACTAGACTGGTCTCGGCTGGCAATGCGCTGGCGTACAGCACCTACCTCGGAGGAAGCGATAATGATGAGGGCTACAGGATTGTCGTCGACAGTTCCGGCGGCGCGTACTTAACAGGGCGGACGGCCTCCACCAACTTCCCAACAGCGAATCCGTTGCAGGCGGCCAATGCGGGAGGCATCGATGCCTTCGTCACCAAAGTGAGCTCGTCGGGGGCTGCGCTGGTGTACAGCACGTACCTTGGAGGGAGCGATTATGAGGATGGCAACGGGATCGCCGTCGACGGGAAAGAGAGCGCATATGTAACGGGACAAACTTACTCCCCTGACTTCCCGACCGCGGATCCGTTGCAGGTGGCATACGCCGGCGGAGTCTCGGATGCCTTCGTCACCAAGCTGGCGGGTCCCTGCGCCTGTCCATGCCAGGCCGATCCGCGCTGCGACGGTAGCATCGATGTCTTGGACGTTGTGGATGTCATCTACGTTGCCTTCCGCGGTGAGCTGGAGCAGGATGACGGAGGGTGCTCGAAGGCGCGTGAGGACGTTGATTGCAGCGGCGCCGTCGACATTCTCGATGTGGCTCACATGATCAACGTTGCCTTCCGGGGGATGGATCCGGCGACGCAGTTCTGTGATCCGTGCGCCCCTTAATGGGTGCGCGCCGATGGCAGAAACTCCCGCGAACCGGGGCAGTCGGAGACGAGGGGGCACTGTTCGCAGCGGGGGCGACGGGCCAGACATATCTGGCGGCCGTGCCAGATCATGCGGTGCGAGAATTCGATCCAGTCTTTCTGAGGGAACAACGCCATCAAGTCGGCTTCGACTCGGACCGGATCGTCGTGCTTGGTCAGACGCATCCGCCGGGCTAAACGTCCGACGTGGGTGTCCACCACGACACCCGACGCCACGCCAAAGGCGGTTCCCAAAACGACATTGGCCGTCTTGCGGCCGATTCCATCCAGCGTCAAGAGTTCATCCATCGTGCGCGGCACTTCGCCGCCATGACGGGCGACGATCGCCTGACTCGCGGCGATCAGATGCCGGGCTTTGGCGCGGAAAAAACCAGTTGAGTGAATGACCCTCTCCAGTTCGGCCGGATCTGCTGCCGCCATGTCCGACGGTAAAGGATAGCGGGCAAAGAGAGTCGGTGTGACCTGGTTGACACGTTCATCGGTGCACTGCGCGGAGAGAATTGTCGCGACCAAGAGTTGAAACGGATTGTCATGACCCAACGCGCAACGGGCGGGATAGAGCCGCTTCAGCGCGCGGGCGATGCGACGGGCGCGGGTGGCGCGTTGTGTTTGGGATTCGCGGGGCATGGTTCCGTAACAGTTCGCATCCAACTTCCCCTCACCCTACCCTCCCCAAAGGGGAGAGGGGAAGATTCTGCCCCCTCTCCCCCTCAGGGAGAGGGCTGGGGTGAGGGTTTCTGTTCCACACAGTCATCCCTCAGAATCGTTTACTCCTTCGAGCGGGGATCGTGCAGCAGGCGAGATTCCTCGTACAATTCGATCACGCACCGATCACAAAAATACCGGCGATACCCGGCCTCGCCGACCGTGCGGCTGATCAGATCGGATTCAACGAATTCTTCCTGACAGATGGCGCAGCCGTAGCGCTTTTCCTCGACCGGAGCGATTCCGTCCTGAGAATCGGTCTTCTTCATGAGCAACGTCAACACGACGAACAGCACACCGGCGGCGGCAACGATCATGAAGATGGCCAGCATAGAACTGTTCCGGCAGGACCCGGGTCACTCCCGGTAATGAAGGACGGCTAACGCCAACCCTGGAGGTCGGTGAGGATCAAGATCAGCGCGATGATGGTCAATAACGCCAGAATGCCTATGGCGGCCATTTCCAGCGGTTTTCTGCCTTCGGACATGATGGGCATCGGGCTCCCGCCACGCTCAGGTGACGACGGCGTCATGATAGCGTTCCCGCCAGAGGCAGGAAAGAGGAATTTCCGAATAGGGGCATGCGATCTGTCTTGTGCCGGTCAGCCCTTGGGCTGACCGCAATCGGTGAAGATATCGAGGGTCAACCCAAGGGCTGACCCTCACATCAATTTCCGATCGCGGATTGGCGTATCTCATCAGTTTCATGAACCGGACATTCGGTCTTGTGCACCCGGTGATCAGGCGATAGATTCGCGCCGATTGATCCCCGTAGGGGGTATAAAATTCGGCCGGTATTTGCCCAATGGACAATCTGAAACGGACACAGCACAAGACCTGGGCGGAGATCGACATCTTGGCCTTGCAGTCCAATCTGCGCTCGATCCGCACCGCGATCGGTGACGAGCGGCAGATCATCCTTGTCGTCAAATCTGACGCCTACGGACACGGCGCGGGCACGGTGGCGTCGGTGGCGTCGGCCATGGGGGTTAAACATTTTGCCGTGGCCTCCGTCGATGAAGGGGCGCAACTTCGACGGGCCGATCTGGCCGGAGAGATTCTCCTTCTGCATCCGCCGTTGGATTTCGAGGTCCCGGCCGTGATCCAGTGGCGTCTGTCGCCGACTGTGTCCGATGAGGCCACCGCCCAGATTTTGAGCCGCAACGCGCAAGGCGCGACCGTTCCCGTGCACGTGGAAATCAACACCGG
>JACQFV010000189.1 GCA_016199865.1 Candidatus Zixiibacteriota bacterium | reverse complement strand
TTGGCGAGGTACTGGTAGGGCGCCATCCATTGAATGGATGAAGCCCCCATCGCTAGTGCGACCGCGGTGGCAAAAAACAGAATCGGCGCGGCGATCTTGCGCAGCGCCAATCGATATTGGTCCCACAAGAGGAACAAGAAATACAGCCCCAAACCCCAGGAGGCGTAGTACGCCATCTGCACATGCGCGGTCAGCATCATCAGCGCGTACACGGCCCCGAAGCCGAGGAACCACGCCAGGCGACGCGTCATCACGGCGCGGTGCACCATGAGAAAAGCCAGCGGCGTCAGGGCGCTGACATAGAGTTTGCCGTCATGCCCCGGATAGAACAGCGAGATCAGGCAGGGCGTGAACATGTACAGCAGCCCACCGAGAAAGGCGCCGGAGCCGGTGCGTCCGATCCCGCGCAAGAAGAGGAACATGAAGAGACCGGCGAGGAAGACGTGCACGATCAGTTTCATTCCCAACGCGTAGGTGACCGGGAGAATCAATTGCAAAATCGCCGCGGGATAAAAGATGTCGCCGTGCATGGCATCGACAAACGGCAGCCCGGCGTGGATGTAAGGATCCCACATGGGCACACGCCAGTGATGCCGCCAGAAATCGGCATAGAACGTGCGGAAGAACACCCCCGCCCCCATCGTGTCGCTGCCGTAGATCATCTTCCCCGGCGAGAAGATGGCACCGGCGAAAAAAATCACCGTGAGCAAGGCATAGGCGAAGGCCGCCCAACGCACCGGATGCGCCGCGATACGCTGGGTAAAGGATGGCGCCGCGGTGCGTGCCCTCTCCGGCTTGTGAACTCCGGCCGCCCCTTGTCCCTTCTGGCCCGGATGTGGCCGCTTGACCATGCGGGGAAGTTAGAGAACCAGAGGACGTATGCAAATGGCAATTGTCGTGCGGCTCAAAGCGATGGCGTCGGAAGACGGCCAGTCGAAGGCACAATCACGCGAGGTACATGGAGAGCCATCTATTGAGTCTCGCGTAATTTAGCGACATGCTGGGTGCCCCACCGCTTGCGGTGGGATTCCCCGAACCATCCTCCCACAGCAAGCTGTGGGCCACCTATCTCTTCTCGTAACCCGCTGTCACTCGATTATGCGAGACTCAATAAGAGCGTCCGACAGAAAGACCTTATACGCCGGCAGCCGGGAATTGTGCACGCCACCCGCCCTCGGGTGGCGGAGCATCACGCGGGGGCGCGTGACGCGCACATTCTCGCTGTGTTGATTGCCCCATTCATTGTGATAGATGCTCAAGCCGACCGCTTGGGCCGCTTCCGACGTTTCTTGGGGAAGAGCATCGTCTTCTTGCAGTTCTTGGCGCCGCAGCGGCAGGCGTAGCGCTCTTTCCATGCCGCTTCGTAACGCCCTTCGTACTGGAGGTTGTAATTGTAACTGAGTTCCTCGCCGCGGCGGATGTCGCGCATGGCCTCGACGAAGATCCGTCCATCCTCATCGGTGGTCTCGCAGTTGGGAGCACAGGAATGGTTGATCCACCGCGCCGCGTTCCCACGGCGGCCGGCGTCGATGATCGTTTTCTTGTCGACGGTGAAGAGGAACGTGTGGGGAATGTCCATCACGTCCTCGTCGTAGCGGCGGTCGGCCTCGTCGGGCGAAACGCGTTCGCCTGTGTACTCGATGATGCGCGTCCCCTTCGGGATCGCGCGCCGGGCAAAACAGCCGCGCCCGTGCACGCGCGAATTGCGCACTTCAAACCACGGCTTGGACTTTCGGGAGGTCAAGGAATGGGGGCCGGTGCGGTTGGTGTCGGGTCAGGAGGTGGCTGCGGATTCATTCACACCGGGCATTGGCCGGTGATGACAATATACACCGGATCGGCGGGGTTGGGGCAGATGAGATTGCTTCGTCATCCCCGCTCCTCGCGGGGATTCCGCGCAATGACGGAGGGAGCGCTCTCCTGTAATCCGTCATTGCGAGCCCGCCGGGCCACGGCGGACGCGGCAATCTCACCGTCTCCGACACAGCCAGAATCGACCCAGACGCCTAAATCCGCTCCAGCTTCGGCACAGTCCGCTCGTTGCGGATGTTTCCCGTGTTCAGTGTCGCGGCGGGTTCAAACAGAATGACGTGCGCCTCTTCGTCGGCGACCGGCCGATGCTCAACGCCGCGCGGCACGACGATCATCTCCCCCTCTTCGATCCAGACCTGC
>JACQFV010000183.1 GCA_016199865.1 Candidatus Zixiibacteriota bacterium | reverse complement strand
CGCGATGGCCGATGCGCGCCGTGGGATCGACGCCGGGAGTCGGCGGCGGTGGTGTCGGATGAAAAAATGTGAGAATCTTCAGGAAGGCAAAGTACGGATTGTCATGCTCCAGCAGAGTCACGCCAGCGGAGGCCAGATCGCGGGGGGATCCGCCATCGGCAGGAGGCGCCACGATCACAGCGGTGGCGCGCGTGGTCCTCAGACGGTCGGAGTATTTCGGATTGGCCAGAAAAGTCAACTGCCCCGGCCCGGCGGTGTCGATGGGAGCGACACCGTGGATGGCGGCCTGCGCATTCCCCTCGACCCGCGCGCCGACCATCGCGGCCAGTTCGGCCACACTTCTGGTCATTTCAGTTTGCCCAACTCCTCCAGCACACGGTCGGTCAGGTCGAGTTTTTTCTTGGCGTACATGATCGGCGCAAACTGGATTCCCGCCGGGGTCATGTAAATCTGGGAGGCGTTGAAGACGAAATCGTAATCCTCGTCGGTGGCGACCTTCTTGACGACGTCCTGAATCTTCTGGAGAATGGGGTTGGTGAGTTCGGAGCGGCGTTTCTCGGCCTGGGACTCCAGTTGCGACTTGGTGTCCATCAGTGATTTCTCCATCGCCGCCAGTTCATCCTCGCGCGTCTTGCGGGTCTGCTCGGACAAGAGCAGTTGCTGCTTTTTGTAGTCCTCGACTTTGCCGAAGTAGACTTCCTGGGCGCTGTCGAAATTGGCCTCCCAGGTCGCGGCGTCCTTTTTGAACTGGTCCTCGGCCGTCTGGAATTCCTTGTATTCGCTCAGGATTCGGTCCAGATCGACCCAGCCCATCTTTCCCTGCGCCCGGGCGTCATGCGGCAGCCCGACCACAAAAGTGAGCACCACGATGGCGAGCCCCAAACCCAACCGTGCGTTTCGGATCATGGATTTCATTCTTGTTCTCCTGTTTAGGGCAGATGCTTCGTCCCGATCCGCCAGAGGCGGACGGGACTCAGCATGACATGTTACTGGCCAGTTTGTGTTCACTGTTGCCGCCACCCACGTACTGAGAGAGTCCAACAGAAAGACTCTCAGCTTCATCTGCCACAGAAATGTGCACGCCACCCGCCCTCGGGTGGCGGAGCGTCACGCGAGGGCGCGTGACGCGCACAATCTGGTCTTGTTGATTTCCCTTCTTCATCTTATCAGAGGGCCTTAGAAGGAACCGCCGAATTGGAAGTGGGGTTTCAAGTGGCCTTTGCCCACACCGCGTAAAGGAATGCCGAAATCAAAACCCAAAGTGCCGACGCCGGGAACCGCCAATCGGAAACCGAATCCGTACGCGGTGTACAGATCGGAGAGACTGATCCGGGCGGCATCCTGCCAGACGTTGCCGGCATCGAAGAACAACAGTCCGTGGATTTGCTGTTTCACGATCGGAAAGGTAATCTGCGCATTGGTGACGAAAAAGGCGCGTCCCCGGCGCAGTTGTGGGGAGGCGTATTGATATTTCAAGCCCGTGGCCGCATCACTGATCGAATCCTGGGGGAGCGTATAGGCCGGCGGGCGGGTTCGTACCGTATCCTCCGCCACGACGATGGAGCGGTCGTCATAACCGCGAATCATGGCATCGGAGCGAATGCCGCCGGCATAGAAGAGTTGCGAGTAGGGCGCATCCGTGAGTCCGGGTCCGGCAGAGAGAGCGCCCAGGTTCCAGATCGGCCCGAAGGTGAATCCCTTCCACAGTTTCCAGTATCGTGAGTGGCTGATCGTGTGCTTGGTGTAATTCCATTGGCCGCCCAGGGCGCCACCGCCAAACTCGATCGAGTACGAGGATCGATTGCCGCTCGTCGGGAATTCCGGCAGATCGCGCGAATCGCGCTGCATGGTGAAGGTCGTCGAGGAGATGACCCCGTTGCTGCCGGTGAACAGACTGGACACGGCAGGGCTGGAAAAATTGGTGTACCGCTGGTTCTCCCAGCGATAATTCCAATAGACGCTGAAATAATCATCGGGCCAGCGCAACCGCCGCCCCAGACGCATGGTCGCGCCCGAACTTTTCTCGGTGTAGTCCTGGGTGCCAACGATATAGGGATCGTCGTAAATCCGATCCAGCCGCTGGATGTCAAACCCCACCGTCGTCGGCGTATCCATGAACCACGGCTCCGTGAAGCTGAGAGTGTATGACTGGCGGAGGGAGCCGAACTCAACCTGCACGTTTGCGCTCTGGCCACCGCCGAAGAGATTGGGGATGCCGAGACTGACGGTGCCGACCAGATGATCCTGTTCCGAGTACCCGCCGCCGACCTGAATCTGCCCCGTCGGCTTTTCGTCCACTTTCAGTGACAGATCCACCCGGCCGTCCGGGAGTTGATGGAACTCCGGCGTGACGTTGCTGAAATAGTTCAGCAACATGACGTTCCGCAGAGAACGCTGCAGCGACGAGCGGCGAAACGTCTGCCCTGGGTAGACGGCCAGCTCGCGGCGGATCACCTTGTCCTTGGTCTTGGAGTTGCCGGTGATATCGATCCGATTGATGTGCGCCGGGACACCTTCGGAGATGTCGTAGGCGACGTTGACGGTCGAATCCTGAGTCTTGGTCTCGTCGGAGATGCGCACGTACAGGTACCCCTCTTCGAGGTAGGCGTTGTACATTTCCTCCTGCGACTTGTCGAAGTGTTCCTGATTGTAGACGTCACCCTCACGGTACTTCAGGGCGCGGCGAAGTTGATCTTCTTTCAGGGCCGTCTCGCCGGCAAACGTGGTTGCGCCGAAATAGTATCGCGGCCCCTCATTGACCACCATCCGGATGGTCACGTCAGTCTTGGCGTCGTTCAGGATGATCGTGTCGGAGACGATGACGGCGTCGAGGAATCCCTTCTTGCGATAGAAATCGGTGACCGCCTTCTGGTCGTCGGCGTATTTGTCGCGGTTGAAATGGCCGCTGCCGAAGAGTGAACGCAGGAAGCCGCGCGGCTTGTTCTTCATCTTCCCAGCCAGGTCCTTGCCCGCGACTTGAGTGTTTCCCTGAAATTCGACTGCGGCCACTCCGACCGGATCGTGCTCCTTTATTTGGAACACGGCGTCGGACTCCCCTGACACCGCCGTCGGCGCCAGTTCGGATTTGACCTCGACCAGGTAGAATCCTTTTTGCTGGTAGGTATGGCGGATGGCGTGTGAAGCGTCCTTCAGGGCGCTGGGGCCGACCGTCTGGCCATGCTTGAGCGTCAGGGAGAAGTCCTTTTCCTTAATTTTGTTGTTCCCCTTCAGGACGATCCGATCCAGATGCGGCAACTCAGTGACCTTGATGGTCAATTTAAGTTTGCCGGAATCATCCTCGCCTTCCAAGTGGACGTCGGAAAACAACCCCAGCCCGAAAACCTGATGCACGGCCCGTTGGAGATCGTCGCGGCTGACGGAATTCCCGACCACGAGGCCGGAGACATTCTTGATCAGCGCGACGTCGGTGACCGCCGCACCGTCGACTTTGACTTCGGAGAGAACAATGTTGTTGTCGGCAAAAGTGCTGGGAACGCCGACAGTCAGGTAGGAAGCGAGCGCCAAGAAAAACGCAACACACACTGGGCGCAAATGGAGCCGGGAGGCCGGCTTTTCACGCGACTGCCACGGGACCCCGCGAGCCGGGCTTGTAGCGACCGACGGCCGCGGCCGCTCAGGCATGGACGGCGGTGATGCGGACCCTGGTCCGCGGCTGCCGGTGACCATTCTTGCGGCGATAGGACACCCGACGCTTGAAGCGAAAGACGATCAGTTTATCGTCCCGGTCCTGGGCGATGATCTCGCCCTGCACTTTGGCACCCTCGACGTGCGGACGGCCGGTGCGGGTATTGGCGTCGTCGCGCACCAAGAGCACCCGATCCAATGTGATCTGATCCCCCACAGCTCCGGCCATACGGGGTATATAGATCAAGTCCCCCGCGGCGACCGCGTACTGCCTTCCCCCTGTTTCAACGACTGCTGTCTGTCCCATTCGTCCCTCTTTGGCCCCCACAGTGAACTTCCTCGTTTCGAGACATGGCAGGATAGCATTCTCAGAATCGAAGTCAAGGCAATTCAACCCGTTAGCCCACAGGCCATTCCGCGACCTGCCGCACCCGCTTATACCGGCGGATGGGCCATTCATTCCCCGAATTCCGCGCGACGGCAGATTTAGGCCGCTAACGAAATGATGCTCCCGGCACCCGCGAACAAGGTGCACGCCGCCCGCCCTCGGGCGGCGAAACGCCAGGCGAGGGCGCCTGGCGTGCACAGTTTTTTCCTTGGAGTCATATTGTTAGGGTCTTAGGCAAGCTCAGATCGTTTGAGGAGATGATGCCTGGGCCCGTCGGCGGGACTTATCTTCATTCGGCAGTTCCCGCCAGCGCGGAACAGACTGCCGAGGCGCGTATGGACCTTCGACCCGGAATTTTTGATCTGCACAGCCCCTACCAGCCCACGGGGGATCAACCGGCGGCGATTGCCGCCCTGGTCGACGGCCTGGGACGCGGGCTGGAGCACCAGACGTTGTTGGGGGTGACGGGCTCGGGCAAGACCTTCACGATGGCCAATGTCATCGCCCAATGGGGGCGGCCGACACTGGTCATCTCGCACAACAAGACCTTGGCGGCGCAGTTGTATGGCGAACTCAAGTCGTATTTCCCCAACAACGCCGTCGAGTTCTTCATCAGTTACTACGACTACTACCAGCCGGAGGCGTATGTCCCCCAGACCGACACCTACATCGAGAAGGACACCTCGATCAATGACGACATCGACCGGCTGCGGTTGCGCGCCACGGCGTCGCTGTTGGAACGGCCCGACGTCATCATCGTCGCCTCGGTGTCGTGCATCTATGGGCTGGGATCGCCGGAAGAATACAAGAACATGATGGTCTTTGTGCAAACGGGGCAGACAATCCCGCGCGACCGGCTCCTGCAATCCCTGATCGACATTCATTACACCCGCAACGATTTCGACTCCGCCCGCGGCACCTTCCGGGTGCGGGGCGACACGGTCGAGATCATGCCCGCCTATGAAGAAACGGCGGTGCGGGTCGGGTTTTTCGGCGATGAGATTGAGAAGATCACGCTGGTCGACTCGCTCACCGGCGAAGTCATCCGCCAACAGGACAAGAAGGCGATCTATCCCGCCAAGCATTTCGTCACCAGTCTGCCGCAATTGACGCAGGCGGTCTCGCGCATCGAAAACGAACTGGAGGAGCGTCTGGCCCAACTCCGCGGATTGGACAAACTCCTCGAGGCACAACGGCTGGAATCGCGCACGCGGTTTGACATCGAGATGATGCGCGAGGTCGGATACTGCAGCGGCATTGAGAACTATTCGCGGCATCTGTCGGGACGCAAGGCGGGCGAACGCCCTTTCACGCTTCTGGATTTTTTCCCGCGCCAGGATTTCCTCACGATCATCGACGAATCACATCAGTCCCTGCCGCAGGTGCGGGGGATGTACGCCGGGGATCGCTCACGCAAGCAGATCCTCGTGGAATATGGCTTTCGTCTCCCCTCGGCGCTCGACAACCGGCCTTTGATCTTCGAGGAATTCTGGGCGTCACTCGACAAGACGCTTTACGTCTCGGCCACGCCGGCCGAGATGGAACTGGAGAAATCGGGCGGTGTGGTGGTTGAACAGATCATTCGTCCCACCGGGTTGATTGACCCTCAGGTCATCGTGCGGCCGTTGGACAAACAGGTCGATGATCTGATCGCCGAAGTCCGGCTGCGGGTTGCCGCCCATGAACGCGTGCTGGTGACCACGCTCACCAAACGCATGGCCGAGGACCTGGCGGATTATCTGGCGCAACTGCACATCCGGGTGCGTTATCTGCACTCGGAAATCGACGCCATCGAGCGCACGGAGATTCTGCGCGATCTGCGTCTGGGCGAATTCGACGTCCTGGTCGGGATCAATCTCTTGCGCGAGGGCCTCGATCTCCCGGAAGTCTCACTCGTGGCAATTCTCGATGCCGACAAAGAAGGATTTCTGCGTTCCGAACGGGCGCTCATTCAGGTTTCCGGGCGCGCGGCGCGTCACAAGAGCGGCACGGTGATCATGTACGCCGACCAGATCACCGACTCGATGCGCAAAGCCATCGACGAAACGACCCGTCGCCGCACCATTCAAGAACGATACAACGAAGAGCACGGCATCGTGCCGCAGACGATCGTCAAGACGCACGATGAAATCCGCCGCGCCACGGTTTTTGCCGACGCCAAGTCCGAGGTCTACGACGAAGCCGACAAGCCCAAACGTCCGACCGGCTTCGAGCAGATGGCCCTGGACGACCAGATCATGTTTCTCACCAAGGCGATGAAGGACGCCTCCAAGAAACTCGACTTCGAGGAAGCGGCGCGGCTGCGGGATGAGATTGGGGAGTTGCGGAAGAAGAGGCACGCGGGGCGGGGGTAGTAGCACCATCGACCGAGCAGTCCGACACCCCCTGTATGTTTGCTGATCCCCTCCGGGAACCGATCATTTCGGCTGGGGCATGGAGTTCTTGTTCGGCAGCATGGTATTGGTGATCCCATCGGGTTGTGATTGATAGGACATCCGGTTTACAGGCGTGATATTGTCTCCCTGCATCTCGAAGACCGTCCAGAGCGTGCCTTCCCGGTTTGTGGGGACATTGTACGTGGCCACAAGGCTGCTTCCGCGATAGATTTTGACCTGCGCTCCCGAGTTCGACAGGTTAAAGCTGTAGTCGGAGAATAGGTCAGAGAAGTCATGAATGGAGAAACGGTACACGCCCTGCAGCTGCGCCGATATGGTAATTGTTTCCGGTCCGTAACTATAGGTATCATCGTGGTCTAGCAGGTTGCTGAAAAAGTCTTGCCGTGCCTCTGTCGTGTGTTCTTCGTGACGGTCAGTTGACGCGGGAGGGAGCGATGCGGGGTCACGAGGAGAATCAAGGGTTCATGTTCAGCTATCTGTCGCCGGAGGCGCGGG
>JACQFV010000181.1 GCA_016199865.1 Candidatus Zixiibacteriota bacterium | reverse complement strand
GTGATGTCGAATGTGCTGCCCCTCACCCTACCCTCTCCCCTATGGGGAGAGGGGATCATTCTATCCCCCTCTCCCTTTCAGGGAGAGGGTTGGGGTGAGGGTCCCGGCTTGCGCACGGTCATTTTGTTAGAGGCTCTAAGTCTCTGAGAAAAAAAGAACACGGAGGATTATTCATAATGGGCAAAGTCATTGGAATTGATCTGGGAACGACGAACTCGTGCGTGGCGGTCATGGAGGGTGGACAGCCGACCGTGATCCCCAATGCTGAGGGGGGCCGGACCACACCGTCGGTCGTTGCCTTCACGAAGGAAGGTGAACGGCTGGTCGGGCAAATCGCCAAACGTCAGGCGATCACCAACCCGGAGAACACGGTCTTCTCCATCAAGCGCTTCATGGGACGGCACCATTCCGAGGTCTCCTCGGAGGAAAAGCTGGTCCCCTACAAGGTGACGGAGAATGCCTCGGGCGACGTGCGCGTGGTTGCCGGCGGCAAGGAGCATTCACCGCCGGAAATCTCCGCCTTGATTCTACAGGCGATGAAGAAGGCGGCCGAGGATTACCTCGGCGGACCCGTCACGCAGGCGGTCATCACGGTCCCGGCCTATTTCAACGATTCGCAGCGCCAGGCCACGAAGGACGCCGGCCGGATCGCCGGGCTGGAAGTCTTGCGCATTATCAATGAGCCGACGGCGGCGTCACTGGCCTACGGGCTGGAAAAGAAGAAAGACGAAAAGATCGCGGTCTATGATCTGGGCGGCGGCACCTTTGACGTTTCGATCCTGGAATTGGGCGACGGCGTCTTTGAAGTGCGTTCCACCAATGGCGACACACATCTGGGCGGCGACGATTTCGATCAGCGCATCATCGACTGGATCGCCGATGAGTTCAAGAAGTCGAACGGCATCGATCTGCGCAAAGACCGGATGGCGCTACAGCGGCTGAAAGAGGCCGCCGAGAAGGCCAAGTGCGAACTCTCGACCACGATGCAGGCGTCGATCAATCTCCCCTTCATCACGGCCGACCAGTCGGGACCCAAGCATCTTGACCTGACCTTGTCACGGGCCAAACTGGAGTCGCTGGTCGATGATCTGTTGCAGCGCACAACGGGCCCCTGCCGTCAGGCATTGAAAGACGCCAACTGTTCCCCCTCGGACATCGATGAAGTCGTGCTCGTCGGCGGCATGACGCGCATGCCGAAGGTGCAAGAGGTGGTGCGTGACCTGTTCGGCAAGGAGCCGCATAAAGGGGTCAATCCGGATGAGGTCGTGGCGATCGGCGCGGCGATTCAGGGCGGCGTCCTGGCCGGTGACGTGAAGGACGTACTCCTCTTGGATGTGACACCACTGTCCTTGGGGATCGAGACGCTCGGCGGAGTACTGACCCGTCTCATCGAGCGCAACACGACCATCCCCACGCGCAAGTCACAGATTTTTTCGACGGCTTCCGATAATCAGCCCGCGGTGTCGATCCACGTGCTGCAGGGTGAACGCGAGATGGCCATCGACAACCGGACTTTGGGACGGTTTGATCTGGTGGGCATTCCCGTGGCGCCACGCGGCGTGCCGCAGATCGAAGTGACCTTCGACATCGACGCCAATGGCATCGCGCATGTCTCGGCCAAGGACCTGGCGACCGGCAAGGAACAGAAGATCAAGATCGAGTCGTCCAGCGGCCTCTCCGAGCAGGAAATCAAGAAAATGGTGAAGGACGCCGAGGCGCATTCTGAAGAGGACAAAGAGAAAAAATCCTTGATCGAAGCCCGCAACAAAGCCGATCAGATGGTCTACACGACCGAGAAGACCCTGAAGGATTTTGGCGACAAGGTCGGTGCGGACGAGAAAAGCAAGATTGAATCGGCACTTACGAAGGTCAAGTCGGTGCAAAATGGCAGCGATGCCAAAGCGATTGACGACGCCGTCGAGGAATTGATGCGCGCCTCGCACAAACTGGCCGAAGAGATGTACCGTCAGAAGACGGCGCAATCCGGCGCTGCGCCCGGCGCCGGTCCGGAGCCGGGCGGTCCCTCAGCCGGCCCCAAGAACTCCGGTGGCGGTGACGGCGGGCCAGTGGATGCCGATTACGAAGTCGTGGACGACAAGGAGCGCAAGTAGGAACATTGTGAGCGCGACCGTAGGGTGGGTGCTCCGCACCCACCTCTTGTTTGTGCGCACTTGGTGATATGATCTGAGCCTGAGATTCGGGAAATGGCCACACGGGTGGACAAACGCGACTATTACGAAATCCTCGGCGTGGAACGCAACGCCGACGCCGAGGAGATCAAGAAGGCCTATCGCAAACTCGCGGTTCGCTACCATCCGGATAAGAACCCCGGCGACAAGCCCGCTGAGGAAAAATTCAAAGAGGCGACCGAGGCATACGAAATCCTGAAGGACGCCGATAAGCGGCGCGCCTATGACCAATTTGGCCACGCCGGATTGACCGGCGCCGGGACGGGGCCGGGCGGATTCAGCGGATTCAGCCACTTCGATCTGTCCGACGCGCTGCGCGCCTTCATGCGCGACTTCGGCGCAGGCGGCGGTGGTGGGGGTTTCGAGGAGCTCTTCGGTGGCGGACGGGGGCGCGGCGCCAGCGGGCCAGCGTCGGGCGGCGACCTGCGGGTCCGTCTCAAACTCTCGCTCGAGGAAATTCTCACCGGGGTCGAAAAGAAAATCCGGCTCAAGCGGATGGTCCCCTGTGAGCCGTGCCGCGGCTCCGGCGCACAGGCGGGAGCTCGCTCGACTCAGTGCCCACAATGCCACGGCGCCGGCGAGGTGCGTCAGGTCTCGCGTTCTATCTTTGGGCAGTTTGTGAATATCACAACCTGCCCCCGTTGCCGGGGTGAAGGCGAAATCATCGAGAAACCCTGCCCGTCATGCCACGGCGAGGGGCGCGTCGAGGGAACGTCGACCATCTCGGTGAACGTCCCGCCCGGTGTGTCGGCGGGCAACTACATCACGGTACGCGGCGCCGGGCATGCCGGTCCGCGCGGCGGCCCGTCCGGCGACGCGGTTGTCCTGATCGAAGAAGAGCCGCATGAGCAGTTCGAACGGCACGGCGATGATGTCTTGTACCGGCTGCCGATCAGTTTTCCCCAGGCGGCCTTGGGCGAGGCGATGGTTGTGCCGACGCTCAACGGCTCGGTCAAACTGAAAGTCCCTGCGGGGACACAGTCCGGAAAACTCCTGCGCCTGCGCGGGAAGGGTATCCCGCACTTGCGCGGACATGGCACCGGCGACCTATTGGTGCAGGTCTTTGTCTGGACGCCGGAGAATCTCTCGGCCGACGAACGCGCGCTCATGGAGAAGCTCTCCCATTCGCGCGGCGGCCAGCCCCCCAAGGCGGGCCGGTCGTTCCTCGACAAGTTGCGTTCCAATCTCGGCGGGTAATCAAACAACATGATTCTGATCTTGGGAGGGCGAAGCTCCTGCTGAGCCGCGCCCCGTGTACGCGTAAAAGACGGCACGGCAGTTGTAGGTCAGGAGCCCCGCGCTCCTGACATTCTATGATGAGGAAAGCCGCAGGAGCACAGGGCTCCTGCGCGTCGAGATCTGTCGACAGATGGCTTGCGTACACGGCCACGGCATTCGATGTTAGGCCGTTATGCCCTACCGTTCCCGCCAACGGCTCTCCCATGCGCCCGGATCATTCTGGGCGCCCGCTGATCATGTCACATCCGACACGGTGATCCTCTTCGGCGCGGAGGCGCGTCATGCATTCCGCGTCTGCCGGTTGCGTAAAGGGGAGTTGATCACCGTCTGCGATGGCGACGGGAATGCCTACGATTGCGAAATCACCGCGGCCACGGCTCGCGAAGTCGAGGCAAGGATCATCCGCGCCCATCGGCGTCTGGGCGAACCGGTGTCTCAGGTGACTTTGGCGGTCGGTGTCGGCAAACCGGCGTCGTTTGATTGGATTGTCGAAAAGGCGGTTGAGTTGGGTGTGGCGCGGATCATTCCCATTCGCGCCGAGCAGTCGCCGTCGGGAATGGGCGGCGATCAGGCGGCGAAGCGCCGTGTCGAACGTTGGCGACGGTTGGCGTTGGGAGCGATGAAGCAATCGCTGCGGTCAGTCTGGCCACCGGTCGAGGAGATGGCGACACCCCAGGAAATCGCCGCCCGAATCGAGGATTTCCATCGCACCTGGCTGGCCGATCCCGAGGGGAAACGTCTGGCCGATGCACTGGCCGAACCGGCTCGCACGTTGAATGCTTTGTTGATCATCGGTCCGGAGGGCGGCTTCAGTGAGCCCGAACGGCGGCTATTGCTCGATCGCGGCGCGGCGCCGATTGCGCTGGGCGAACGGCGTCTGCGCGCGGAAACGGCCGCAGTGGCGGCATTGACGTTGGTGATGCAGCACG
>JACQFV010000180.1 GCA_016199865.1 Candidatus Zixiibacteriota bacterium | reverse complement strand
TCCCAGGAGTACCGTTGCACGCAAAGCAGAGTCGCGCGGGCCGGCAGCGTCCGCAAGTCTATGCGAGACAATGGGCCCTGGCGCTGTCGCATAAGCGGAGTTCCGAAACTTATGCGAGGAATTCACGGGACATGACACTAGGAAGACTTCCTGCGGGACGGAGTCCGGACCAGTGATCCGAGGGGCACGGTGTATTGAGATTCTCCGTTTGCCAAGGAGAATTCAGAACTCCTATTCGAGTGGGGACGAAGGCTTGCCGAGCGGATGAGTTCGTTTCTCGGTTCGGGATTCTTCAAGGACAAGTATCGAGAGTGATTTGCCTCTGCGAAAAATGTCCAACGACATCGGAGTTTCGCTCCTCGTGAAGGACTTACTCTCTGCCCAGCCCAGCCTTAACGAGTCACCAAATCCAAGACTTTCAGACGTGGTACGAGCGGATTCAGGCGAGGCCATGGACGAAGGTTGCACTCCGTAGTGGCACAGCACCATCTCCCCGAGCCCGCCACACGCCACCATAGTCCCGTGACTCTTTGCCACGCAAAGGGATGCAAAAGCAGAAGGCCGACCCTGATTGGATCGGCCTCGATCTGAAAATGCGAGTGGGTTTAGAAGGGGATTCTAATGGCGGGGTCGACGAGACTCGAAAACGTCACCGGCGATCCCTCCTATTCCCTTGCCATGCAGCGTATTACAGATCTATCCGACTATCAGAAAAAGAAATAGGCAGTCAATTCGACTTAAATTTAGTTCAGTCCTTACCGTTTCTTTTGATCTTTTCTTGCCAACTCGCACCAAATCTACTTCAAATCGGATTAATCCGGATCCAGCTGAGGGTGCCCCTGTTGCGAATCGGCTCCCGATGCGGCATATTGCGCCATCTGATAGGGGTCGTTGCACACCGCAGAGCATCCGTCCCAAAAAGGGCACTTGATGAACGTCATCCTGATTTTTCTCATGTTCTTTCTCGTTTCAGGCGTATTGTGCGCATTCTTTGCCCCAAATTGGGATCGCAGCCAGGCATTGTGGTTCGTTGTTGGTCTTCTGACTGGACATCTCGGGCTTCTTGTCCACTGGCTTCTGTCGGCGTTGCCTGACCCGCAGAGGAGGGTGAAAATGAAGAAGCTAATCCTCGGAATCGTCACCGCGTTCGCCGTGACGGCAATCGTCGGGCTCGGATTCTCCGAGTTCTACGCGCGTTATGAAGAGGGCGAGCGGTATGTCGAGTTGGATAATTGGCAGATGTATGGCGACGCCCTCATCCGTTTCACGCAATCGAATGAGCATCCCTCCGATGCCATCGTGGTCAAGGCCGCGCACAAACAGATTGACGAGTACGAACGTCAGCTTCGGGACGGGATGCATCAGGCCGAGGACGAACTTGAACTCGCGATGCGGGGTGTGCGCAACTCCGCAGGCGCGAGAGGGATTCTGGCCAATGCCGTCCGCGTTCTGACATTTCGCGCGCCTCAGTGGCCCGCGCCGATTCAGATGAACGGAGTCGAACAGGTCGCGCGCGTCACCGAATTGAAAGACCGCCTCCGCGCGTTCGGAGAATCCTTGCAAGCCATCGAAGCAGCAAATACTCCGTCGGTCGCTGCGCCGGCAACCCAGTGAGAGATTCAGAGATCATCTGACAAACTGACCACTGTACGAATGACTGGAATGCGGCTGCTTGATCCGCATGTTCCTGCACTTCGCAATCCAGGCGCATCACCTAAAAACCCAACATGTAGTGCCGCGCCAGGAGGTGTGCGCGATTAGCGGTGCGGTTCAAGCGCTTAGACTGGCGGAGAGTTTGCGTGTCGGAATCTGGACTCTGTCTGGGGGATTGACAAAATGCTGCCAGTTGTTACTTATAAGCCAGACCTTTTAAAGCCCGGTGCACGACTGCCGGCACAACGCTGCGGTGCTGCATAGGTGCCAGACGAAATCGGCGAAGCGGATACAAACAGAATCAGGACGAGACGAAAGTGAAGCTTGGATGATTCAACCCGTGGAACCGAGACGTTCCACCAACGAAAGGATCGAAACAATGATCAAACGGCTCATCCGCGACGAGGCGGGGCAGGACGTGATCGAATGGGGTATGCTGGCCGCGTTCCTGTCGATCCTCATGATTGCTGCCGTGACGACAATTTCGCCGATCATTTTGGGCTGGTACACCGCCGTTCAGACCGCAATCGCGCCGTAATCGGAATGTTAACCGCTTATGCTGGAGCTCTAAACGTGACACTTTGGTGGGGGGGATGGCTGTTCACCTAATTCAAGGAGTGTGCAATGTTCAAGAAATTCATGCGTAACGAGGAAGGTCAGGACGTGATCGAGTGGGGTATGCTCGCGGCGTTCCTATCAGTCCTTCTCATTGTGGCCGTGACGACGATCTCGCCGATCATCGGCGGCTGGTATACCAGTGTCACGGCCGCCGTCCAAGCGGCTCCGTAACAGTGATTCTGCGCGCGCCCCAGATACCGTTCTGGGGCGCGCCATCACTTGGGAGGAGGATTAGAGATTGGGCGACCTCGTGCGTGGACCATTCACGATCCAACTCCCAGCCATTCTCGCCGCGATCGCAGCAACGGTCTGCATGGTGACCGATCTGTTGCGGCGCAGAATCCCGAATGTCGTTACATTTCCCGCAGCGGCCATCGGCTTGGTCCTTGGGCTGGGGCTGGGGGGCTGGAAGGGCTTTTTGCTGTCGGCCGGAGGACTGGCCGTGGGTTTCGCTCTCATGATTCTACCGTATTACGTCGGTGGGATGGGGGCAGGCGACGTCAAGTTGATGGCCGCTCTCGGCGCGTTGATGGGGCTGGCGGCGATCGTACAAATATTCCTGTACACGGCGATCATCGGCGGAGTGATTGCCGTGATCAGCGCCCTGTCACGGGGAACGCTGAAACGCGCATTCCGAAACATTTTCGATTGGACCACCTCACTGGTTTTGCAGCGGGTCGGGGGGGTGCGCGGCGGGCTGAAAGACACGCAGTTGGCGCACACGGCCGGCATGATTCCGTACGGAGTTGCCATCGCGTTGGGGCTCTTTGCGTATCTTGCCTTTGGCCGTATCATTTAGAAGGCGATTAGGAGAAAACAGCAGGGATATCTCGGAAAGCGGGTTCAATCGGTTGGGACACGTCAACGGGAAATCTCGGGACCGGCGACGGTCGCGCTATCCGGAGCGCGGCCAATCGGTTATTGAGTTTGCCTTCATCCTTCCTCTCCTCTTGCTACTTGTATTTGGTATTACTGAGCTTGGGCGCATGCTGATGCAAACTAATGTTCTCACCCAGGCAGCGCGCGAGGGCGCACGTGCCGCCGCCGTGGGTGCGGATTCGACTTCGGCCGCCGCCCGTGCCGAAGACGTCTTGCAGGCCGCCGGAATCACGCCGGCCTCGATCGAGGTCGCAGGTCCCGACGTTGACAAAATGATGTCGGTTGTTGTCACGTGCAATTTTCAAGTCATACCCGGAACCCTGTTGCCCTTCTCCGGGGTGTTGGTTTTGAGGGGGGCGTCAGCAATGAGATTTGAAGGATAATTCCGGCCGAGGGGAGCTGATGCGTTCGCGTTCAATCATCGTAATCGGCTTTGTAGCATTTGTTTGTGCGGCCGCGGCGACGGCCATGGTAGTTCTCTATCTGCAAAGGACCGCCCGCCTCGCCGCCGCCGGCCCCTTGCTCACGCCAGTCGTCGTTTCGTCCGCCGATCTCTCATTCGGACAGACATTGGATGCTTCGAAACTGAAGATTGCTATGTTTCCCCGGGAGAGCGTCCCCAAGGGGGCCGTCTCGGTGATCGACAGTCTGATTGGCCAGACCACCAAGGTCTTCCTCGCGCAGAATGAACCGGTTCTGGTCTCCAAGCTGTCTTCGATTGGCGGCGGGCTTTCCCTGATGATCGCGCCCACGTTGCGTGCGGTCTCGATCAAGGTCGATAAGGTCTCCGGCGTCAGCGGATTCGTGATTCCGGGCGACCGGGTCGATGTGATCGCAATTGTCGATCAGTCGACGTCGTCCCACGAGGCGCTCGCCAAGATGATTCTCCAAAACATCGAGGTGTTGGCAGCCGGGGCTCAGACCGAGAAGAAAGGGAATGAACCGATTACCGTTCAATCGGTGACGCTCCTAGTCGACGTGCCGAGCGCCGAAAAGCTGGCCCTCGCCCAGAGCGAGGGCAAATTGCACCTGGCTCTGCGCAATCCCAACGACACCGAGCTGGCGGAGGAAACACCGGGCCTGACGACCAAGAAATTGCTCAGCGGTCCCGAAGATGAGAAGCCGCCGCCTCAGCGCACGGTAACAGTGAGCAAGCCGGGGCCCAAACCCGAACCGCCAAAGCAGGTGGTCAAGCAGGACACGCTCACGATTTTCCGGGGCACGGATGCCAAGAAAGAGAAACCGGCCATGGATGCGAAGCCGGCGGCGAAAGACACGCTTGGCAAGCCGGCCATGCACGACACCCTTACCAAGCCACCAGGAGAATGACAGATCGCCATGAGAATAGACCAAGAGTCCGTTAAGACCCCACATGATCGGACGGGGGGGGCCTGTCCGGTCTTCGGCATTTTCAATTTCGTCGTCCTTCTTGTCGGAGTATTGCTTGTTTGTCCGAATGCCGTGCGGGCGCAGAATCCAACGGAAGACTTCCATGTGACCGAGGGGCACTCGCGGGTGTTGCGGCACCCCGAGAAGATCAAGACCGTCTCCGTGGCCAATAATGAGATTGCCGACGTTGTCGCCATCACCTCCGATGAACTGGTTGTTATCGGCAAGAAGGCCGGCAACACGACGCTGATTGTCTTTGGCGAAACGACACCCTATGTCATGCACAATATCATCGTTGATCGCAATTTCTCCGGCCAGCAGATCATGCTTGAAGTGCAGATCGGCGAAGTCAACCGCAACACGATGAAGGAACTGGGCTTTGACTTCACTTGGGTGAACCGCAACGATAACTTCGTCACCCAGGGCGAGAAAACGGTCGGATCGTTCGGTGGTCAGACACAAGCTCCCAAGGTTCCTGTCCTGCCGAACGCGGGTCTCTCGGGGTATTTCAAGTTTGTGGGCGATTTCAACACGATTTCGGCGGCCGTACGCGCCCTGGAGCAACGCGGCGACTTCAAACTGCTGGCTTCTCCCAAGCTCCTGTGCCTGAGCGGGAATGAAGCCAGTTTTCTCGCCGGCGGCGAGATTCCGGTTCCTGCATCGGTGACCAACGCGGGTGGCGTGACTCAATTGGCGATTCAGTGGAAGGAATATGGTGTCCGCCTGAAATTCGTTCCGACCATCGTCGACTCGACGCTGATCAATCTCAAGGTCAACCCCGAGGTTAGCAGTCTCGATTTCAACAACTCCATTGTCCTGTCCGGATTCTCCATTCCCGCGCTGCTGACCCGCCGCGCCAGTGCGACCGTGGAGCTTTTCAGTGGGCAGGGACTGTTGCTTGGTGGCCTGGTCCTCAACGAGCAGGTTAAGAGCGTTCAGCGTATTCCCATTCTGGGGCACATCCCACTCTTGGGAGCATTGTTCACACGCCATGTGGGCAGTACAGCGGAGAACGAACTCTTGATTCTCGTCTCGCCGCGGCTTTACTCCGCCGGACGCGAGGAAATCCCCGCGTTGCCGTGGAACGGCAGGGACGGAAAGTCCGACACGAACGGATCGGCGCCGGGTTCGGAATAAGAGGGTGAGCAGTTACGTTTGACGGGCGCCCTTTGAGCGCCCGGATCCCAGCAGGGAGGTCTCGTCATGAAGCGTGCGATCAACAAACTCTACCGCGACGAACGGGGAGTCGTGGTGGTGATGATTGGCGCGTTACTGGCATTGCTGTTGGTGTTCGCGGTCTATGCCATCGACGCCAGTCAGATGATGTTGGTCCGCACGCAGCTTCAAAACGCCGCTGATGCCGGTGCGCTCGCCGGTGCCGTCAAGGGCGCCTTGACCGGCGATTCGGCGCAGGCGCAAGGCGAGGCCATCCTCGCCGCCGGAGCCAACCGTGCCCTGCGTGACTCGGGCGGCGGCAACGTCATGGATCCGGTCGTGATAACCGATGCGGACGTGACCTTTCCCCAGGCGCGCCGGATCGAAGTCACCACACATCGGACCGAGGCCACCGGCGATCCGTTCATGAATTACGTCTTGCGCATTTTCAGCCAGGGAGCCACGGCCGGTCAGATGACCGCACGCGCCGCGGCGGATTACCTTTGGGTATGCGGCGGCAAGTGCCTCGAACCATGGGCACCGCCCGACCGGTGGGCCGATGCCAACGGCAATGGGAAGTATGATGCGGGCGAGTACTACGATCCCGTGGCGACCGGGTACACCGACGCCGATCTGGGCACAGAAATCACATTCATCCTTGGCAATGGCGACTCGGCAGGCTTTGGGGAATTTGATTACTATTCAGTCGATTTTCCGCCAGTCAATAAGGGTAATCCGATCTCGGGCGCGAAACGGTACGAAGACTGGATGTGTCTTCCCTGTCTTGACAATTCGTTTGTGGTCGAACCGGGAGACTATCTACGAGTCGAGCCGGGTAAACAGAAGGGCCCAAATGCAAAGGGACTGAAATGCATCATGGACTCAGATCCTGGTGCGCAGTGGGACGCCGCATCGGGAACCGTTATCAACTCCGCCTACCCCAAGAGTCCACGCATCGTAAAATGCGCGCTATTTGACCCTTCTATCGGATTACAAAGCTACGGGGGCGGAAAGGAAGTAACTATTCGCAAGATCATGGTAGTTTTTATAGAGAGCGTGCAAACTAGTGGCAAGAATAATGGTCAGATCGTTGGTCGATTCATGCGCTTGAATGAGCCGGATGGGGCAGTGTGCGCCAATCAAGCCGACCCGTCGTTTCTGTTCAAGACCAGGTTGACCGAGTAGGGACTCATCGACAAACCGGGGAAGGCACAAGAGCGAGAGAGTTGGAGAACACGGATCATGATACCGACAATTCCCGTCATCGTCGTGGACTCCGACGGCGGCTTCCGCAAAGCCGTGCGACAACATCTGGGCGGCGTCGCCGGGATACAGCTCGTCGGCGAGGCCGAGAACCTCGTCGCGGCGCAGGAGCTCTTGCTGAAGACCCGCCCCAGACTTGTCCTGCTCGATCTCTCGACCAAACCCGAAGAAGCTTTGTCGAGTGCCGAAAAGTGGAGAAACGAATTCCCCGGATTGAAGGTCTTTGCCACTTCGGCCTCGAAGAAGCCCGACCTGATTCTCTCCGCCATGCGCGCCGGGGTCAGTGAGTATCTGTCCAAGCCGCTCGAAGTGAACGAACTGCGCACCGCGCTGGATCGGATCATGCGCGAGATTGAGACTGAGGCGGTGCACTCGCAGGGGACGGGTCAAATGATCGCCGTCTTCAGCAAGAAGGGCGGCTTGGGAGTCACCACTCTATCCGTCAACCTGGCCGTGGCTCTTGCCGCCGCCGGACAGCAGGCGGTCATCGCCGATCTGGCGTTCGACATCGGCGACGTCGCCGGCCAGTTGGATTTGCAGCCGGAGATCATCATGTCGGATGTGATCGACAAACATGGCGCCGTCGACTCCAGCCGACTGCAAGCATCGCTCCTCAGGCACCCTTCAGGGCTCTACTACCTCGGCGAAAAGGAAGCCGCCGGCGGGGCGGATGCCATCACCGCCAAACAGCTCCATCAAATCCTCACGCACCTGCGCGATTCATTTCAAAGCGTCGTACTCGATCTTCCGCACGGCTTCGACTCGCACACTTACGAGGCGTTGCAATTGGCCGATCGCATCCTGCTCGTCGCCACCGCTGAGTTGTCGACCGTTCGCGCGACACGGTATGCGCTTCAGGTGTTTCGCTCACTCGGCTATGACGAACACAAGGTCAAGATCGTGCTGAATCGGTTGTCACGAAAAGATCTCATCAGCGAAGAGCAATTCTGCGAAACCGTCGGATATCCCGTGTCATTTCGAATCCCGAGTGATTACCGCTCGGTCATCGAAGCGGTCAATGGCGGCGAGCCGATGACGATGGGGAAACTCAAATCGGGCGTCGCCAAGAGCATCAGTCAACTGGCACAGCAATTCATCTCGCCCAATGGGGCGGGTCCGGCGAGTTAGCTCGAATTCCGAGTCAGGAGACCATCTTGGTCTTTCGTTCACGATCAGGTTTTGGCCGGCCTCCGGTACCCGCCCAGCGGGATCCGGTTACATCGGATGCGCCGCCCCCCCCTGTTCCGGCGGGAAAACGCGACACCTTCAGCGAACTGAAGGTGCACCTGCATCAGACCCTCATCAATCGTCTCGACCTTTCGGTCCTGATCGCGGTCGATCGCAATGTCCTGTATTCTCAGATCGGACGCGTGACGGAGGCCCTGCTGGCCGAAGAGGGCACTTTTCTGGCGCCGGATGTGAAGGAGCGTCTGGTTTCCGAGATCCAAGACGAGATTCTTGGGCTGGGTCCGCTCGAAGAGTACATGAAACGTCCCGAAGTATCGGATATTCTCGTGAATGGCTACGAAAAGGTCTACATCGAGGAAGGCGGCAAGCTGTATCTCACTGAGACCCGATTCAAAGACAACGACCACTTGATGAAGATCATCGACCGGATTGTCACCCGCGTCGGGCGCCGGTTGGACGAGGCCTCGCCGATGGTCGATGCGCGCCTGGAAGATGGATCGCGCGTCAATGCGATCATTCCGCCTTTGGCGTTGGATGGGCCGATGTTGTCCATCCGCCGATTCCGCACGAACGTGCTTGACATTGAAGATCTCCTGGAACGCCACTCGATCACGCAGCCGATCTTCGAATTCCTCGCCGCCGCGGTCAAGTCCAAGCTGAATGTCGTCATCTCGGGCGGTACCGGTTCGGGGAAGACCACGCTGCTGAACATTCTCTCCGCCTACATTCCCGACGATGAACGCATACTGACCATCGAGGATTCGGCGGAGTTGCAGTTGCAGCAACCGCATGTGGTGCGTCTGGAGACCCGCCCTCCGAATATTGAGGGACGCGGCAGTGTGACCCAACGCGACCTGTTGCGCAACGCCCTGCGCATGAGACCGGACCGAATCATCATCGGCGAGGTCCGCGGCGCCGAGATTTACGAGATGTTGCAAGCCATGAATACGGGGCATGACGGCTCTCTTACGACCATCCATGCGAACAGCACGCGCGACTGCCTGCTGCGACTCGAAACCCTTATGCTCCTGTCGGGAATCGATATCCCGGGGCGCGCCATCCGCGAGTTGGTCACCAGCAGCATCAACCTTGTGGTGCAGGTCTCGCGATACAGCGACGGTACGCGGCGGCTCTCGTCGATCTCCGAAATCGTGGGCATGGAGCAGAACACCATTACGATGCAGGAGATCTTCCGGTTCGAACGCGAAGGGATTGGTGAGGGCGGCCGCATCCTCGGGCACTTTCGCCCCAGCGGCATCCGTCCAAAGGCCATGAGCCATCTGGCCGCTGCGGGCATTCACCTTCCGTCCGAATTGTTTGATCCTATTGAGACGCCATCATGACAATGACGCACATCGCCGTCGTCATTTTTGCCGCTGTTTTCTTGATCTTGTTGGCCGTTTTCCTGATCGCTTACGATCGCCTCGCGCGACGCAACCGCAGGTTGCGCGAGCGCATGCGCAACATCGTCGAGCAAAAGGAAGAAACACCCGAGAAGCAGTATCTCATCCTCCGCGATCAGTCGTACAGCCATATACCTTTCCTCGACCGGCTCCTGTCTCGTTTCGCATCCGCGCGTCGCTTGCAGGAGTACATTGATCAGGCGGGGCTGCCCATACGCGCCGGTGCACTGATACTCGCCTCTCTGTCACTGGCGAGCGTCGCGGGTCTGGGAGCCACACTTCTAACGGGCTCGCGGTTTTTGGGCATTGTACTCGTGCTGGTCGTCGTCCCACTTCCTTTTTTCTGGTTGACATGGAGGCGTGCCAAGAGGATCGATCGCTTCGAGGAACTCCTTCCGGAAGCCATTGATCTGACCGTGAACGCGCTCAAGTCTGGATTCTCACTGGAGTCCTCGTTGAGTCTGGTGGCGCAGGAAATGCCCGATCCGGTCGGTCCTGAGTTTGCCGTCACCTATGAAGAGCAGAATCTGGGAGTCGACTTCGTCCAAGCCCTCGACAACATGACGCGTCGTGTGCCCAGCGACGACCTGCGCATCATGACGACTGCGATCTCGATTCAGCGGCGAACCGGTGGCAATCTGGCGGAGATCCTCGGATTGCTCGCGCGGATGATACGCGAGAGATTCCTGCTCCGCCGTGAGATGAGAATTCATACGGCTCAGGGACGGCTGTCAGGGGCCATACTCATCCTGCTTCCATTCGTCCTGGCGGTGATGATTCAGATCATGAACAAGGACTATCTGAAGATTCTTTTCGAGGATCCTGTCGGAATGTATCTCGTCGTCCTGGTGATCATTCTGCAGGCCATCGGCATCCTGACCATTCGGCGGATCGTGCGACTGCGATATTGAGCTTCGACCGTGTCCATCCCAATTCTCGCCATCACCATATTTCTTGCGCTCTTTGGCGGCGCCATTATCATCCTGCTCCATCTGTCCCGGTCCCGTGACCCGATTGAGAGGCGACTGCGGGACGTGCGCGATGGAGGGGTGGCCGTGGAGAGTGGTCCGGGCGGCGCGCCTTCCTTGCTTGTCACCATCGATCCGGCGTCGTACAGTTCTCTGCGCGCCGATCTGACCCGTGCGGGCTTCCGGGGTCGAAACGCCGTTACCTGGTATTGGATCCTACGAGTTCTCGCGGCTCTATTACTGGGAGCCATCGGGTTCTGGTTTCAGCGACGGTTTATCGCGCAAGGGGCGATCGAAGTACTTCTCCCGGCAGGTGCAGCGTTGGGTGGCTTCGCTCTGCCTTATTGGATTGTTCATGGCCGCGTCACAAAACGCCGTGAAAACATACGACGTTCGATACCGAATGTCTTGGATCTCATCATCGTCTGCGTCGAGGCCGGGCTGAGTCTCAACGCGGCAATTCAACGAATTGCCAAAGAGATGCGTCACACTTATCCGGAACTGGCCTCAGAGCTCAGTATCCTCAATCAAGAGTTCTTCCTCGGAGTTGGCCGGGCGGAGGCCTTCAGAAACTTGGCGCTACGGACCGGGGTGGATGAATTGCGATCTTTGGCCACTGTCCTCATGCAGTCAGATCGGCTCGGCACAAGCATAGCCGAGGTTCTCCGAGTCCAAGCCGAAATCCTGCGCACAAAGCGCCGGCAACGGGCGATGGAAGACGCTCAAAAGATGCCGATTAAGCTGCTGTTTCCCCTGATCCTGTTCATATTCCCGGCGTTGTTGGTCGTCATTCTCGGGCCGGCGGCAATAACACTGTACCGATCCCTCACCGCCGTGTCGCGGTAGGATTGGAATTTTAAGAGAGGAGAGACGCATGAGCAGACTAAACATCGTTCTGATCGTGATCGCGGCGGTTCTCGGTCTTGCCTGGTACACCCGGCGGAAGAATCGGATCCGGCGCGAGAAACAGATGGGCCGATAGTGCGTTCTTGATTCAATCGACTTGAAAGCATCGTCTCGCGCCGCTCAGAAGGTTTGGTGTGGCTCGAATGGTTGAGGCAGCCTCGGATCTCGGTCCCGGCCTGCGGTTCACGATGGCGGAGGCATGGAAGTCCCGCCTTCGCGGAATTCGATCACGTCGCCAACCTCGGTGCCTGTCTCGTGCAATCTACCCGCGGCCAGTTCCAACACCCCTTCTGCCCGAAACACAATCTTGGACAGCCGCCACGGGCCGAGTCCGTGGTGCATTGAGATGACCCTTCCGCTTGGGTCAAGGAAAGCCACGTCGATGAGAAACTTCATTCCAAATGTGTGAATTCCCTCGCAGGGCGCCAGATAAATTCCGTCGTCCGGACCCATCGCGGTGCGCCCCATGAGCCCCCGCCGCCTCTCCCGGGCAGTGCCCGCCCATTCGACATGGCGCGCGAGGATGGTCCCGCCTCTTGACGCATTGATTGCCTGAAGTGTGTAGGGCGCCGATGATGCTGGCTCGCTGATAGTGGGCTCCATTCCCGTGTGATCAATGTCGTCCGCACACCACGCAAGAAAGCGATCGTCCTGTCCGAGGGCAAGTCTCGGGCCCGTGGTGTGTAATCGGCGGTTGAAAATTGTACTGGGGGGCGGTGCCGGAGGGCGGTTGAAAAGTGTGCCATTCCTGACATCTCTCGTGGCGGCAGCGGCTGGCAGGGAGTGGGAAAGGAATGATGACGATGTTCGAGTACGACTTGGTCCGGCGGTTGCACTACCGTGAGGGTTTGAGCCGGCACGAGATCGCGCCGCGGACCGGTCTGCACCAGCAGACGATTGTTCTGCCTGGCGCTTCCCTACTCAGACGCGGTCTTCGTCAAAGCGTATCCGACCGAAGCCCTGGAGGCCACATTGGGTTATGCAACTGATTCTAGGGCTAATACATCCACCTGATCCCGAAGTTGACCACGCGTCCCTCCAACGGCGCCCAGACGTCCGTCGTCCAGCGCCCGCCCAGGCCCGGGCTGGTCCGCAGAAGCGGATCGAAATGGCTCTGGTGCACGTTGTTCAAATTCTCGCCGTGTAGGAAGACGCGAACGCGCCCCAGGCGCTGCTGGATGAGTAAGTCGACGAACAAGTAGGGCTGGGTCAGAGAGCGATAAGGGTCATCCGCGACCGTCTGCCGGCCGGTGTAGTAGGCCTCGATGCCGATGCGCGTGTCGTCCCCCGCCTCCCACACGGCCGTGAGTCCGCCGGCGTGACGCGGATTGAGAGGCGCCTCGCGCCGGACCCCACGCTCGATATCGAGTTCGGTCTCGAAGAGGTACGTGTACGATGTGATGATGCTGAAAGGCTCGAGTTTGTAACTCGCGAAGAGTTCGACCCCGTCTCCTCTCGTGGGTTGCCGCGCGTTGACCAATTCGACCTCCCCGGTCGAATCCATCGCCCCGCGGAGGGCAACGGGATTCCGGATGGTCGTCGCGAACGCCGCGGCGTCCACCTCCACCGGCCCCAATATCCGGCTCATGTCCAAAGACGCTCCCTGCGCCCGTTCGACTGTTAGGTTGGTGATCGGACGCAGATGAGACAACCCGATGACCTCCGTTTCTTCTGTAAACGGCGTCGGCGCGAACACACCCGTACCCGCGGAAGCCCGCACGCTCCAGGTCCGCTCAGAGTGGAAGAGGGCCGAGACTCTCGGGCTCAGATAGTCACCGTACGCGCTGTGGAAGTCCAGCCGGGCGCTCGAACTCACGCTGAACCACGCCGTTGGCGACCACAGGTGTTCCGCGAAAAGTCCCGGCGTCGCATAGTCGTAGTCCATGCGCGTGACATCCAGTGCGTGATAGGCGTCGCGCTCAATCGCGGCTCCCGCCACCAGCGCCTGAGTCCCGCGAGTCAACGTCAATGCCGCTTCACCGAATAACGTGTTTCGGCGATCACGTTCGCGGGCTGAACCAAACCAATGCGTGCGCCACTCCTCCGTGGCCGATCCCCGCAGAGCCAGGGTTGCACCCGAGCCAAGGACCAGACGGGCGACACTCCCCGCGTCGGCTCGCCTCGTGCGGAGATCCTCGCGGAATGGCTGACCGTTGAGCAGCCGTCCTCCCAGGACGGTTCCGCCTTCGCGATCCTCTCCCGTCACGCCGCTGGTCAGGAACCAGGAATTCCCCAGCGAATCGGCCCAGAACAACCGCGGCCGGAGCACCCCACGCCGCTGAGCCGGAATGTCGGCCCAACCGTCGCCATCCACATCTCGCTTGCCCTGAAAATCGCCGCTCGCGAGAAGCGTATAGCCCCAACGGGTATTCAATCGCCGTGCATCCCAAAGTGATGCATCGGTTCCGCCCCGTGAGGTCTGGTTGAGCAGGATTTCACGCTGCGTGCCGGACCGTTGGGAGACCAGGTTCACCACGCCACCCAGTGCCGTGGGGCCGTACAGCGCCGACGCCACCCCCTTGATGACCTCCACGCGCTGTAGGTCAACGGGTGGGATCTGGAGGGGAGTGAGTCCCTCGGTGCTCACCCCAAAAAGCGGCAAACCGTCGGACAGAAATTTCGTGTACCGGCCACGGAGACCGCGAATGCGAATGCTGGCGCTGCCCAAGCCCGCGGAAGTTCTTTGTACGCGCACGCCACCCGCTTCGGTCAGCAACTCCGCGACATTGCCCGGGGAGGCGGCGATCTGTTCTTCGACATCATCACGATCCGTAACCTCCACGCGGGTCGGCTCGTCCGCGATGCGCCGCTCGGTGCGCGTCGACACGACCACCACCTCGGCAAGTTCCACCGTGGCTTCCTTCAGAATGGCGGTGACTTCTGTGCTCCCGGAGCGAACGTCCACCTGGAGGGTGTCGGGACCATACCCGATCCGGCCCACGATCAGTGTTCGAGGTCCGGTCGGCAGCGTCAAGGAAGCCGTGCCGCTTGCGCCTGTGACTGCGTGTGAGGTTCCGCTTTGAATGACCGCGTCCTCAACGGGCCTGCCCTCGCTCTTCACGTGAACGATGAAGGTCGCGCTGTCTCCCGGCGCTGCGGCCAGATGCGTTGGAATGACCAGAATCGCGAGGGCTGACGCTGCTATCCACACACACCGGCCCGCCGCCAAACACTTTGTCGCCACGCCACGCCACGCCCAAGCAGGATTCATGAGCCGTAAGTAAACAGGAACTTCAATGGAATCAAAGAAGTCGGAAGAGAATTCTGAGATACTACGCCGATTGCACCGCCCGTCTCAGCGCTTGATCACTGACCCGCGCGTATACCTCCGTTGCGGTAAGCTGCCGATGCCCCAACGCCCGCTGCACCAGGTACAGGTCCCCGGTTTTGTGGTACAGCCGCGTCGCAAAGGTGTGGCGGAGGGAATGGACGGAAACGCGGCGGCTGACTCCTGCCTTCCGGCAGAGGGC
>JACQFV010000179.1 GCA_016199865.1 Candidatus Zixiibacteriota bacterium | reverse complement strand
TACCCGATCATGGTCATCGTGGCCATGGTGCTCGCCTCCACCGTCATCTTGAAGTTCGTGGTGCCGCGATTCCTGGATTTCTATACACACTTCGGCAGCAAGTTGCCTTTCCCGACGCGGCTCTTGATGGCCGTTGCCGGCGTGATCGGGCGCTTTTGGTGGGTCCTTCCCATCGGCAGCGTTGGGATCGGCTTGTGGTGGTGGCGGTGGACGAAGACGCCCCCAGGTGAACACTGGCGCGACCGCATGATCCTCCGGCTGCCCCTGGTCGGCATTCTCTTCCTCAAAGTGTCGGTCAGCCGCTTCGCCCGGTTGTTTGGCGTGCTCTTTTCGGCTGGGGTGCCGGCGACCTCGGCTTTGGATACGGTGCGTCTTGGGGTCGGCAACGTCATCGTGGCGGAGGAAATCGACGCCATGCGCCACCGGCTGACGACCGGGGGATCGGTCTCCTTGCGCCCCGTAGATGCCGTCATGCCCGAACTGGTCTATCAGATGCTCGGGATCGGCTTCGAATCGGGCGACGTGGAGCGGATGATGAGTGAAGTGGCGCGCCATTATGAGCAGGAGATCAGCTACGACGTCCGCCGCCTGACCGACCGTCTCCAGCCGATCCTTCTGGCAATGCTGGCGTCTGGCGTGCTCCTGTTGGCCCTCTCAGTCCTCCTGCCGATGTGGAATCTCATTTCGTTGTTCCGCCAGTAGCACCGACATCGACCAAAGCGCTCTGCAACTTGGAAGACATCCTTTGGGAGGGCGAGGCTCCTGCCGAGCCGTGACTCCGGGGCACACCACGGCGGCTCAGCGGGAGCTTCGCCCTCCCAGTGAAGTTCATTACGCTCGACGCTTGGCAATCTCCCCAACCGATTGGGGGGGCAAGATCTCCGGCGACCTGCCGATAATGAATTTGAGTCGTGATATGGCAGGAAAAACATTCGGGAAGATAGAAGGAGGAGAGCAGAGCCATGTCCTACCTGCGCAAATGGCACCGTGACGGTGCCGGGTTCACACTGATCGAACTGGTCATCATCATCGTCGTGCTGGGAATCCTGGCCGCGGTGGCGATCCCCCGCTACGTCGACATGGTGACCGAGGCCAAGAAATCGTCCTGCGAAGGGGCGCTCGGCGGCCTGCGGTCGGGGATTTCGATTTTCTACGCCAACACGGCCCTGACGACCGGGACCGCCACCTGGCCGGCGATTGACTCGGTGCGGACGACCGGAGTCGTGATGTCCCAGTCGATTCCCAAGAATCCGTATCAGGCGGCTGCCAGCGCGCCCGATTCGATCGTCACCGGCGTGACCAAGGGTGTTGTCGTCGGCGCGCGCGGCGGTTGGGCCTACAAGGCCGCCACCGGCGAGGTTTGGCCGAACACCTCTGTGGCGGGCGAGAACAACTTTTAGCGTTTTCGGACCACCGCCCTCTGGACCCCGCCGCCTGCTCCGAAGGACGGGAGGAGTGTGCGTGACGATCATACGTGCGGTCGTGTGCCGACAAAGTCCTTCTCGTCAGGGTGAGGATGGCTTCACCCTGATCGAGTTGGTCATGGTGATCGTCCTTCTGGGCATCGTGGCGGCAGTGGCCATTCCGATGATGGGATCCTTCCTGGGATCGTCGAAGACGGTCGCGACCAAGGAAGAAATGCGCCGTCTGGCGCGCGCCATCGCCGGAAACGACGACGCCAGCGACAGGGGTTTCCAGGGGGACGTCGGATATCCCCCCTCGGCTCTGGTCGATCTGACCCGAAAGCCGGATTCGATTACGGCGTGGAATGCCTTCACCCACGTCGGCTGGAAGGGGCCCTATATCGACAGCACCAATGGTGACTACTTGAAGGATGCTTGGGGCACCGGCTATGTGTACACGCCCGTCGCCCGCACCCTGCAGAGCAACGGTTCGGGGAGCCCGATCACGATCACGTTTTAGCCGGATGACGCGCCGTGAATCACCGAAAGACCATTCTGCCATCCCCGCCCGCGCGGGGCTTCACGTTGATCGAGATTCTGATGACGGTGGTCGTCCTCGGTATACTGGCCACGGTCGCGTTGCGTTCCTTGCAGAATTCGATTGACGCCTCACGGGTGCGGGAGACGCAGGCGGAAATTGACGAATTGGCGCGCGCCATCGCCGGCAATCCCGATCTCTACAACAACGGCCTGCGGTCGGACTTCGGCTATGTGGGCGACGTCGGCGCTCTGCCCTCGACCCTCGACAATTTGATGACCAATCCGGGCGGTTACGCCACCTGGAAGGGCCCGTACGTCACGCGCCGCTTCACGCAGGATGCGGACGGCTTCAAGAAAGACGCCTGGGGGAATCTGTACACGTTCTCCAGCGGCATCACCATCGCCTCGACCGGCGGCGGAACGACCCCGATGACCAAATCCGTGGCCCCAGCCGCCGCCGATCTGACCACCACTCCGGTCACCGGTACGGTCACCGATGCGGCCGGAAATCCGCCCGGCGATTCCTCTGTGGCGGTGACGATCCGTCTCACCTATCCCAATGGCTCCGGCAGCACGACGACCGCCACGGCCACGCCGAATTCGGGCGGATCGTTTTCCCTCTCGGGGATCCCCGTGGGTCTGCGCACCGTGCAGGCGATCTACCGCGCCACGAACGACACCGTGGCGGTGGCCACGGCCATTTTGCCGAAAAGCGGCGCGACCGTGGCGATGCGCCTGCCGAAAAGTCCATTCGCCGGCAACGGCGGCGGCGGTGGCGGCAGCGCGACGCTTGTGTATGTGCCGGGGACAGCGGCGACGGCAACTTCCAATAGGGATATGCTGTTCAACATCTTCAATTCCGGTTCCGCCGGCGTCATCATCACTTCGGCTACCGCGACCTATTCGCCCACTCTGTATTATCAAACCGTCCAATGGGGGGGCACGACAGTGTTCAGTTATAGCGGCAGTCGCCCCGGCTCTGGCACGCCGGTCACCTTTACTGCCGGCCAGCCGATCGGGCCGGGAACGGTCGTCACGGTCCGATTCAACAGCTTTTACACCGCGCCCAGTGGCGGCGGGTACGGGAACGTGTCCGCGACCGCATTCACCGTCACCTTCAGCAACGGCTCCACCGTCTCGTTCACGACTCCGTAGGATGCGAAAAATGACTCAGAGACTGCAGGTTTGGCCTCTCGTCCAGTGAACAAACAGGATTTTCGCACCATGCCGTCAATTCCCGCCAGCCCCAACCTCACGACGCGCCCGGATGCGTCCCGTCGTGTTCGCGACCACGGCGATCCGGTTTCTTCGGGCGATCCTGAGATCGTGGCTCTCGGTCGGGGCAGGCGCGATGCCACGACCATCGAGTGGGCCGAACCAGCCGGGACCAATCCCGGTTCGCTGCGGATCGGTATTGAGTACGCGGGCCGCAATCTGGTCCTGGCCGGTGTCCGGACATCACGGTCCGGGCGGCGGCTGGCCTGTTTGTTGGATACCGAATTCGACGATACTCCGAATGCCGGGGATATCTCCAACCGCCTGTTATCGATCGTGGGCCGACAGCATCCTGCCGTCGACGTCGTAATTTCCAGCCCTCGCGGCATCGTGCGGTCCTTCCTGCTTCCCCGTGTGGCCAACAAACACCGTCGCCAGGCCGCCCTGTGGGAGGGGCAAAAGCTAATTCCTTTTCCTCTGAATGAAGGCGCGGCGGTTTTTGGAATGGACTTTGCCGACGCCGCCGACCGCGGCTGGTGGGTGACGCTCGTCGCCGTGCCGATGGATGACGCCGCGCCCATTCTGGCCGCCATCGATCATCTGGGTTGGGGCTTGCGGTCTTTATCTTTGGCCGGAACACAGCGACTCCCGGAAGAGGATGCCGCCAAGGACGCTCCGGACCAGGTGCGCGCAACCGCCATCTGGTCGCCGCGGCGAGGGTCATTCTGCGTGTATGATCATCAACAATTGAAATTTCACTTCGACCTCGGCCCTTTACCGCCCCCACCGCGGTCGGGGGCGAACCAGTCGCCACAGGCAGCGACCGATACTCTGCGGCACTGGGTCGGCTCCCTGGGCGCCGCGGTCAGTGATGCCTTGGATTTTGACCTCAACGACAGACCCAACCCGAACCTGATCCAACTGGATATCATCGGCATACCCGAGAGCGCGGCGCCGCTTCTCACTGAATGGCGCGGCCGCTTTGAATCGGGCGTGCGCGTGGTTGATCCGACGCAGGGGTGCACCGCGGGGCTGCCGGAGGGCGTGAGCAGCTGGCTCTCCGACAATCTCAGCACCGTGGCGCCGTCGTTTCTGGCGGCCGTCGGCGGCGCCTCGGTGGACCTGATACCGGCGTCGATGCGGGCTCGCCAGGGCAACGTGCGGCGGCATCTGTTCGCGCGCGGCGGCTTCCTGGCATCGCTCGCCACTGTCCTGGTGTCAAGCGGCCTCTTATGGATGCACGTTCGCAATGAACACCGGATCTTCGAGACCGTGTCGGCGGAATTCGCACAACTTCAGATCTCGCCGGTCTATGCCAGTTTCGCCAGGATGGCCTCGCTCGTCGAAGGGCGACGCATGATCCTGGCCGGACTTGCGCGGTCGAGACCGTTGTGGATGCCGTGGGCCAGAACTGTGCTGGCGAGCGTTCCCGACGGCGTCGCACTGCAGTCGTTCGACGTTCAAGCGGACACAGCCGGGGCATTTGCCCCCGGAGCGGAACTGTCGGCCCGGCTGGAGGGGACATTATCACCCGGCGGGACGCCGTTTGCTTTGACCTACAAGGCATGGCTGGAAAATCTGGAGGCGCTCTGTGGACCGGGGCGAGTTCACCTCGACAGCGAACGGGCCGTGGATCGTGATGGCCGGCGCGGCTCGGCCTTCTCGATCGCGTTGCGCCCCCGCATGTCCACCGTCACCGGGGAGAATCGATGAAGCGAAGCGGTTCATGGTTCCTCTGGGCCGGGCTCACCGCGGTCTTGTGGAGCGGCTGGGTCATTGGAGTTTATACCCCACTGCGCCGCCAGGATCAGCATTGGACGGGGCAATCCGCGCAGATCGATCATGAACGCTCAGCCGCGCTCGGACGATTACGCATCGCCCCGGTAATCGCGGCACAGGCCGACACGCTGGCGCATGAATTGAATCGCATCGTGGCGACGATCCCCAATTCGTCCGCCGTGCAAGAATTCCTGTCCGCGATTGTAGCGTCGGGTCAACGGTGCTGCGCCGGGCCGGTGGAGGCCAATCCGGAATTGCAGAGCATGATGACTATGAGCAAGGGCGCCGACGCCGGTCAGAGTTCGGATCCGGTTGTCGATACGCTGGCGGTGGAGTTGACGGCAGCAGGGGACCTGCGCGCGATTGGCACATGGCTGGATCAGGTCGAGCATGAGCCCGCCTTTCAACAATGGGTTTCCTGCCGATGGAATAGGGGAGAAGGGGACGGCGGGATCGGTTTCGCCGGCAAGGCCCTCTTCTGGGTCTCGGTTTCACCGGAGAACGATTGATGACCGAACAGAAGCGCCAACGGATATTCATTGGCATTTTCATCGCCGCGCTCGCCTTCGGTCTGTACATGAAACCCTGGGAACGCCGCCAGCCCGGCATGAACGCGACGGCCGATGTGGCCGGGGGGTTGTCCCCGGTATTGGCGGCAGCCGGAACCGCGGCGAACTCGTCAACATCAGCGGCCACACCAGTCGCCTTCGCCTCAGAATGGCCCTCCAGTCCATTTGAGAAGCCCGACCGTCACGTTGCAACTGGGAGCACGGCCATCGTCACGGCGGCGGCACCGGAAGCATCGCGATGGCAGCTGCAGGGCATTATGACGGTCGGCGGCGTGAGGGTTTGCGTCGTCAACGGACAGACCTTGAAAGTCGGCGGCGCCATCGACGGCTGGCGGCTGGATCGAATCACCGACAACGCCGTGTGGCTCTTGCGCGGCGCCGAAACGACACGGCTCAGCATGTGAAAGATCGGGACCAAGCGGAGGGAATAATGATCTTTAGACATCGGATAGTCAGGTTGGTCGCGCGGGCCACTCTGGCGACGGCGTACGTCGTACTCGGGGCGGGGCTGACCTTCGCCAAACCGGGACCCAAGCCGGTGAGCATGCGATTTGCTCACGCCGAGATTCCCGTTGTCCTGGGATCCCTGGCCTCTCAGGTCGGATTCGATCTGGTGATCGCGCCCAACGTGCAGGGGCAGATCGACGTCAATTTGAACAACGTCGATTGGGAGACCGCTCTGTCGGCGATTGTCACCGCCAACCACTTGTCCTACCACTGGCGCGATGACGTGCTGGTTATTCTACCCACCGATTCTGATGCGGACGCTCTCCTGGAGCACCGCGTGGTCAGTCTGCACTATGCCGACCCGTCGGCCGTCAAAGCGGCGCTGACGAGCGCCTTGTCGCCGCATGCCAAGGTTGATCTTCTCGGCATGACCGCCACAGCCGCTTCCGTGGCGTCGAGCACGACCACGACCGGTCCGATGCCGGTCTTGGTGATCAGCGAGACACCGCAGGCCATGCCCCAGGTCCTGGCCCTGATCGATTCCCTCGATGTGCCGCGCCCGCAATTTGAGATCGGCGTCAAGTTCATCGAAACCACCCTCGACAAGAATGAGGACGTCGGTCTCAGTTGGCCCACGGAGATCGGTGTCTCGCTGGCCGACCGCTCCGGGGTGACGGGCAGCACGACGGCAACCCCCTCGACTCCCGCGGCCCAGTACCCGATCCGCGACGGGAAAATCTGGCGTTTTGGCACGCTGAGCGTCGATCAATTGTCCGGGTTTCTCGGGATGCTGTCCTCGCAGGGGAAATCGCGTCTTCTGTCCGATCCGCGCGTCACGGTTCTGGAAAATCAGAAGGCGGTGATGCGGGTGGCCACGACGATTCCGGTGCAGACGCTCAACCGCTTTTCGGAGGGCGGCACGATTCAGGACATCGTCAGTTTTCAGGATTTGGACGTCGGCATCACGCTGTCGGTGACGCCACGCCGCAATGATTCCAATCAGGTGACGTTGGACGTCGAGCCGGTGGTGGAAGAGATCACCGGATTCACCGGCCCGGTCGACAATCAGCGGCCGATCACCTCGAAACGGACGGTGCACACCGTGGTGCGTGTGAACAACAACGAGACCATCGTGATCGGCGGGCTGGTGCGTGAGAACGAAATCAGCACGAAGACACGCCTTTTCCTGCTGGGTGACATTCCGATCCTGGGGGAACTGTTCACCCACCGCAAGATCGAGAAGGTAAAATCCGATCTCTTGATCTTCATCACGCCCCGCATTCTCGAAGACGTCGCCGCCCGATAGCCGGCGCGACACTGTTTGGTGCCCCACCCCAAAGTTGTCCCGCGGAGCGGGGCAACTTTGGGGTGGGGATCTTGATCTGCGCCGGGGCCGATTGTTTCCGCGTCAATCTTTCCCACCCTGCGGAGTGTCCCGTCTGGCGACGGCACACTCCTTGGGTGGGGCACCAATGATTGTGATCTCGGAACAGAGAACACTCAGCGCAGGCGCAATTCGAAATACACTGCCCCCAGTACCGGGTTGTGCCGGTACGGTGGGATGGGCGCAAAGCCCAATGATCGGTACAGCGCAATCGCGCTGGACATGGTCGCCAGCGTGTCGAGACGCATGTGCGTGTAGCCGATGGAACGACCTTCCGTGATCAGACGTTCGGCCAAACGCCGTCCCAATCCCAAGCCGCGGAATGCCGGCCGTAGGTACATTCGCTTCATTTCACAGATCAATTTGTCCAGTGGCCGGAGCGCGGCGCATCCGGCGACTTGGTCTCCATCATACGCCAGAAGCAGCCGTCCTTGAGGTGGCGAATAGGCGCCGGGGAGCGTGGCCAGTTCGCTCTCGAAATCCTGAAATCCGAGATCGACGCCGAGCGAATCGGCGTATTCCAGGAAGAGTTGGCGGACCGAATCGAGTTCGGCGGCGGACTGAACGTCAACGATGCTGATGGCCACGGCGGCCATTCAATCAATCCATTTGAGTACGACCGCGGACGTTCACCCGAGCGTTCCAGCCAAGACAGCGTCATTGACGCTCGATGGTTCGCAGGATGGCGCGAACGGGAGACGCATCCATGCCGGCCAACTTAAGCGGGAGGGCGATCAATTCATACGTGCCGGGGGCGACGTCCGCCAAATCGAGATTTTCCAACAACGCGACATTCGCCGCCGCGAAAATCTTGTGTGCGTCCAGCGTCTTCGAGTCGCTTTGGTCCATCGACGGTGTATCCATCCCAACCAATCTTATCTTGAGTTGGACGAGCGCCCTCGCCGCCTCTGCGCTTACATACGCAAACCCCGAATTGAAGCGGTCGGGTGTCACCGTCCCGGTTCGGAACAGGACGCGTTCGGGGTGCAAGGCCGCCAGTGGCGCGACGTGCTCAGTTTGAACGGCGTCGGCGCCGCGAATATCGACGACCAGCGCCGGACCGATGTAGGCCGTCAAATCAGAATCGACCGACGCACCGCCCCTCTCGAGAAAATGCAATGGCGCATCGGCGTGCGTGCCGGTGTGCAGACTCATGGTGACGCTGCCGACGTTGCAGGCATCACCCCGATCCATGCGCATGACCCAGAATGTGCGGAACTGGGTGTCGCCGGGCCAAACGGCAATGCCCATGTCGAGTTTCTGCGAGATGTCGATTACGCGAGACATGGAAATGTCATGGGGCCGTTGGTTGTGTCCGCGGTCGAATTGTGTGTGCCGCCGAGGACATGATCGCCTCAATCTCACCCATGACGGCCCCCAGTTCTTCATCGGTGTTGTAGAAATGCGGCGAGAGGCGGATTCCGGCGTCGGGACGGTAGTCCACCAGGAAGTTGCGCGCATGCAATTCGGCGGCGACCTCTTGGGCACGAAGAACATTGATCGCGACCGTGCCGCCGCGCCGGGAGGAGTCGGCCGGAGTGGTGACGGGCCAACCGCGTTCCCGCGCCATAGTCAGAAGACGTTCGGTCATGTGCACCGAACGTTCCCGGATCGCCGCGATCCCAATTTGATCGACAATCTCCAAACCGGGCTGGCAGTTATACAGGGCCGGGATATTGGGTGTGCCGTTCAGGAAGCGATACGATCCAGATGTGTAGGCGATCGGGCCATGGTCGAATGCGAACGGGTCGTCATGCGCCATCCAGCCGGTCAGACGCGGCTGGAGCGTCGGATGCAGATCCGGACGGACATAGAGGAAGCAGGCGCCCGGGCCGCCGCAGAGCCACTTGAGACATCCGCCGACGGCAAAGTCGACATTCCAGCCGGTTACATCAACGGGCACCGTGCCCAATGACTGGAAAACATCCAGTACCGCCATGGCCCCGACCGCATGCGCGCGGGCGATGATGGCTTCCACGTCCATAATGTACGCCGAACGAAAGAGGACATGCGAGATGGGGACCAAAAGGGTCGATTCATCGATCGCTGACAAGAGCCGGTCCATGGGGATCGTGACTCCGTCCTCGCTGGGGATGATCTCAAGACGTCCCCGCCCCTCCAGCCAGGCGCGGTAGAGGTATAGAATCGAGGGAAACTCCATGTCGACCATGACCACCTTGTTGCGCCTGCCTTGAAGATCAAAGCAGGAGAGGACCGTCGCCGATGCTGATGTGACATTCAGATGCATCGCCACCGAATCGGCCGGTGCGTTCATGAGGGCGCCGATCCGGTTTCCGACCTCCCGCGGCAGGTTCCACCAGCGCTCATCCCAGGCCCGCACGCCCCGGCGGGCCCAGACGTCGACGTACTCCCGCGCCAGATCCCGTGCCCGATTGGGCATCGCCCCCAACGAATTGGAGATCATGTGGCAGCAGCCGCGCAGGGAATCAAATTGCGGGCGGTAGGCGAGAGGATTCAACATGTCCGGTGCCCCGTGGATGCAGACACCGTCAACATAGCGTCTACGACGAACTACGGCAACGTGATCGACGCAATCAGGACCGGATTTCTTGGGAGATGCTGGCTGTAGACATGCGGTCGGAATTGAAATCGTCCGAATTCTCAAATTGAATGAGATACCGAGGTGGGTCTGTAGCGGACGAACCTGCCAATGCCTGCTCAAGTCGGCCCCTCACCCTACCCTCCCCAGAGGGGAGAGGGAACAATAAGGAGTTCTGGCATCAAACAATTCCCCTCTCCCTTTCAGGGAGAGGGGAGGGTGAGGGTTGACGGATAGGAATTGGACGCCGGATTACGCCGTGCCGGAAACTGGGGGTCACCCGGTTCGGATCGTTTAAGGCACCGCTTTACTCGATGAGCAGGGCATCGCGCCGACGCCGCCAGAAAGACAGCCCGGACCCGGCCGTGAGGATCACGCATCCCAGCCAGACGAAACTGGTCAGGGGCTTCTTGCTGACCGAGAGAATCACTTGATCGCCGGTCTCGCCCGGCGCGCCGTCAGGACCATCGACGGATAGCTTGATCTGTTTCTGTTCTACTGACATCCCCGTCATCGAGAAGACCAGATCGGTTCCGGGCAATCGCGTGGGGACAGGATGCTGACCTTTCCGGTCACTGTCCACCGCGGGAACGAATTGTATCGTGTCGCGGCCGCGGCGCGCCTCGACCACGGTGCCGACCCGCATCGCACCCGCGTTGGTGTGTTCCCCAATGTCGTAGCGCAAAAAGGTCAAGTCCCACCCTGCGTAGGGCGCCGTCTCGCCTTTGGTCAACGTAACTGCATTGGCGTCCGATGACGCTTGCTCATGATCCAAGGGCGCAATGTAAAGATCATAGACCAGGTTCTTGCGGATGTACGGTGTGCGCATGATCTGCTGGGTGTAGTCGGAGACGTACAGCTTGGGGCGCGCGTTGTACTGATGGGTGCCGTCGGAGACCACCAAGTCGAGATAACCCTCTTCATCCCGGCCGCCGCCGTGCGCACCGCGGTAGGCGATGTCGAATCCATACGCCTTGGCCGATTGCCCGACGGGCATCGTCAGTCGCTGCTCGGCGCTATATCCCGATGAGGCGATGATACCCAACAGGAGCACGGCAAAGCCGGCGTGGGTCAGATGTCCGGCCATGCGCAAGGGGCGTCCGTGGGAAAAACGGATCATCGCGGCCACATTGGACAACAACGCCAGCGCCGCGCCGAACACGAACAGCGCGTGGGTCGGTCGGATCGACGTGGCGATGAAGAGCGCACCCGTTGCGGCAGCGGCGCCGATCAGGGGAAGGGTGATCCGCCGCCAGAGGTCCCGCCACGGCGTGCGCTCGAACACCAGAAAGGGCGACAGCCCCAGCGCGAAGGCAATCAGCGCTCCCAAAGGCAGCGCCATGGTGTTGTAATAGTCGGTCGTGACGTTCGCCGGCTTCCCTGTCAACCCCGTCAGGATCGGCGATGACGTGCCGATCAGCACGAACGCCCCCGTCAGGCACAAGAGCAGAATCGACAGGACTATCCCCGACTCGCGCGAACTCAGGGATCGGGTGATGGGCGGGGCGATGACTCTCTTGGCGCGCCGGACCAGCAGCCCCAGCGACGTTACGGTGACGAGGATCAGGTACGTAGTTAGATAAACGTTGATGCCGGCGTCGGCGAAAGAGTGCACCGAAAAATCGGAAAGCACACCCGAGCGGGTGAGAAAAGTGCCATACACGACGAGCAGATACGAGATGACGGACAGGGCCATCGAGGTTCGCGCCAACTGCCCACGTACACGAAATAGGACCAAAGCATGCACTAATGCCAGTCCGGCCAGCCAGGGCACCAACGAGGCATTCTCGACCGGATCCCATCCCCAGTAGCCGCCCCACCCCAGGACCTTGTAGGCCCAGAAGCCGCCGATGAAAAGACCGGCGCCGAGTGTGGTCACGGCAAAGACCACCCAGGGGAAGATCGATGCCGCCAGCGTGGTCCATTCGCGGCGGGCTAAAGCGGCCACGGTGTAAGCGAACGGAATGGCGAAGCCGGCATATCCAACGAAAACAACCGGCGGATGGATGACCATCCAGGGATCCTTCAACAGCGGGTTCAGCCCCTGGCCGTCGGCGGGAACGATCCCGCCTTCGACCGGGAGGAATGGTGAACGGAGGTACAGAAGCAGCATCAAGAATGACTGTGTCAGAATCAGCGTGATCATGGTCCCGCGTAGCAAGGGGCCCCGGTTGTGCACGACCACGAGGGCCAGCACGGCGGTGATCCAGGCCCACAGGAGAAACGTTCCCTCCTGACCGGCCCAAAAGGCAGAAATCTTGTAGAACAAGGGCAGATCGCGCGAAGAATTATGGGCGACATACCCACACTGGAACTGGCTGCCCAAGAAGAGCCAGAGCAGCCAGCCCGATGCCACGGTCAAGAGAATGGCATGCGCGTACATGAACCGGCCGGCGGTCGCGATGCCGGATTCTCCGTCCCGCCGCCGCGTGTACGAGTAGAGGGCCGCCAGCAAGGATAGCCCCGCCGCCCAGAGAATCATGTCACCCACGTTCATCGCACCCCGCCTCTCTCGCTTCTTCCGATCAATGGTACGGGTGAGCCAGGGCGCTGGGGGTCAAATCCAACCGATTCCATCGGATTTTGACATTCCGCGATTGACGGACCGGCGCAAAACGAAGGGCGCTGCCGAGGCAGCGCCCTTTTGCTGATGGGTTCATTACACTTCGTTTCAGAACGACTCTCAACCCTGGACGTGGCAGGACTTGCAGAGGTCCTTGTACGCCGCTCCGTCGCCTTGCTCGTCGATCGGCGCGGTGCCGGTCGGGTAGATCAGACCATAGGCGCGCTGATTCCCGTGCCCTTTATGGCAGGAGAAGCACGACGGGGTCAGGTCGGCCGGGGCGGCAGCCCAAGCGACACCCTGTGTCCCCCAGTCGCCGGCGCTCATGACCTTCGGGCGATAGAGCCGGTTCTTGAAGGTGGTCAGACTGGAATGGCCGCCGGTAAGAGCGCCAATGTTGGCATCGGCGGTTGGGTGACGCAGCCATTCGGTACCCGCCGCACCCAATTGATTGCGCATGTTGGCTGAACTGGAGTTGCCGTGGAAGTTGGTGTGGCAACCCTGGCACATTGCGGCATAGGCCGACCCGGTCTGCGACGGCTCGTTGAAGTCGACATTGGTGATGTCGTAGTGATCGCCACCCATCGCCGCCGACCGCTCGAACACGTCCATCGTGATATCATTGACCCCGGCCGCATAGGAGATGGGGGTCACACCGCTGCGACGCAGATTGCGGTAGGGGTTGGGAGTACCGTTGCCGTGCTGAGCGTGGCAATCGACGCATTCGAGCCCCTCCGGGTTGCTGAATGTTCCCCCCGGTGCGGTCGCCGTGGACCCAAGGGTGTGGCCGTCGGCGTCGAAATACGGCGAGGTGTTGCCCATGTTCAGTGCCCCCGCCTGGCGCCCGGTCGACGGCGGCGTGCCGCCGTTGGCACCCAGAACGTCGGGCGCGAAACCCTGGTTGTCATGGCAACTCAGGCACAGGTCGTTGACGTCATTGCGCAAGAGATAGTCATACGGCGCGGCGCCCCCCAAGGCGGTGGAGTTTCCCCCGCCGTTGGCGTTGTACCCGTGCTGCTGGGAACCGTGCAGGATGTGGCAGTCCTGGCAGAAAAGAGTGGCCCCCCTGTGATAATCGCCGGCGACCGCATTCCCGGCTGTGAGCGTCGCCACGACCGCCACGCCGGTCAGAATTCTTCGCATACCGTCCTCCTTCGTGTTGAATGGTTTCATTGTTGACCTGTTGAATTCTGCATCATCGTTTCAAATCCAGTTTGACGGCCACGGTCAGGGCTGAAGGCAACAGATAGTCCTGTACCCGACGCCCGACCCGCTCCGCCACGTACACGTGTGCCACACCGTCGCCCGCGATCGCCGAGGGATAGCGCAGCTGTCCGGGCGCGCTTCCGAGGCCGCCGATGTACTCGAGATACTTCCCATCAGATGAATAATGCTTCACGACGTGACGCAGCGCGTCGACCACCCAGAACGTGCCGTCACCGGCAAAGAGGAAGCCAACCGGGTCGGATACGTCACTCTCGTCGACCTCGTGGGCGCCAAAACCGATCATCAGGTGACCGTCGGGGTCATAGATCCTGATCGCGGGAAGGCCGCGGTGGTCCACCACCGCCACTCGTCCATCCGGAGCCACGCCCATCCCGGTGATGACCGCCGCCGAGTCCTTCGTGGCGTCGATCACGATCTGGCAGTCAGATCCATCGGGCCGACAACGGACGATTCCCTGACGTTCTCCGGTGATGCTCGCATACAGACGGCCAGCCGCGTCCATCCCCAGTTTCTCCGGGCGGCATTCCGAGCGATCCCAGCCGATCGACTTCAACACGTCAATCGTGCCGATCCGTTCGCCTCGGATGTCGAGGACGTCGACGTCATGCGAGTAGATGTCGGTGATGAAAATCTCACCCGCGGGTGAGATGGCCAGCGCGTTGGGTTCGCCGGGCTGCCGTTCTTCGGTCTTCGGGTCGGTGATCCAATGCACAAAGGAGAAACGCGGCGCGCCGGTGGAGTCCAGGACGTCCACCGTATGACGACCGGCGTCGGCCACGTACAGCTCTCCCGATACCGGGTCGATGGCCAGCCCGTTGATCGACCGGAATGACTCCCCCCAGCTCGGCTCGCCATAAATCGCGTTGACCACCCAGGGGCTGATCTGCGCGGAGCAAGGCGTTACCGCAACCACCGTTATCGCGATGGCGACGGCGGCACCAAAGCAGACCGTTTTGGTAATAATTACATAGATATTGTGAATTAGATCACATGACCGGAGCCGCGGACCATGGCGTGTTGCTGTTGGCATTGGCTCTTGGCTCGGCTGTTTACGACCTGAACCCTCTACCGCTCTCCCACTGCGGACCCGTCAACGCCCTGGGCGCTGACCCTAACAGTGTAGAGCGGTTCTCAAAATAACGTTCCGATTGCGGCGGTCTTTTTGACTTGTTCGGGATTGTCGATTACGTCGAGGATGGCCTGATCGAGGCGGTCGATGAGTTGGCCGACGTCGCGGCAGACGTGGTTGTTGAACCAGCGC
>JACQFV010000184.1 GCA_016199865.1 Candidatus Zixiibacteriota bacterium | reverse complement strand
GTCAGCGGGCTGGTGCTGGCCAATGCCATGATCTTTCAGGAAATCCTCTCCGAGGCCGATGGGCGCGTGCAGGACCTCCAGACGACACTCAAGAAGGAGCACCTGCAAGGGGCCTTCACCCACCAGTGGGAGTTCATCGTCGAGGAAATCAACTACTTCGCAATTTTCGACATTGCGTCGAAAATCGTCATCAACCTCAGCTCCAACAAGTACATTGCCGATGCTCTCCAATCGTTGGCTCTGACCGCCCAAAAAATCGTCGGGATGCGGGCGGCGTTGAGGCACGATCTGATGGGACGGGTCTATCACCGCCTGCTCGCGGAACGCAAGTACCTCGGCACTTACTACACCAGCATCCCGGCCGCCACGCTGCTCCTCAAACTGGCGCTCTCCCGGGATGGACGCCTTTCGCAGTGGCATGATCTGAAGCACGTCCGCGGTTTGCGGGTCGCCGACCTTGCGTGCGGCACCGGGACATTGCTCATGGCGGCGGCGGACGCGATCACCGACAATTATATCCACGAATCGGCGGCGCGAGCGCGGCCCGTCTCGTTCGACGCGATTCAGAACATTCTGACGGAACAGGTGCTGTTCGGCTATGACGTACTGCCATCGGCGGTGCACCTGACCGCGTCGACGCTGGCCCTGCGCGCTCCGCTCATAACGTTCAAGAAGACCAATCTATTCAGTCTCCCTCTGGGCGGGCCCGAAAAACGGCTCGGCAGTATCGATTTCCTCCAGGGCAAGAATGTGGAGATGCCATTTGATCTATTCGGCGCGAAGCAGGTCAAGGACAAGGGCGTTGAAAAGCACGCCTCAGCGCCCCTCCCCAAACTCGACCTGTGCGTCATGAATCCCCCCTTCACGCGAAGCGTGGGAGGAAACCTCTTATTCGGTTCGCTGCCCGCGGACGAGCGACAGGGCATGCAAACCGAACTGAAAAAACTCATCGGCCGACGACATGTGCCCGCCAGCATCACCGCGGGCCTGGGCTCGGTGTTCGTGGCCGTGGCCGATCCGTATATCCGCCCCGGTGGACGAATCGCGCTGGTCCTTCCCAAAGCCCTGCTGTCCGGCGTGGCGTGGCAGCCCACCCGTGAGCTCATTCAGAAACAGTATCAGTTGGACTACGTTATCGTCAGCCACGATCCCCTCAAATGGAACTTCTCGGAGAGCACAAGTCTGAGCGAAGTCTTGATTGTGGCCACGAAGTTGGACGGGGATTCCAAGCACAAGGATCGGTCCGTTGTCACGGTGAATTTGTGGCGAAATCCGTCAACGGCGTTTGAGGCGTTGGCGATCGCGAACGGCGCCTCGCAGGGCGACGCCCCCGACCTGGCCGACGGGCAGGGGGCTCTGAACATCATGATTGGCCGGGCCAAAGTCGGAGAAGCGAACTCGGTTCCGTGGAGCCACCTCAAGATCCGGCATTCCTGGATGCTTCCGGCGGCATTCGCCAACAGCGAACTGACTCGCGCCTTCCTGCACCTGTCACGGGGCGAACTCTGGCTTCCCGGCCACGGCGTCGCAGCAAACCTGAAGCTGTCCACCCTCGGGACGCTGGCGAGACTCGGCCCCGACCGGCGTGACATTCACGACGGATTCACCACCGGCACCTCAAAGTCGGCCTATCCGGCTTTCTGGGGGCATGACGCCAAAGCGGTTCTGACGATTGCCCAGGAACCGAACGCGTATCTGTCTTCGCGGCACAGGGCCAAGAGTGGCCGCCCGCTAAGAAAGACGGAGCAATTGTGGCCGCTTGCGGGCAAGATTCTCATCGCCGAGCGGCTATGGCTGAAAACGCAGAGAGCCGTCTGCGTCCGGCTGGAGGAAGAAGTGCTGTCCAATGTCTGGTGGCCGCTGTCTTTCCCGTCGGTGAAACGCAGTGATCTTTTCGACAAAGGACTGGCCCTATGGCTGAATTCGACTTTGGGACTTCTCATACTCCTGGCGAGCCGCGAGGAAACTCGGGGCGCCTGGGTCGACTTCAAGAAGCCGGTCTTGAAATCACTGCCAATTCCGGACTTGAGCAGTCTGCGACCGGCGAAACTGAAACGGATGGCGGAGATGTTTGACCGGCTCGGCAAGGAGCCCTTGAAACCCCTGCCGGAGATGGATTCCGATTCTGTGCGAGCCGAGATCGACGGTGCCGTTGCTGAGGCGCTCGGACTGCCCGACATCGCCCCGATCCGGGGAATGTTGGCCAATGAGCCGATTGTCTGCCTGAGAAGATTGTGAAGTGGCCCGCGAAGGGTACGCAAAGAGTAACGACACTGCCTACTGCCTGCTCCCATCATCCTCTTTGAGCAGCCCCTCCGCCAGAGAGAGGGCCACGCCGGAGAGCATGACTTCGACGCCCAATTTGGTGAAATCGCCGGAGATGAGGTCACGCGTCACGTTGGCGTAGAGTGGAGCCGAGATTGCGTCCCAGCCGTGTCTCGGGATACAGTTCCACGACCAGCACCCGCCGGTCCTGATCCGAGACCAGTTTCAGACGGTAATGATCGGTCTCAAAACCCTTTTCGATGGGCTGCAGGCACGAGGAGATGGTTTCGATGTCGGCTTCGGTAAACATCGGGGGCCGTCCGGTCGGTCGTTCAATCCTGTGACGGTTTGTCGCTCTTGGGTTCCGGGGGAGCCGATCCTGAGCCCGAACCGGTGGTCGGGTGGCTCTTGGAATCGTCGATGGAACGGGTCAGTTCGTCGTTGGCGCTGTCCATGGCCTTCTTGAATTCCCGGACCCCTTTACCCAGACTGTGGGCGATGTCGGGAATCCGTTTGGCGCCGAACAACAGCAGGACCACCAGAAAGATCAGCAAGAGTTCCTGGACACCGATACCACCCACTTGAGGCCTCCGGCGGCCACGCCGCGCTTACAGATACCACCAACGAAAATACACAAGGAGCAGGAGCACAAACAACACACTCACGAGGTTGATCCGAATGGTCAGACCCAGCACCAGGGATAACGCGTACAGATTGATCGACAGGGGTTCAGCGGTCTGCATGCCGACCGTGCGTCCCAGGCCGATCTCCACGTGCTTCTGGAACAACGTCTTAATCGTGCCCTCCGGCAGGAATGAACCCAAGGCGTCTCCCACCACGGCCCCTCCCACGGCGGCCATGACGATGCCGACGATCAAGAAGGAGAGTTCGCGCCCCTTCACACCTGCGCCCGTCGTTCGACCGGCTTCACCGTCTGCGTCGGCACACCGGACGCGACAACACCGGCCCCCACCAGCGAGTGAAACATGGCCAGCCCATCGTCGCTGCCCAGAATCCGCTCCACGGCCCGCTCGGGATGCGGCATCATCCCCAGAACGTTCCCCTGCGCGTTGATGATCCCGGCGATGTTGCGCCGCGACCCGTTGGGATTGGCGCGGGGATCGGGAGTACCGTCGGCTCTGACGTAACGCAGCACCACGCGCCCGGAGTCTTCCAGTTCATCGAGAACGTCCTCGTCAGCGAAATAATTCCCCTCGGCATGAGCGATCGGCATGCGCAGGATCTGCCCCTTCCGGCATCCCAGCAAGAATGGCGTTTGCGTCGACTCGACTTTGATTCGGACCCATTGGCAGGCAAAACGCATCGAGGCATTCCGCCGCATGGCGCCGGGCAGAAGTCCCGCTTCCAGGAGAACCTGGAAGCCATTGCAAATGCCCCACACCAGACCGCCCGTCTCGGCAAACGCAATCACGGAGCGCATCACCGGCGAAAAACGGGCGATCGCTCCCGCCCGCAGGTAGTCGCCGAAGGCGAACCCGCCGGGGAGGATCACGCAGTCCACGTTGTGAAGGTCGGCATCGCCATGCCAGAGGAACTCGACCGGATAATCCAAAACGTGGCGGAAGGCGGCGTAGGCGTCATAATCGCAATTGGAACCGGGGAATGTGACCACGCCGACTCTCACGATTTCACCTCCACCGAGAAGGTTTCCACGACCGGATTGGCCAGTAATTTCTGCGACATTTCCGTCAAGCGGCCATGCGCCGACGCCGGATCGGGGGCGTCCAGTTGGATTTCAAAAGTCCGTCCAGTTCGTACATTGTGAACCGATTCAAACCCCATCTGTTCCAAGGCCCGGCGGATGGCCTGACCCTGCGGGTCCAAGACACCCGGCTTCAATCTCACAGTGACCGTTCCGGTTACCATCATCCTGGCGGCTCACCCGTCCGCGCTCACGTCATCAGTATACCCGGCTGGCACGCCAATCCAAAGCGCTTTTCTTGATTCGCATGGCATTCCTGCACCCTTGAAGTGCCAGGACAGCCGTGATCATCCATCTAAGGCGAGTTCTGCGGATCAGTGGCGGCTCTATCGATTGTAGAAGACGCACCCGTCCGGCGTTCGCTGCGGCCGTTGTTCCCATGCACCAAGTCGAACACCTCGCGCACGACGCCGGAGAGAACGTACACTACCACCAGTGGGAAGAGCGTCTTCGGCAGGTCGATGATGATCGCCAACACACCGACGAACAGATACACGAACTTGATGCGGTCGCGAATCGTGCGCCAACTTGTCGGCTTGTCTTCGTAAGGCACGCTGGAGACCATCAGGCCGGAACTGACGATCACCATGACGACGAGAAATTTGACGAAACGCAGCTGGTCCCAGAGGTCGTAACTGAACATGGTGTACGATACGACAAGCGAAGCCGCCGCCGGAATCGGCAGCCCTTCGAAGCCGCGGCGCGGGCCGGACTTGGTGGTCAGGTTGTACCGCGCCAACCGAAAGGCGCCGCACATGACAAACACGAACCCCAGAACCCAGCCCCACCTGCCGAGCAGCTTGAGTTTGAACGAATAGACCAGAATCGCGGGCGCCAATCCGAAGGTCACCAGGTCGGCCAACGAGTCCAACTCGACCCCGAAGCGGGTCGCGCCGTGCGACACGCGGGCCACCAGACCATCCAGCCCATCGAGAAAGAAACCCAGCAGAATGAAACGGCAGGCGTGCTCGACCTCGCCGTCCATGCACGACAAGATCGCGAGAAACCCGCAAAAGAGGTTCCCCATGGTGAACATCCCGGGGAAAATGCCGCGAAAGTTGCGCATGTCAGGCGGGATCCTTCTCCCCCATCGACCCAGCCCCACGGCGCGCAATCACCGTCACGCCGCCGCGCACTTTGCTGCCCGGACGGACCAATGCGTCGAAGCCGGCCGGGATAAACACCTGCGCCCGCGAGCCGAAACGGATCAGACCGATCCGTTCGCCGCAGCCGAGCACGTCGCCCAACCGCGCCCGGCAGACGATCCGCCGGGCGAGAATTCCCGCGATTTGCGCGGATCGGATCGGGCCCAAGGCGCTCTCGATAACCAGATCGTGGCGCTCATTGCGTGAACCCGCCACCCGAAGATGCGCGACGGCAAATGCGCCGGGTTGATGCCGGCTCTCGGTGACGGTGCCGGCAACTGGGGCGCGGTTCACGTGCACATTCCAAACCGACAAGAACGTGTCGATCCGCACCCCCCCATCAGGCGTCGACTCGACCTCGAGGATTGTGCCATCGGAGGTGGCAACGATGGCGCCCGGATCATCCGGCGGATTGCGCTCAGGATCGCGAAAGAAGAACGCGAACGCGAGAACCGATAGGAACCCGGTCACGATCAGCGGCCATGCCAGGATGGGAACGGACTCGACCAGCCACAGCCCGGCGAGGCCGACCACCAATGCGGGCATGACAAACCGCCAACCGTCCCGTTCCATGAGATCGCTCTGGGAACCTTATGATTGCGCCAACGCGCGCTTCAAGATCAACCGTGACCGCCGCAGATAGGGACGCAGATCGAACACCGAGTCCAGTTGCCGCTCGGCCAGGTGGCGGCGCACAATCTGATCGGCGCGCACACGATCCTCAAATGTCGTTTGCCCCTTCCGCTCCAGAGCGATCCGTTGCACGATCGCGTAGGCCTGATCGCGGGAACCCAGCCCTTCCGCCAAAGCCAGAAGCAGACGCTGCGAAAACATCTCGGACCCGAGGCGCCGCAAATTCTCCAGCATCCGATCTGGATGAACACCGAGCGTCCCGAGGACATAATCGAGGAGCCCCAGCATGTAGTCCAGAAGCGTGGTCGCATCGGCAATCACGACACGCTCGGCCGATGAATGGGTGATGTCGCGCTCGTGCCATAACGCCACGTTTTCGAGCGCGGGAATCACATATCCGCGCAACACCCGCGCCAGGCCGCAGAGCCGTTCGCAGGTGATCGGATTCTGCTTGTGGGGCATGGCCGATGAGCCCCGTTGGCCCGAGGCAAATCCCTCGGTCAGTTCGCCCGTCTCGGTGCGGTGCAAGAGCCGGATTTCCTGCGCGATCTTTTCGATCGTGGCGCCGAGGGCGGCCACGGCGAAGATGTACTCGGCATGACGGTCCCGCTGCAAGACCTGCGTGGAGATCGGCGCGGGCCGCAGTCCGAGTTTGCGGCAGACGTACGCTTCGACCCGAGGATCAAGGTGGGCAAAATTCCCCACCGCCCCCGACAATTTGCCCACGGCAATTCCATAGATGGCCGATCTCAGCCGTCGCCGTCCGCGCTTAAGGTCCGCATGCCACAAAGCAAACTTCAGCCCCAGCGCCGTCGGCTCCGCGAAGACACCATGAGTCCGCCCGGCGATCGGCGTGTCGATGTAGCGGCGCGCCAACGCGGCCGTGCGCCGGATCGGCGGATTCAGCGCCTGCAACAACAGGTCGCCGGCCTGGACCATCCGGACCGCCAACGCGGTGTCCACGACGTCGGACGACGTCAGACCGTAGTGGAGATATTGTTCGTCGTCGCCGAGATGCCTGCCGACGTCCTTGAGAAAGGCGATGACGTCATGGCGCGTTTCCGCTTCGATGCGCTCGATCCGCTCAACGTCGAAACGTGCCCGCTTGCGCATGCGTGAGGGCACGCCGCGCGGGATGATGCCCATCTGGGCCAGTTTTTCTGACACCAGAATCTCGATGTCCAGCCAGACGGCAAACTTATTCTCTTCCGACCACAATTGCGCCATGGCTGGGCGGGTGTACCGATCAATCATGGCCGGCTCGCCGTCAGGCGGAGCGTCATCACGCCTGCACCACCGCCGCGGCACGTTGCGCGGGTGTCAACTTCTGCCAGTCGCGGGTGAAGGCGGCATTGCCCAAGTCAGTCAGGGGGTGTCTGACGATGGACTGCAGAACCTTGAACGGCATCGTGCAGGCATCGGCGCCATGCAGGGCGGCATCGACCACGTGCAACGGGCTGCGGATCGACGCGGCCAAGACCTCCGTGTCGAGGGCATAGTTGTCAAAGATGGTCACCAACTGGCCGATCAGGTCCATCCCGTTGTGGCCGATGTCATCGAGCCGTCCGAGAAAGGGCGACACAAAACTCGCCCCCGCCTTCGCGGCCAGAAGTCCCTGGGTGGCGTTGAAAACCAGGGTGCAGTTGGTGGCAATTTCCTTTTCCGACAGACGCCGGAGCGCTTTGAGACCCTCGATGGTCATCGGGATTTTCACGACGATGTTCGGGGCCAAAGCCGCCAGGCGTACACCCTGTTCGACCATTTCGTCGGCCGCCTCGGCCACAACCTCGGCCGACACCGGCCCGCTGACAATTCGGACGATCTCGTGGAGGATGTCGTCGAAGCTGCGTCCCTCTTTCGAGACCAAAGACGGGTTTGTCGTGACCCCATCCAGAATGCCCCAGTCGGCCACCTCGCGAATCTCCGCCACATTGGCCGTATCCAAAAAGATTTTCACTCGTCCTCCCCGGTTTTCCGTTCCAGCACTGTAAGTTAGGTCACGGCCGCCTTCCATTCAACTGGAATCGCGCGGGGTGGAGCCATCTGGAGGGTACTCAACCCTGTGCAGCGTCAGCCCATGCGCCGGCGCGGCCTCGCCGCAGAGCGTGACGTCACCCGTGCGCAGGATTTCCTGCGCACGTCCCGCGGGGAATCGCCCGCGCGCCACGTCGACGATGGTCCCGACCAGGAGGCGCACCATTTCGTGCAGGAATCGGTCGGCTTGGACTTCATAGATCAGCGTCCCATCCTGTCGCCGCCACGACGACTCGACAATCCGGCATTGGGTATTGTCTTTGCGCGACTTCGCGCGGCAAAATCCTGAGAAGTCATGCTCTCCGAGAATGTCCCGCGCCTCGGAATCCAGAAGCGCGGCGTCGAGAGACGCGTGAACATGCCACGCACGGTCAGCATCGAATGGTGACGGCTCGGTGCTGATGCGATAAAGATACGTGCGGCTCATAGCGCTGTAGCGGGCGTGAAAGTCGTCACGGACGGGTGTGATCGAACTCACCACGACATCATGGGGCAAGGCCGACCGGAGGCGTGCGCACAGATCGGAGGGAGCAAAGGGTGTGGACGAGTCAAAATGCGCGACCATGCCCGCCGCGTGAACACCGGCATCGGTGCGCCCGGCGCCGGTGACCGCAAGCGGATCAGCCGAACCGAGAAGACATGTCAGCCAAGTTTCCAATTCGCCCTGAACGGTGCGCGGCCCCGGCTGCCTCTGCCAGCCGTGAAAATCCCGGCCATGAAAGGCCACGTCCAGACGGTAGCGCACCTGCGGTCCTCAGATCAGCCGTGCAGCGACCCAGCCACCCCAGCCGAGTAACAGCACGCCTGCCACAGCCCAGTCCAGTGCTGCAAATCGCATTGCGCCGACCGCGAGAGGGATACGTCGTGCGTCAAACCCGCGTGCGGCCAGTGACATGGCCAGTCGATCGGAGCGACGTAAGCCGGCGGCCAGAACCGGCACCGCAACGGCCGCAGACGCACGCGAACGTTTCACAATGGACCCGTTGAAACGGATTCCGCGCGAGCGCTGCGCCAGACGAATGACCTGCGATTCATCCATGAGAGTCGGAAACATGCGGAGCAGGAAGAACACAAAGTAGTACAGCGACGCCACGGGGAAGCCAAGAAACCGCAGCGGCATGAGCATTCGCGTGACGCCTGCCGTCAGGCGACCCGGTGACAAACAGGAGAGCGCCGTGATGGAGAGACAGACGAATGCCCACAGACGCATGGCCATCCGGAATCCGAGAACGGCGCCTTGGGAGTAGAGTGTCACGGGCCCGACACGAAAGAATGGTTCTGCCCCAGAGCCGGAGAAGACCATGTGCAGCAGAAACGTCAGCAGGGCCATTCCGAGCATCCACCAAAGCCAATGATGTGGCAATCGCAATCGATCCGGCAGGGAGCGGCGGACTCCCCAAGACACGACCGTGAGCGATCCGGCCCATGCCGCCGTCGAAAGCCCAGTCGAGGCGGTTCCGATCCAGAGGGCCGTGGAGAAGAACCCAAGGAGAATGACACGCGGATCGATGCGGTCAACGACCCTTATCATTACCTCGAAACCTTGCATTTGACCCTTTCGGTCTGTTTCGCCGAAACGCCCATGCACGTATAATACGCGCCGTGGCCGCCGACAAACAGCACCGCAGGAAAACCGCCCCCGATTCACCCGTGTCGTTGCGAACCCCGGAGGATCCGGGCGACCCAAGGGGTCTGGCCTCACGTAGGGATCGATTCTGGCTTGGCGCCATCGTAGCCGGGGCGTTCCTGATTCGGCTCATCGTTCTCTGGCAGCTCTGCCGCCATTATCCCGGCTTCTTCGATCCGGCCGTCGACTCAAAATGGCATTACCTGTGGGCGAAAGCGATCGCCGGCGGCGACTGGCTGGGAACCGGGGTCTTCTACCGCGCTCCCCTCTACCCTTACCTCTTGGGCATCTGGATCAAACTGTTCGGCGATGGACTTTGGGCGATCAAGATCACCCAGGCCGCGATCGGAGCGCTGTCGGCGGGATTGGTCTGTCTCGTCGGCATGCGGGTTTTCGGACGACGGGTTGGATTCACCGCCGGCTGGGTCTGGGCCATCTACGGAACGATGATCTATTACGAAACGGAATTGCTGCTCGAAGTCATTGTCGTGCCGCTCGTGCTCTGGGCCATCTGGCTGGCGGTGTGTGAATATGGCCATCTCCCCTTCCGTCCGTGGCGCTGGCTGGCGGTGGGGTTCGTGCTCGGCTTGGCGGCGATTGCCCGTCCCAATGTCCTTCTGACCGTACCGGCATTCTGGATGTGGTCGGTCCGTCACGACCGGGCAACCGCCACTGGCAGAATCCGGCGCTGGCACGGCCCCCTTCTCGCCACCCTGGGTCTGTTGATTCCGATTGCGCCCGTGACGTTGCGCAATGCCGTGATCGGGCACGATGCGGTTCTCATCTCTTATCAGGGCGGAGTCAATCTCTACTTGGGCAATAACCCGACCGCCGACGGCTTGACCATGACGATGCCGGAACTGGAGCTGGACGAGTCGGTGGGATGGAACGAATTCGTCCCCAAGACCGATTCGGCTGCCGGCGTGCTCGCCGGGCATCCGCTTAAACCTTCCGAGATTTCCTCGTTTTGGACCAACCGTGCGATCCAGTACTTCCTGCGAAGTCCCGGCGAGGCAGTCGCCCGCCTCTTGAAGAAAACCTACTACTTATTCAACGGGTACGAGGTCGGCGATCAGACGGATATCTACGCCTACGCCCGTTACTCCAGTCTTCTGAACGTGCTGGTCCATCATGCTTTGGTCTACTTCCCTTTCGGTGTGATCGTGCCCTTCGGGCTCCTGGGGCTGCTGTACGCGTGGACCATCTCGGCGCGGGCGCGGCCGCTGACCGTTCTTGTGTTGCTGTACGCCGTAACGGTGATTGGCTTCTTGGTCACGGCGCGTCACCGGCTGCCGATCCTGCCTTTACTCGTATTGACCGAGGCGGCGGTGTGCTGGAACCTCGCCAGCCGGTGGAGATCCGGCGAGCGCGGCCCCATCATCGTCATCGCCGTGGCCGGAATTCTCCTGGGTTGCGGGCTTAATCTGCCGGTGATCGAGCGCATCATGACGAATCCGGCCTTTACCGACTACCAACTGGCATTGGTCTACGACCATCAGGGCGACTACCAATCGGCGGTGGATTTGTACGAGAAGGCGCTGCGGGCCACGCCGACGCATCTGGCGTCACGTCGCAATCTCGCCTTCGATCTGGTGCGCACCAAACAGTTCGATTCGGCCGTGGCCATGTCGTTCTCTTATCTGCGGGCCCGCCAGACCGACGCCGAAGTGATGAACAACCTTGGATTGGCCTACCTTGGTCAGGGAGATACGACGAAAGCGGAGGGGGCATTCCGCATCGCCGTGCGGACCAATCCGGCTTTGGCGCAACCCAATTTCAACCTGGCGCAGGTCGCCGAGGCGCGTGGCCAGACCGGCACGGCGGTCCTTCATTATCGCGATGCCATCGGAGCCGATTCGACCTTTGCCCCCGCGTACAGCGGTCTGGCGATCATCTATGCCGCCGCCAAGAACTATCAGGAAGCCGCCGATCTACTCCGAGCCGCCGCCCGCCACGCGCCCGACAACCCGAATGTCTGGACGAATCTCGGCGCCGTTCTCACCCAGGCAGGGTATGGCCTCGACGCGGTCTCAGCATTCCGGCATGCGCTCTGCCTCGAACCCCGCTCCACAGCCATCCATTACGATCTGGCGGTCGCCTACACCCGCCTGGACAGCACTGAAGCCGCCAAAAACCAGTGCCGTCAAGCCCTGTCCATCGATCCCACGAACGAATCGGCCCAGCGGCTTCTGACCAAGATCGACTCGGTTTTGGCCACACCGCGGACGCCGCGGTAGTCTGACGGTTCGTCGCTAATACTTCGTCCGGCGCTCGATCATGAAGTTGGAGCCGGGCAGAGTCTTGGTGTAGTGTTTGAGATCGGCGACCATGTGGGAGATTTCGCCGACGTGTGTGAAAGTATCGCCATGGTTGGTCACCACGGCGATGGAGAGTGTCATGAGGGAGTAGGTCTCCGGCGTGCCGCGACGGTTCTTGGAAATGATGTAGCCGTTGCGGCGGTCGCGCGCTTCATAGCATAAGGCGATCTCGGCATCGAATCGCTTGAGGATCGCGGTGCAGGTCGGCTTGACGTTTTTCGGGTCGATGAGAAAGACGAAATCGTCGCCACCGATGTGCCCGACGAACCCATCGGGCTGGTGATCGAAGACCGTTTCGCGTATCACCCGCGCGCAGAGTTTGATGACCTTATCGCCATAGAAGTACCCGTAGTAATCGTTGTACGCCTTGAAATCGTCGAGGTCGGCGTAGCAGACCGAAAAATGGTCATGGTTGGCGATGCGCCCGGACACAGCGCGCTCGATCGTAGTCGGACCGGGTAAACGGCTGGAGGGATTGACGTCCAGATCGCGCCAGCTGCGCCGCAGGACCAGCCGCAGCCGCGCCGCCGCCGCCGGATCGGAGAATGGCCCCAGGATCAGATCATCCACGGTCGAATCCAGAATCTCCTGCGCGCAGCATGGGTCGGGGTCGGGATGCCACAGCACGACCGGCACGACGGTCAGTGCCGGGATGGCTTTGGCCCCCAGGGCCAGGGAGATGGCCTTGGCGGCCGGTGACCCGACGGGAATAATGACGATATCCAGAAGCGTCCGCAGCGCCACATCCGCCAATTCCTGCAGATCGTCGAAGGGAACCAATTGGGGATAATAGGGCGCCAAGGCGTCCTGCAACGCCTTGGACCACTCGGATGAATCGCTGTTCTTGTACGCACAAATCATGGTCGCGACGGCTCCGCCTGGCCGGACGATAGAACCCTATCTTCCTCGGGCGGCACGTACGGCCCGAGGGTCTGAGTATCCCGCCCCTAATCGTAATTTCGACGCCTGAGGACGCGAATCTTATGCCATTTTCGAAAGAGTTTAGTGCGGTCTGGACCATCCCGCTTCGAGGGGATGGAACTGCCGATGGACCCGGCGCAGATGGGCCCGGTCCAAATGTGTGTAGATCTGGGTGGTCGAGACCGACTGATGGCCCAGCATCATCTGCACGGCGCGTAGATCGGCGCCCCCCTCGATCAGGTGGGTGGCAAACGAATGCCGGAAGGTGTGCGGCGAGACCCGTCCAGCCAGCCCAACTCGCAGCGCCGCTTTACGCACAATAAGCCACAGCCCCATGCGCGACAGCCCCTGCTTGCGACGGCTGAGAAATACGCTGTCGGCCTGGCCGTTGCGATCCTGTTTACGGCGCGGCCCGTCCAGATAGACTCTCAAGGCCTTCGACACCAGAGCGCCGAAGGGAACCAATCTCTCCCGGTTCCCTTTGCCGCGCACGCGAACAAACCGATGGTCAAAGTCGACGTCGTCCAAGACCAGTCCGCCCGCCTCGGAGACACGCAGACCACAGCCATACAAGATGGCCAGAATCGCGCGGTCCCTCACCGAGTCGGGATCGGCATCGGGAGGTGCAGCCAGCAACTGCTGCATCTGCCGAACGGAGAGGACATCGGGGAGTTTGCGCGGCAACCGTGGCCCCGCCACCGGCCGCGCCGGGTTCTGCTTGCAGACATCCTGCCGCAAAAGATACCGGTGGAAATTCTTGACGGCGGACAGGGAACGGGCCACCGACGCAGCGGCTAACCCCACCTGAGTCAGGGAGGCGACGAATTCGCCGATCGTCTGCGGCGTCACGTCATCGGGGTCGGCAATCCCCCGCTGGACGCAGAAGGACTCATAGCGGACCAGATCGCGCCGGTAACTCAACAGTGTGTTGGCAGACCGTCCGGCGGCCAGCACGAGATGATCCAGATAACGTTCGATCCAGCGCTGCAGGCCGGACGCCTTCGGGCGCCCCGTTCCGGGGTTTTCACTGCCAGACCGACCGGGAGACAGTGTGTTCATGGCCACTCTTGCCAAGGCATGATCTCACCGAGTATCATCGGTCTCGCCGACATTCAACGCCACGACCGCCGCGGCCACGTTCGTAGCCCCGGCGGCTACAAGTGCCCGTGATGCCTCTCCCAGAGTTGCTCCCGTCGTCATCACATCGTCGACCAAGAGGATGTTCCACCCGCGAATCTCCGCTGGATCGCCGACGCCGAATGCGCCTTCGACATTGCGTTGGCGCTCCGTGGGTGACAGGCGGGTCTGATCATCCACCCGACGGAGCAGCCGCATTGCTTCGACCAAGTAGGGCAAGTTCAAAGCATCGGCCAAGTGAGTTGCGATCAACTCGGCATGCCCGAATCCCCGTTCGCGGCGCTTGCGCGGCACCGTTGGCACGGAGACGACCGCGTGAAAATCGGCGACGCAGCCGCGCAGCCGCTCGGCGAGGAGACACCCCAGGGGCGCGGCCAAAGCCTGCAGCCCGTCGTATTTCAGCCCGCGCACCACTGGCCCAAAGGCGTCGTCATAGGCCCCCAACGCTCTGACGCGGACCGGCTGCAATTCGTCATGCTCCCCAGGGCATGGGCGCCAGTTCTCGGAGCGAAATCGTCGGCATTGCGGGCAGAAGCTCTTTGTCCAGAGTCCGACCCGACGCCCGCAAGCATCGCACCACGGCCGTTCGCGCAGATCGGTGATGGCCTCGCAGATCGGACAGTGAAACGGGAAAACCAGATTGGCGAGGGCATCGAGGATAAAGCGCGGAGAGTTCTGCCCTGCGCCCGCCTTCGAACTCTGGATGGAACCGGCGGGCATTTCAGTAATCCTGCCAGCGACGGCGCACATTGACGGTGAGCCCCGTTAACACCCAGAAGAGACACAGAGAACTCCCGCCATAGGAGACAAACGGCAGAGGCAGGCCGGTGACCGGCATGAGGCCCAGCGTCATGCCGACATTGACGAGAAGTTGAAACGCCGTGATTCCGGCCCCGCCCACCACCAGGAATCGGGCGAAGCGATTGCGCGCCAGATAACCGGTGTCGATGGCGCGCCACAGAAAAAGACCAAAGAGAATCAGGATCAGCATCCCCCCCCAAAAACCCAATTCTTCGCCGCCGACGGAGTAGATGAAATCGGTGTGTTTCTCGGGCAGGAAATTGAGCGCCGTCTGAGTCCCGTGCAGAAACCCCTTCCCCCAGAATCCCCCCGAGCCGATGGCCACTTTGGACTGGATGATCTGGTATCCGGACCCGCGCGGATCGCTCCCCGGATCAAGAAAGACCAGGATGCGCATTTTCTGGTACGGCATGAATTTGTTCCACGCCAACGGCGTAACGATCCCGAACAGAACATTGGCGGCCACGACACCAACCGACATGATCAGCCGGGGACGGCTGATGAACAGCGCTGCCAACAGCACGGCCAGGTAGATGATCCAGGCAATCCAGTTGAATGCCAGGACCAGACTGATCAAGGGCGAGATCAGAAGAAACAGTGATAGAGGCGGCGCCCCCGCCCAGAAAACCAAGACGAGGGTCAGCGCCCAGAACACGAGCGAGGTCCCCAAATCGGGCTGCTTGATCACCAGAAACCAGATCGGCGCCACCAGCAATCCCAGCTGAAAGAGCGGTTTCCAGCCGATGATCGGGCGATTCAGATAGGCCAGGTAGCGCGACAAGGCAAACAGAAGAGCGAGCTTGGCCGGTTCGGAGGGCTGCAAGTAGGCGGGGCCGAGGGAAATCCACTGCCCGGAAGTGCCGACTCCGAGCCACAAAAGCGCCATCAGGAGCAGCGCCACGGCTCCCAAGTAGACATAGGCGAAGACCTCGTGCATCCGTAGCGGGAGCCAGGCGGACAGAACGAAGCAGACCATGGCGACCACCCACCACATGAGCTGCCGGCTCCACAGAATCCGATCCTTGGGATCGGGCATGTCATGTTGCGCCGAGTAGATGAGCAGGACACCGATGGCGGTCAGGGCCAGAGCGCTGCCGACCAGAATCGGGTCCAGGTCCCTGGCCAACTTCTGCAACTTCTGTTTCAGTAGCGATGGCACGGCCATAAAGTGCCCCGGCGCACAAATACTGTCAACCGGGGAAAGTCGGATGCCCTAATTTGAGTCTAAATTGGAACCTCAAATCGCGTGGTTGAGGTGACGCTTTGCCCGACAAGCGCTTGCGCCGCCAGATGCAAAATCCGATTCGGCACATTTTTCGCTGTTTTCTGGTACGAAACGCCCTCACCCGGCGTACCATTATGTGAATGGCGCCCATAGGGCGGATGGAAAGGAAGTGGTGGTTATGAAACGTCTCCTACTGGCAATTGGATTGGCCATGTTGTTCGGCGCTACAGCGCGGGCCATGAACACCGAGGACATCATTGATCTGTGCCACGCCGGGTTCTCGGCGGAGCGAATTGCCAAGATTGTCGATGCGGCCGGTTTGGATCAGCCGCTGACAGGAGCAGATTGGGCGCGCATTCGGTCGGAAGGGTGCGGCGATGCCGTAGTCGATGCTCTCTTGGGCGTACTCGTTCAGACCGGAAACGATTCGGTCGAAGAGGAATCGGAGCAGCCTGCCAACCGGACAGATGACAACGATCAGAACCACACCAACATCTACCTCTCCGGTGGCTGGGGTTGGAATGGCGGGTATGGCTCGGCCTTCTGGGGGTATGATCCCTACTGGTCGGTGGGATGGGGGTACTACGATCCCTTCTGGAGTTGGAATTGGTACGCCTCCGACCCGTTCTGGTGGGATCGTTGGTACGGCCCCCGCTTCTACCATGAGCCGTATCGCTACGGATACTGTGACCCATTCTACTACTCCGGCCACAATTACGTCGGCGGGTATTACTCCGGCGGCTTCTATGCCCGGCAACGGGTCGCCCGACGGGGCGGTATGGGGATTACCCATTACGCGGTGGTCAAATCATCTCCCGCGGTGCAGCGCTCGACCTATGTAGTTGCCCGATCGAAGCCATACCGAGGCGTGGTCGCCACGACAGCCGTGAACCGTGGGACATTCGCGTACGCGAAACGCTCGGGAGCAACGGTCACGACCTCGCGAGGCGGCGCGTGGACCACCCGTCGAAAGTCCATCTCTACCACTTCGGTTATGACGACGCGGTCGCAAGCGCAAAGAGCCAGAGGAACGGGTGCCGGGTCGACCAGCACGAACCCGTATGCCAGGAGAAAGACCTCCGGATCTACCGGAGTTGCCCGGCCCAGCACGGGGGCTGTGCAAAAACGCGGCACGAGTGCCACGCCGCCCACCTCGACCACACCATCGACCGGGCAACCCGCCGCCAAGCGCAAGGGCTCCGGCCACGGCGGTTCCGGCGGGAGTTTGTTCTATCGTGCACTGTCATCCGCGCCCGCTGGACATTCCGAATTTCGCCCGTCTCGCTTCGCCGCCCCGTCACGGACGGTAGGCGGAATGTCGGGCGGTCGTTCGCAATTTCGCCCGTCGCATTTCGCCTCCCCGTCACGCCCGGCAGCAGGGATGTCGGGCGGTCGTTCACACAGTGGCGGCCACGCACGCGGACATCGGTAGAACCGACCTCGAATCTCAGGAGTCTTGCATCTTCAATGGGCCCCACGAGTTGGGGCCCTTCTGCTTTCGGTATCCCACGTACTGCGACAAGGATCCCCTACGATCGAAAGCAAGCTGTCCGGTAGGGGCGCGGCCCGCCGCGCCCGGCCTTTTCGACAGACCCCGCGATCATGGTCGAGAGGATAGGGAGTCGTCCGCGACCGTGACAGGACCTTTGTCGACCGGCGGTCGCAGATACGCCTTCGCAATCGCTCTACAGATTGGGGCGGCATAGGTCGACCCATGCCCGGCGTTTTCGACCAACGCCACCACCGCAATCTGGGGCGCTTCCGCCGGAGCATATCCCACGAACCAGGCGTGCTCGTTACCGTGGGGATTCTGCGCCGTACCGGTCTTGCCGGCCATGCGTGAAACATCGTCGTAGATGGCGTGAGCCGTCCCGGATGGATCCTGCACAACCCGCCGACATCCTTCGCGCAACAGTAACAGAGCCGAAGCGCTGTAAGGCAATTGGAATGACTGCTCCGGTTGCACATAGGCCCAGTGCCCATCGGGTCCACGGGTGGCCAACGCCAGGTGCGGTTTCATGGCGAGACCGTCATTGGCCATCGCGGCATAGAAGACGAGCAATTGCAACGGGGTCACGCCGAATTCCCCCTGCCCGATCGCCAGATTGACCACCAGACTTCCGGTCCACTCCCCTTTCCCGTAGACACGGTCGAAATACGCCCGCGAGGGAACGACTCCGGCGGCCTCGCCCGGCAGATCGATCCCGGTCGGTTTGCCAAATCCCGCGCGGGTCGCGGCTTGGGACCACGTATCCAGACCGATTCTGGCTCCGAGTTGATAAAAATACACGTCGCACGACTGTTCAATCGCACCCAAGAGTGTGAGCGAGCCGTGTCCCTCCGGCCGCCAGCAGTGAAAGACGCGATTGCCAAAACGGTACCCACCGGTGCAGGCGCCAAAGTGGTCTGATTCGGTCACAACCCCTGCATCCAACCCCGCCGCAGCAGTCAGCAATTTCGCCGTCGATCCGGGCGGGTACACGCCCATCGCCGCCCGATTGAGGAGAGGATGCAAGGAGTCATCCCGCAAACCGGCCCATTCCGCCGAGGACATCCCGCCCGAAAAGGTATTGGCATCGAAGCCCGGTCGCGTCACGAAGCAGAGAACGGCGCCGGAGTGGATATCCATGGCTACCACGGTGCCGGCGACGTATGCCGACAACAGCGAATCAGCCAACCGCTGCAAGTCGGCGTCGACCGCCAGCATCAGGTCCTCACCGGGCGTCGGCGGGACCGTCTGATACCCCGGCATGGGCCCCGTCACCTGCCCGAAGGCGTTGACCTGCCGGTAGACGACACCGTCGATGCCGCGCAGAACGTCGTCGTAGCGCTTCTCCAGACCGCTGGCGCCAACCAGTCCGCGCAGCGGCGCTCCCGAGCGATCGGTCCTCTTCATGTCGTCCTCGCCGACTTCGCGCACATACCCGAAGAGGTGTCCGGCCCAAGGAGGTATCGGGTATTCACGGACCGGCTCGGTCTCGATGACGACACCGGGAAACTCCTCGATGCGTTCCTCCAGGCGGGCGATCATCCGGGAATCGGCGTCGTGCTGCACGGACAACGGCTCCATGGGAAGCCCCGAGCGACGGCGCAGCCGTGCCACGAGGTCTTCGCGACTGACACCCAGGGCATCGGCCAGTCGCGTGCGCGGTTTCTCGCCACGAAAATCGGTGGGGAGCACCGCCACGGTATAGGAGAGGCGATTGTCAACGAAATCCACGCCGTGACGGTCCAGTATCCGCCCGCGGGGCGCCGGAATGGGCATCATGCGAATCTGATTGTCGTTGGCGATGCGTCGGTAATCGTCGACTTGGACCAACTGCATAAAGGCCAGGCGCGTTGCCAGCAATCCCAGCATGAGGACAACGGCCCCCAGCAGAATCTGGCGACGGACTTCCCAAGTCATTTCAGTCCAACCAATCTCTCAGGTGGAATAGGCAGCCGCCGCGACCGGGGGTTCCATAGGGTCAATTGGAATCATCGACAGCCATGGCCGCAGTTATCCGATGGGGGGGCCGTGTCCGTTCCCAGATGATCGTGGCGACTGCTCCCACGGTGGCGGTCAGTCCAGAAGACGCCAGCACGCCCGAGAACAACGATGCCAATAGCAAGCCCCCGTCACCACGCGTCATCACAACAAGGTCGACGAATTTGTAAAGCACCAATACACCCCAGAAGACCATCCACCGCGAAACCGCATATTCGAGAAAGAGACGTTCCTTGCCGGCGCCGACCGTCCAACCCAGACACGCCCCCAAGAGTCCCCCCCATGCCATCCGGTCCGGATCGGTGGCCGCGGCCAGAAAGCCGATCCCCCACCCGGCAATTGTTCCAATGCCACCCCCCCGATACAACGCGACAGCGGCGATGACCACCAGATCGTAATCCAAACGCATCGGCGGCGGCAGCGGTGGTTCGGGAAACCACACCCGATAGACCACGACACTAATCACCAAGAGTAGCCAGCGCAGCAGGGTCATGGCGCCCCCTGATCTTCGCTATCCAGTGTATCGTTCGGCACCGGCTGGATGACGAAGACTTCCTCAAGCCGGTCAGGACGCACGGCCGGTTTGACGGATACGTTCAGAAAATCACCCAACATGAGCGTGTCGACTTTGGCCACCGAGCCGATGATTAATCCCTTGGGAAAGACACCGCCCCAGCCGGAAGAGATCACGGTGTCGCCCGGGCGCACGTCGGCCGAGCGCATGACGTAATTGAGCCGCAGGTTCGCTCCCGACTCCCATTCGACGATGCCGGTTACCCGGCTGCGTTGATCGTAAGCCGCCACGCGCAGGAGACGGTCCCAGATCGTCCGCACGCGCGACAAATCGGGCGAGACCTCGGCAACCCGTCCCAAGAGGCCATCCTCGGAGACCACCGGCCATTCGGCCTGAATGAATCGTCGCGAACCGGCGCCGATCCAGAGGATGCCCGATCCGGGCGCCAAGGGACCGACGACTTCGGTGGCGATGGACCGCCCGCGCCACCCCGGTGTGAAGTCCAAGAGGCGGCGTAAACGGCCATTCTCGATGGCCGCCTCGCGCAGACGCTGATTGTCGACTTCGAGAACCGCCAACCGGGCCTTCAAGTCGTGATTCTCAGCGAAGACTTCGGCCCCGGCGGCGATGCGGTAGTGTACTGCCAAAAAGGGAGCATAAACCAAGCGCACGAATAATCCGGAGATGGTCGATCGCGCGCCCGAGCCCGACAGAAGGAGCAACCCGGACAGCACAAAGGCCCACGGCAGAACCGTGGGCCGCTTGGATGACCACCAGACAAACCGCCGCCACACGCCGCGCCTCCCGCCGGCATTCGGTTAGGGCGCCGAATCCAAAATCAGCATGACTTCGCCGGCCGTCCGGGCCCGCATCAGCCGTTCGCGGTTCTTCTCGCTTTTCATGATGTAGGACAGCCGCGCCATGACGTTCAGATGCGCCCCGATGGCATCCTCTGGCGCCGCGATCAGAAAGAACAGATGCACGTGTTTCTTGTCCATGGCTTCGAAGTCCACACCGATTTCGGAGCGGCCGAAGACGATGATGATTCCCTTCGTCGCCCGCGTCTTGGCATGTGGAAAGGCGACGCCATATCCGACGCCGGTCGTGACCAGTTTCTCCCGCTCCAGAACGGCCGCCAAGAGTTCATCGCGGTCGCGCACCGTGCTCGATTTGGCGGCCAGATCGACCAACTCGCGGATGACGTCGGTCTTGGTCGGTCCGGACAGATCGAACGACATCAGTTCTTCTTCACAGAACTTGGACAATTTCATTGAGGGCGTCTCCAAGCGGGCATGGTCGATGCGATTATTCACGGCAGTTCAGAATCGCTCGGCCTCCTCCACCAGCATGATCGGGATTTCATCCTTGATCCGGTAGCGTAAACGGCAACGGAGGCATTCAAGGGTCCCGGCATCCGAATCGTGCTTGAGGTCACCCTTGCACGCCGGGCACACGAGCATCTGGAGGAATTCAGGATCCAGCATTCGCGCGTCGCCCATCCCCCGATCAAAACGTTTCATCCTCGGCAAACACGCCGACGCGCCGGTACTTGTCACGACGACGCGCCAGAAGATCGTCGACGGGCTGCGGGCTTAACTCAACCAGACATTCGAGTATGGTGGCATGCAGGAGCGATGCCGCGGTGTTCGGGTCGCGGTGGGCGCCTCCCAACGGCTCTGGCACGATCCGATCAACCAGGCCAAACTCGCTCATGTCCTCCGCCGTGACCCGCAGGGCTTCGGCCGCGCGTGGTGCATTGGCTGCGGCCTCGCCCGGCCAGAGAATGGCGGCGCATCCCTCCGGCGAGATGACCGAGTACCAGGCATTCTCCAGCATTAGCAGCCGGTCCCCGATACCGATCCCTAAGGCGCCGCCGGAGGCGCCTTCGCCGACAACCGAGACGATGATCGGGACGGGCAGAATCGACATTTCCCGCAGATTCCGGGCAATCGCCTCGGCTTGGCCGCGTTCTTCGGCCTGTATGCCGGGGAAGGCGCCGGGCGTATCGATGAGGATCACGACGGGACGGCCGAATTTCGACGCCAAGATCATGAGTCGCATTGCCTTACGATATCCCTCCGGATGGCACATGCCGAAGTTGTTGGCGAGTTTTTCTTTGGTCGTGCGGCCCTTCTGTTGACCCAAAATCATGATCGGCCGATCCCCAAGCATCGCCGGGCCGCCGATCAGAGCGCGGTCATCGCCGTAGGCCCGATCACCGTGCAAGGGCACAAACCCGGTCGTCATTTTATCGATGTAATCCTGTGAGCAGGGGCGCATAGGGTGTCGCGCCAACTGCACACGCTGCCAACGACTTAGATTGGAAAAAGTGTCCTGACGGAGGCGCTCGAGTTTTCGTTCCAGAAGGTGTAATTCGCGCGACAGCTCAACACTCTCGCCCCGCGCGAATTCGCGTATGTCGCGAATCTTCGCTTCCAATTCCACAACCGGCTTCTCGAAATCGAGATAGGTGCCTGGTCCCATCTACCCCTCTGTGGCCCTGTGAACAGAGCGATTGCTGCCGCTCCCAACCCGCTGGCGGAGGATGATACCCAAGCCCAGAATGATCGACAACACAAAAATGCCGAGCAGTATCGCCAGAAGGCGGCGATTGCCATAGCGAAAACCGACACAAAACGCCCCTAGGGCCAATGCGAAGCCGTTGTAGGCGATCAGGATTCGCCCTTGGCTCCAGCCGGCATCCAAGAGACGATGGTGCAGGTGTCCTGAGTCGGCGCCAAGCGGATTGGTCCGCGCCCAAGAACGGCGGCCGAACGCGAATGCTGATTCTGCCAATGGCAACAGCAGCGCCAAAATCGGCACAAAAAAGGCCAAAGCCGTGAACCGTTTGATCGGCGCCAAGAGCGCGACGATGGCCAAAAAGTAACCCAGGGTCAGAGAGCCGGAATCCCCCATGAAAACCGTCGCGGGCGGACGATTGTACTTCCAGAAGGCAATCAGCCCGCCGCATAAGGCGGCCGCGCCGATCCAGATCGCCGGCAGGTGCAGTGTCCAACTGACCCAGATCAAAGGCAGCGTGGCCACGGCGGTGGTGCTGACCGCCAGACCATCCATGCCATCGATAATGTTGACCGCATTGACCAAGACCAGAAACCATACCAATGTCACCGGCCAAGACAGAATGCCCAGCTCGATGCCGCCGACAAAGGGGACCCACAGACGATCAAAGCCGATTCCACCTGCGAATAGCAGTGAACCGATCGATGCCTGCCCGATCAGCTTCGCCAGCCCGGACAATGGCCGCAGATCATCGACCACGCCCAGGGCCAGCATGAGCAGGGCGCCCGCGAGCGTGACGGTCGCATGTGAGGCAAATTCGCCGATCCAGCGGGGCAAGAACAGGGCGCACAGAACCAGAGTGACCCAGATTGCAGCGAAGAGCGCCACTCCGGTCAATCGGGGCGTGGGGCGGAGGTGCGATTTGCGCGGCCCCGGCTGGTCCAACCATCCCCGCCGACGACAGAGGGCCGCCAGTGGCGGCACCAGAAACCGCGTGATCACCCACCCGGATGCCGCCGCGCCCGCGAGGACGGCAAGATCAGTCATGGCAAGCGGGCTCCACGTTGGCGCCATCGACCGAAGACAGCATCGAGTACACCACTCAGACCGAGCGCGCCGAACACGATAGCGTTCCGCACTCTCTGGTTCGGGTAATGTGTGCGGAAATACCGCCGGATGCCCTCGCGGTGGTGTCGCCGCAGGGAACGATTCACGCTCATCCGGCTGGCCCACGCGTGCGTGACCGCCACGAAGGGATCAATCCAGACCTCCCAGCCCGCATCATGCCAACGTCGGCAAAGGTCTGTGTCTTCGACATACAGAAAGTACCGAGAGTCCATCCCCCCCACTTCGTGAAAGGCCGGGGCCCGCACCAGGAGAAATGTTGCTGCCGCCGCCTCCACTGGTGATGGTTGCTGGGGATCCGCCAGCGTGTAGGTGGTGCTTCGTGTCCCGCTCTGAGCAATATGCCCCAACGGCGACTGCCGGGAAAACCAGATGTTGGAATGGATGGGAAAACGCCTCGTCGAGGGCTGGGGACGGCCATCGGGGTAGATCAGGCGCGGGCAGACTGCCGCCGCTCGGGGATGGGAGTCGAGGAATGCACGCAGGTGGTCGATCACCGGCCCCTCCCAAGAGACATCCGGGTTGGCGAGGAGGTAATACTTCCCTTTTGCCATGCGTGCCGCTTCGTTGACCGCGGTCGCAAACCCCCGGTTGACGCAGGATGCGATCAGCCGGCCAGCGGGGAATCGCCCCGAAATCTCTTGAGGGCCGCCATCGGACGAGGCGTTGTCACTGACGATCAATTCCCACGGGCGGGTGGGCGGATATTGTCTTAATGACTTAAGAAATGGATTGATGCATCCGGCCGAGTTGTAAGTCACCACGATGATCGAGATTTCGATGGGGAGTGCGGCATGAGCACCTTCCAAGTCAGTCCCCGGAGACGACATGATGCCCACTAACCCAATTGCCCGGTCCAGGACAGCCAGCGCAGTTTCGGGACCATCCAGATCGCCTCGCGCACGATCGCCTTGGACATCTTGGAATTGCCCTGCTCGCGATCGGTGAAGACGATGGGAACTTCGCGGATGGAAAACCCTCGTTTCCAGGCCCGGAAGGTCATTTCGATCTGGAAGGCGTAGCCATTGGAGTGCACCGCATCCAGATCGATCGCCTCCAAGACCCGCCGCCGGAAACACTTGAATCCGCCGGTCAGGTCACGGACGCTCAAACCGGTGACCCGGCGGGCGTAGGCATTGGCGTAATAAGACAAGAGCAACCGTCCCATGGGCCAGTTGACGACATTGACACCCGACACATAGCGCGAACCCAAGACCAGATCGGCCGATTCGGATGCCAAAAGCAGGTCAGGGAGATACCGTGGGTGATGTGAGAAGTCGGCGTCCATCTCCAGAATGCACTCGAAAGGATGCGCCAGCGCCCAACGGAAACCGGCCAAATAGGCCTTGCCGAGTCCCTCTTTCGCTTTACGGTGCAACACATGGACACGGCCGCTCTCCTTGGCCAGCTGGTCGGCCAATTGGCCGGTGCCGTCCGGTGAATTGTCATCGACCACGAGCACCGAGAGCCGTTCGTCCTGAGCCAGAATTTCCGGGACGATCCGGAGAAGATTGTCCTTCTCGTTGTAGGTTGGTAATACTACGAGCGCATTCATCGGAATTTGTCAATCCGGGCCAGCGAAGTTCGGGCTCGGGATCGAATCGAGCCGTCACGCTGTACCGCTTGAGATGATAATCCTCGCGGGCCGCAAAATCCGCAACTCTTGCCTGCCCCCCAAGCCGTCACGATAGCGTTTTGTACCATTCGATGAAGCGATTGGCAATGGCCTCGGAGGAAAACTGGCGACGGGCGGACTCCATGCCGGAGGCGGCAAGGTGGGGTCGCTGCGAGGAATCGGCGAGTGCCCCTTCCAGGACCACCGCCAGATCATCCGGGTCATCCGGCCGGGCCAGAAGTCCGGTGCGGCCATCCTCGATGATGTCGGTCACGCCGCCGGAACGTACGCCAACGACGGCACAGCCGCACAATTGCGCTTCGACGAGCGCCATCCCGAATCCCTCCTGCACTGCGGTCAGCGCAACCAGATCGGCGCGGCGGTACTCTTCAGCCAGCGCCGTCTGGGTTATACTGCCGGCGAATTCGACCGAAGCCGTCAGACCCAGTTCGGTCACCAGTGATTCGATATTCTGACGCAATGGGCCGCCGTCCCCGATCAGCCGGCAGCAAAATCGTATACCCTGATCGCGAAGTCGCGCGAGCGCCCGGATGAGAATATCATTGCGCTTCTGCGCGGTAAAGCGTGTCACCGAGACTATCAGCGGCGGATCGTTGGCCGGACGTGGAGTCGCGGCGGGAACGAAGATGGCATCGTCGGGAGGCATGGGCGCCACCCGGATTTTGTCCGCGGCACGGGGGTACAGTGTGCGGATGTCATCGGCCAGCCAGGTCGAAACGGTCGTGATCAGATCGGCGCGCGCCAAGACCCGCCCCGCCAGGGGGCGCAGCCAACGTTTCTGCCGCAGCAGACGGACGTCGGTGCCATGGAGGGTCACGATGAGCGGCCGCTCGTCGCGACGGTAACGGCGGGCGATCCATCCGGCGGGCACCCACCAGTGCGCGTGCAGGAGGCGCGGCGACAGCTCGCGAATCATCCGCTGGGTTTCGCGATCGAAGGCGCGAAAAAAACGCCGGTGGGCCCACAGCCCGCGTGGCCCGAATAGCGACGAACTCCGCCAGTCGCCCCGATAGGCGAGCGCTTCGTTGGCATCGGCGGCATAACGAAAGCGCCGGACCCGCACCCTATCCATCGTTTCTTCCAGCGCCGCCCCCGCGTCATGCGGCGCCAAAACGTGGACGCGACTGTACTGCTGGGCGATCATCGCGGCCAAACGGGCAATGAACCGGCCGGAAAAGTCCGCCGGGTGACGGGGATAATTGTGGGTGAGATACAAAATGTTGGAACGATCGCCGGGGCCGGACACGAGAGGCATCCTCACGGCCGGCGGCGTCGCCCATACATGTCGCGCCGCTCGGGTTCGTTCGACGGCACCGGCGGCTCGGACGGGCTTTCGTCCGCTGGTGTCATGATCGGGTCTGGCGGCAATGGCTTGGGCGCGGGGAGCGGTTCCGTTCGTGGACGAAGGGGCAATTCCAGTGGAGATTCCAAATCAGCGGGCGCCGGGCGGGACTCGGATACACGGGGCGGCACCTCGGGGATCGCGTAGGGAAGTGACACATCCATTCTTTGTTCTTTCGGAGCGGCAGGCAACGGTTCCGCAGGTTCCTGCGGCGTTGTTCCACCTCCACCCGCCGATCCAACCGCCGCGTGAGTAGTCGATGGCGTTCGGTCATGTGTGCGCGGCGGGCGATCCGGACCCGGTCGGCCGCGACGGCTTCCGTCGCGACCGCCTCGCCCTTCCCGCCTACGCTCGGGACGATCGGCTGAGCCGTGTTCTGGTCGTTCTGGTCGCTCGGGACGCCCCGGCGGTGGCGATACGGCATGGGGGAATCGCACCTGCGAGGTCGCCCGGTAAATCTGGTATTTCGGTGTCGGGTGCAGGGCGTCAACCTGCTGCCGCACCCCCGCCAGCGCCTCCGCCAGAAAGCCGATGGCGAAAAGCAACATCCCCGACAGGGATAGCGTCATGACCAAGTACAGAAGCGGCCGAAACCCGTGGCCGAGCACAAACCGCTCATAGACGGCGATCAAACCGACAAGGACTGCGCCGAGGAGCAGCGCCATCCCGATTGTCCCGAAGTATCGCAGGGGTCGACGCATCGTGTGCAATTGGAATTTCACAGCCAACAAATCGAGGATGCCCCCCGGAATGCGCCAAAGACCGTACTTGGATTTCCCGGCGCCACGATCATAGAGGGTGACATCGACTTCGCCGACGCGGTACCCCGCCTCCGAAACGATCGCCACCCAGAAGCGGTGCCAGTCATGGCGGTAATCGAAGACGTCGATCAATTCCCGGCGAAAGGCCTTGACCGAATTCAGGTCCGAGACCTGAATCGAGGGAAACAGAAGCCGCGACAGCCGATTGTAGAACCCGGAGACGAATCGTTTGCTGTACTGGCCGATCTTCCGTCCGGTAACCAGGTCAAATCCGCCGCGCACCTTTTCGACCAGGCGGGGGATGTCGGCGGGATGAAACTGCCGGTCGGCGGGATAGAAGACCAGAATCTCGCCGCGGGCAACGCTGAACCCGGCGCGCAGGGCCTCGGTCAGACCGCGACGCGAGGGCAATGCCACGATGCGCACGAAGCGATGACGGGTCTGCGCATCCACCACGCGCGGCAGGGTTTGATCGGTCGAGCCGTCATCGACGAAGACGACTTCCATCGTGAATCGGGCGCGTCGGGACAGTTCCCCGAATTGATCCAGAAGCGGCGCGACATTGTCCTGCTCATTGTGACCCGGCACCACCACCGTTACCTCGACACGATCCGTGCCCGGCCGGTGTTCGTTCATGACCGGCCTGCCTGTGCCAGACGTTCGGTCAATTGTTTGTTGCCGGGACTGATCTCGAGCGCGCGTTTCCAGTATCCCACTGCCTCCTCGCGGTCGGCCGGTCCGCCGACGGTGCGATAGCGTTCCCAAGTAATGTCCCCCGCCTGCGCCAGCAAAACGAAATCATCGGGATCATGCGCCAGGGCGCGTCGGTAACAGTCAATCGCCTCGTCCACACTATCGACTTTGTGATAGACTTCCGCCGCCAACGACCACCCCGAGTAGGTGTCGGCCGAATCCGCGACCCGCCGCGACAGTCCCATAAGGAGAGAATCCATCGGCCGCGTATGTAACTCGTCGCGTAGCCGTTCCAGAAACGTGGGTTTATACTCTGCGGCCTTTGGGCTTCCGCCCGACTCGGAGACCCTCAAGACCACGATCCGTAGATTGCGAATCGTGTAGGTCGTCACCCGTTCGGCCTTGTGGGCCAATTCGGGAAAGTCCTTGAAGAATGGAGCGTCGGGCTTGTCCTCGGTGATCACATGGGTGATGGGACGGATCGCAAAAAAGTCCTTCGGTTCCTCCAACGCGAAGAAATGGTTGAAGCACCCGGGCGAATCCCGCCTTTGTGTCAGCGGGCAGGCCCATTCCCCCGTGGCCACGGCGCCCGGCCCCAAAGTGGCGGCCAGATCGCGGTCGGCGGCCTCGAGCGAATGCTGCGGATGACTCCACCAGGACACAAAGTGGCGCGACTGGTCGACCAGCGATGCCAAGAGCACCAGCGCCACCGCAATCTGGGGAATTGTCTTGTTGCGTCGAGAGCCCGATGCTGCATTGGGCTCACGGGCGCTCAGGGCCAGCCAGATCGCCCCCGCCAGGAGGGCAACCACAATCGATGCGGTCATGCCGGAGGTGCTCATGCCACGGGACGATGAGTCCAACAGGTGCGCGAAGATGAGATGCTGCAGCCCCGTTGCCAGAATCACGACCAGGAGCGGCAGCGCCCACCATACCGGACGTCCGGCGGATTTCTTGGATTCCGACATCGGGCGAGCGATCCAGTGTTGGACCATCCAGCCGGCGGCCGCTGCCAGAGGAAACCACAGGACAATCTGATAGCGCACGGGGCGATAATTGAACGGGGCAAAGGCAAAGTACCCGCTCCAAAACCATCCCAAAATGAGCACCGCAGCGGGTGGAATCGTTCGCAATACCCGTGAGCAGGAGTGGCCGCTGGTATAGTAGACGACCATAGTAGCCATTCCCAGAATCCCGCAGACCGCCGCGATGGGGGCCCAGGTCAGAAGCCGCGTGTCGACACCAAACGAGAACCACTGGTGGAGAAATCCCGACAACGACTCGAAACCGACCGGAGAGCCATATAAGGACAGCGACTGGACTTTCAGGTAATTCAGCACTTCAGCCGAGGCGAGCCGATAGGCGAACAGATACCAGGCGAGCGCAACGGCACCCGCCCCCGACGCGAAGGCCACGGGGCGAACCAGACGACGCTGCGCCGGAGTTTTCCCTGGGACAGCATCGTGCGAATCCGCAGACCAGCCGATGAGCACGGTCCCCAAGAGAAAGGCGGGCGCCGCATGCAGAGCCGTCACCTTCCCGAAGAAAATCGCCAGTCCGGCGACAATCCCGGCGACGGCGGCCCACCACCAGCGCCGGGCACTGCTGATGATGGCCCAGAACGCCACGGCGAGGCAGGCGTTGGAGGCGACTTCGAGGAAGGGCTGGCGGCTGTAGGACACAAACAGGAAATGGGCCGCCAGAATCCAGCCGCTGGCCAGCCCCGCCATGTATCCAAAGGCGCGCCCTACTCCCCAGGCCAGAAAGAGAACCGCCAGCAGGTTCCACGCGACAGCCGAGAGGTTTGCCGCCGTGATTCCCGGACCGAACACCAAAAAGACCAGATAGACGAATGCCCCGGTGATATTCTTGCGGAAGAAGATCAGCTGCTCATCATTGAGGGGATTCCACACCCCGAAACTGATCGCGTTGCGGGCATACGCCGTGTACTGCGGCGGATCAGTCAAAACATCCTGACTCCACGAGACATTGGGCGGCGGATCGGCGCCGAGGATCGGGAGCCGTGCCGCAAGGGCCAAGATTGCAACCAGACCGACCAGCGCAATGCGGACCGAGCGTCGCTGCAACAGATGCGCCCAACCACTCCATCCGGCACGCGGATGTCCCGGCTTGGTTGCCGGCTGCGGTGTTGCAGTTGAGGTGGACTTGGGCACGGAGCGATTGGAATGTCAGATCACAGATCGACCGAGCGCCGGGCGACCGCGGCGACATGATCAATCTGTTGCTGGGTCAACTCGGGAAAGATCGGCAGCGACACAATGCGCGGCGCCAGACGTTCGGTCACCGGGAAACTCTGCGACGAGAGCTGTGCATATGCCTTCTGTTTGTGCACCGGAATCGGGTAATGGATCAATGTGTCGATTCCCGCCTCCTTCAAGTCTTCCTGAAAACGGGAACGGTCGTCGACCTGAACCACGAAGAGGTGATAGACCGACTGCGCGGCGTCATCGGCGGGTGGCAAGACGAGATTGGCGCCGGCCAGTTTCTGCCGATACCGGTCCGCTTTACCCCGTCGACGGCGGTTCCAGTCATCCAGATGCTTCAATTTGACGCCCAAGATCGCCCCCTGCATCCCCTCCATCCGATAGTTATACCCAATCATCTCATGATGGTATTTCTGGCGCGAGCCGTGATCGCGCCACATACGAAGCTTCGCCGCCCATTCGTCGTTGTTGGTGGTGATGGCGCCACCCTCGCCATAGGCGCCCAGATTCTTGCCGGGATAAAACGAAAAACAGGCCGCCTGCCCCCACTGCCCGGCGCGCTTGCCGGCGTAGGTCGCCCCATGGGCCTGGCAGGCATCCTCGATCACCGTCACGCCATGCTCCGCCGCCAGGGCATTGATCGCATCCATCGGCGCCGGACGGCCATAGAGGTGCACCGGCAGGATGACCTTGGTGCGTCGCGTGATCGCCTTCCTCAAGCCGTCCAGATCGGCCGTGTACGTCTTGGGGTCGACGTCGACTAAGATCGGCGTGGCGCCGCAGTGCGAAATGGCCGCGACTGTCGCGATGAAGGTGTTCGCCGCGGTCATAACTTCATCGCCGGGCCCCACCCCGGCCGCCAGAAGCGCCAGATGCAGGGCGGAGGTTCCGGTGTCGACGGCGATGCAATGCTTCGCGCCGCAATAGCGCGCGAAGTCCTCCTCGAATCCGGCTACGTACTTGCCCAGCACAAACGCGCAATCGTTGATGACCGCGGCAATCGCGGCATCAATCTCGCCCTTGATGTCGGAGTATTGCGCCTTCAGATCGAGAAACGGCACTCTCATCGTCATCTCTTTGCAGTGGAAGTGACGGAGCGTTCGCGTCGGGCCGCCGTCGACAAACTCGAACCTGCAGCAAAGTCTTGATAGACCAACCGGCCATCGACTATGGTCGCGCGCACGACCCCCGTCAATTCCCAGCCCAAGAATGGGGAATTTTTGGATTTCGAAATCAGCGACTCGGGCGTGACCCGCCATTGGGCGTCGGGATCAATCAGAACCAGATCGGCGGGGGATCCCACGGTGATTGTCCCAGCGGCGAGATGGAATGCCCGCGCCGCGCGCCGAGTCAGGCAATCGATCAGCCCCGGCCAATCCAGAAGTCCGGTCTCGATCAGGGCCTTGACACACACGCCCAGCGCCGTCTCCAGCCCCACCATCCCAAACGGCGCCAGATCGAATTCGCCGTCCTTCTCCTGCTCCGCGTGCGGAGCATGATCGGTGGCGATGCAATCGATCACGCCATCCGCCAGCCCCTGCCGCAAGGCGTCGACGTCGCGCCGGGTCCGCAGCGGCGGATTGACTTTATATAAGGGATCAAAATCACGGGCGATCAGATCATCGGTGAGGATCAAATGGTGTGGCGTCACCTCAGCGGTGACGTTGACGCCCTCGGCTTTGGCCCGGCGGATGATCTCGACCGATCCCGCGGTCGACAAATGCGCCGCGTGCAGGTGGGCACCTGTTTCGCGGGCCAGTGCAATGTCGCGCGCCAGACAGATCTCCTCGGACACCGGAGGAATCCCACGCAGGCCAAGCTTGGTTGACACCAGCCCCTCGTTCATGACGCCGTCGGCCGATAGATCGGGCATGTCACAATGCTCAACGATGGGGACGTTAAACATGCGCGAGTATTGCATCGCCCGGCGCAGCAGCCCCGCGGAACCGACCGGTGCGCCGTCGTCGGAGAAGGCCACGGCCCCCGCGGCCACCATTTCCGCGATGCCGGCCAGCGATTTTCCTTCGCGGTCGCGGGTGATGGCGCCGATGGGATGGACGCGCCCAGGGGCCGCTAGGGCGCGATCCAGGACAAACCGGACTGTCTCCTGATCGGCAATGGCCGGCTCGGTGTTGGGCATGCAGCAGATGGTAGTGAATCCACCCCGCGCCGCCGCCGCCGAACCAGAGGCCACGGTTTCTTCGTCTTCGCGCCCCGGTTCACGCAGATGCACGTGGAGATCGACGAAACCGGGGGCCACAATCATTCCGGTTGCATCCAGGACGTCGCCATCGGACTCAACCGACGAAGCCCCACTCCCGCTCCGGCCGATCCGGGAAATTCGGCCGCGTTCATCAATCAGAATATCTGCGGGTGAGTCCAGACCGGACCCGGGGTCGATGACGCGGCCACCCGATATCCGGCCCACGAGTGCGAATTGGTCGCGGGCGGTCATTGGCCAGAGGTCCCGACGGCCGCCGGCGACGGGCCGGAACAGAGCAAATACAAGACGGCCATGCGCACGGCCAGGCCGTTGGTGACTTGATCCAGGATGACCGAGGCCTTGCCATCAGCCACGTCGGAGGTGATCTCCACGCCCCGGTTCATCGGCCCCGGATGCATGACCAGCCCGCCGGGACGCAAACGTGCCGCGCGCGCGGCATCGATGCCGAAGAGACGGGAGTACTCCCGCAAGGACGGCAGAAAATCCGAACTTTGCCGCTCGCGTTGAATGCGCAGCACGTTGACGGCATCGACTCCGGCTTCGAGGGCACAGTTAATGTCGGTGAACACCTCGACGCCCAGTTCCGACAGCGGGCGCGGCACAAGGGTCGTCGGGCCGCAGACGGAGACCTGGGCGCCCATCGTCAGAAGTCCCCAGATATTGGAACGCGCGACCCGCGAGTGCAGGATGTCGCCGACGATCAGGACGCGGCGTCCGGAGAAGGAGCGCCAGCGTTCCCAGAGCGTGTAGATATCCAGCAGGCCCTGGGTCGGATGCTCATGAGCGCCGTCGCCGGCGTTCAGGACGATCGCGTCCGTCGTCCGCGTCAGAAAGTGCGGCGCGCCGGGGCAGGGATGGCGGATCACAACGACGTCGGTCTTCATCGCCAAAATGTTCTTGACCGTGTCCCGCAGGGATTCTCCCTTTTGCACCGATGAAGCCGAGGCGGTGAAGTTGACGACGTCGGCCGAGAGACGTTTCTCGGCCAGTTCGAAGGAAATGCGCGTGCGCGTCGATGGCTCATAGAACAGGTTCACCACGGTCTGCCCGCGCAGCGGCGGAACCTTCTTTATGGGGCGATCCAAGACTTCCTTGAATGACTCCGCCGTGGTCAGAATGAGGTCGATGTCTTCGCGGCGCACCCCCTCCAGCCCCAGGAGGTGACGGATCCGCAGACGTCCCGGCGTCGACTCTGACGGGCCCGCCGGATCGTGACCACCAGCACCGTCGGCAACTGCCTTGGGCGGAGGCATGGTCTTGCCGCCTTTCACTCTCGCTTCGACCTTCTGTTCGCTGTGCGAAACCGTCATGATCCAAGCTACCGGCAATGTCAATTGCGATCAATCCGTCTTGTTCAACCCAAATTCAAGCGTCGGCTGCGACGGCGTCTTGCGGCGCGTGGCGACACGGCCCACGACGACCCCGTCAGCGCCGTCCCATTCATTCAGTTGCACGACGACCTGTTCGCTGTGTGAGGTCGGCAGATTCTTGCCCACATAATCCGCGCGGATGGGCAGTTCGCGATGCCCGCGGTCGACCAGAACCGCCAGCTGGATCGCCTGCGGGCGACCCAAGTCGACCAGGGCATCCAGCGCGGCGCGGATCGTCCGCCCCGTGAAGAGCACGTCATCGACCAACACCACGGTGCGCCCTGCGACGTCGAAGAGAATCTCCGTCTTCTGCACGACCGGCGCCGCCAGGGTACCCTTCAGATCATCCCGGTAGAATGAGATGTCAAGGTATCCGACGGGCACGGCATGTCCCTCGACGCGTTCGAGCACGGCGTTGATTCGGTCGGCGAGGAATGCACCCCGCGTCCGCACGCCGATCAACACAACCCCGTTTAAGCCGTGATTATGTTCGAGGATTTCGTGCGCAATCCGTTCGATGGCCCGGCGCACGGCCGCCGCATCCATGACGGGACGCGATGATGACAAGTCCACTGTCATATCCCGGCCCCAAGTTCCGGCCGGGGGCATGGCGCTATGAGGGGCAAAGAATCTCGGAGTGCGAAGGTCAGCGATGGCCGCATCAACCAGCCCGTCCCTTCCCGGCCTCACCGAACCGGGTTAAAAGACCTATCCAATAAACCGCGTTGCATCTGCCGAATCCACGAGTTTTACGCGGTGACACCCGGTTTCGGCTCATCAAACCCGATACGTGACAATACCGCCCCATTCCGATCCAAGCCATCCCACGAGCCGTCAAATTCGATGCGGCCCTCATTCATGACCCAGACCCGGCCGGTCATTCGGCGCAGCAAATCCAGATCGTGGGAAATCATGATGTACGACGATCCGGAATCCAGCCATTCCTGGCATAGGGACCGGAGGCGGGAAAAACCTTCGGCATCGAGTGCCGCCTGGGGTTCATCGAGGATATACAGCGGAGCACGCAGAGCGGCGGCGATGGCCAAGGCCGCCCGTCGCTGCTGCCCACCGGATAGACTGAATGGCCACCGTTGGCCGAACTGTTCGTACGGCAGGCCGACACGGTCGAGAGCATCGTGCGACCGTGCGGTCGCCTCCCCGAAGTCCAGCCCCAGCATTTTCGGTCCCAGCGCGACCTCTTCCATGACGGTCTGGCAGAACAATTGCCGTTCCGGAAACTGAATGACCACCACGGGCCGTGATCGATTGCCGGGATGCGCGGGCCATTCCAACTCTCCCCCCCATCGTTCCATCAGCCCGGCCAGATGATATCCAAGCGTCGTCTTGCCGGCACCGATCGGGCCGCACAGCCCAATCGCTTCGCCGGCGCATACTTCAAGGTTGATGCCGGCCAGCGGATGGGACGGATGTCGCCAGCCGGGGGCATCGATTTGCCCCAGATCGCGGCAGGAGAGTATCACGGGCGCGTCGGCTGCGAACCTGCTCAGAATCGCACGCGCCTCACTGCGCTGCTCGTGAGAAGGTATCCACGATGTGCTCGGGCCATCATAGACAATGCGACCGGCCGACAATTCGATGACGCGCGGAAAAACCCTCGCTTCTTCCTCGTATTGTGTGACCAGCACAAGCGCCGGCTGGACCCCGGCTTCCACACTGTCGGACAGGGTTTCCAGACAGGAGCGGAGGTCCCGCTTACCCGGCGGATCCAGATGCGAAGTCGGTTCATCCAAGACGATCAAAGGCCGCCGCGACAAGAGGGCGCACGCCAATGCAACCTTCTGCTTCTCACCGCCCGAAAGAGTATTGACCGGCCGATCGGCCAAGCCCTCCAGCCCGAAGCGGCCCAGCGACAGCATGGCCGCTTCCTGTATGTCCGTGACATCCAGGACATGCTCCAGAGTCAGGAGAATCTCCTCCCGGACCGTCTCGCCGATCAGATCGTCATCCGGCGCTTGAAAGACGATGGCGCCGAACGGCGGCTCACGGTCGGGGTCATCGCCGATGCGCAGGGATCCCGACGTCGGGCGAATCAGCCCCGCCAGGCAGAGCGCCAAGGTTGATTTCCCCGATCCATTGGGACCTACGATCGATACTCTGTCGCCCTGCGAAATCGCGAGGGAAACATGCGACAAGGCCTCGATGCCCGATCCGTCATCGATCCGATAACGGACCGAGATGTCATCGCATCGCAGAATCATCGTGGCGTCATCTCGAGTTCACACCGGGGAACACGAATGAAAAACCCCGCCCAGGCGGGGTAAACGAGCGGGCCACGGCATCGGATTTCGTCAACCGACGTCGAGTTCGCGTGCCGCCTTGGCCTCATCGATGCGCAGGAAAGGGGTCTCATGCGGAGCGGAGTTGACCAGATCGGGATCGTGCCGGGCCTCGCGCGCAATCTGCAGAAACGCCTCCGCGTAGGCATCCAGCCGCTCCTGGCTTTCGGTTTCCGTCGGCTCAATCATCAACGCTTCCGGCACAATCAGCGGAAAGTAGACCGTGGGCGAGTGAACACCGAAATCCAAGAGCCGTTTGGCGATCGCCCCGGCGCGGACACCATGCTGCTTTTGCCGCGACGCGGACGCCACAAACTCGTGCAGGCACGGGCCGGGATGGGGAATGTCGTATTCTGTGGCCAGACGAGCGCGCAGATAGTTGGCGGCCAGAATGGCATCCTGTGCCACTTGGGCGAGGCCCAGTGCGCCCAGGGAACGGATATACGTGTACGCCCGGACGAGCACACCAAAGTTGCCGACGAACGGATGGATCGAGCCGATCGAATCAGGCCCCGGCGCCTCACGTGCAAACTGCTCATGCCCCGTCTCCCCCCTTTTCACAACGGCCGGTCCGGGGAGGAAGGGCGCCAGCGCCCGTTTGGCGCCGATCGCCGCGGCCGCCGGGCCGCCGCCGCCGTGCGGCGTGGAAAAAGTCTTGTGCAGGTTCAGATGGAGCATGTCGAACCCCATGTCGCCGGCCCGCGCCAGTCCTAACAGAGCATTCGTGTTCGCGCCATCGTTGTAGAGAAGGGCACCTTTCGCATGCGCCATGCCCGCGATGCGCACGATGTCACGCTCAAAGAGCCCCAACGTGTTGGGATTGGTCAGCATGATACAGGCGACGGAATCGTCCAGTACGGCAGCCAGGGCATCGGGGTCGACCAGCCCCCGCGCATCGGAACGGATCGCGACCGACTCAAATCCCGCCAAAGTCACCGAGGCGGGGTTGGTCCCGTGGGCGGAATCAGGGATGATGACCCGCAAGCGATGTTCGCCGTGGCGCCGATGATAGGCGCGCGCCATCAAGAGTCCGGCCATTTCCCCCTGCGCGCCCGCGGAACCCTGCAGACAGATTTCGTCCATGCCGGTGATGGCCGCCAGATCGCGCGCCAGATCCCACATCAACTGCAGCGCCCCCTGGCAGTCGGCATCGGGAGTCTCCGGATGCAACCGCGCAAATCCCGCCTTCGTCGCGGCCCGCTCATTGATCTTAGGATTGTATTTCATGGTGCACGATCCCAATGGATAGGTGTTGCGGTCGATGTGGTGATTCAGGATCGACAGCCGGGTGTAATGGCGCACCACTTCGATTTCCGAAACCTCCGGCCAGTCGGGGAGAGACGAGCGAAAATTAGACTCGGGCAGACGCCATGACGCGCCCGGTGAAGGCACCTGCGGCTGTGGGACAGTGACTCCTTCCGTCCCCGCCGAAGACAAATCAAAAATCGTCTGACCGCCCAAGTCGTTCATCGCCTTGTGTCACTGGGTCTTGCCGGCAGGGGGCGCGCCGGACGACGGTTCCAGCCGCTCGATCTGCTCTTTGGCCCATCCGTTCTCGGAGGAGTTCTTGAAATCCTTGACGAAGTCGCGATAGTACCGGACGGCTTCCGTGGTGTCGCCCGCCTGAGCGTACAACCAGGGGATATAGGCCGTGGCCTCCTCACGGCGATCCGTCGTCGGATATTTCGTCAGCATTCGCCTGAGAACCTCGACCGCTTTATACCATTTGCTCTCCAGACGATACATGCGCGCCTGCGCGAACATCGCGTCATCCGTTTTTCCCGCCGTGTTGTTCGGATCGCGCGACAGCACCTGTTCCATCTGGCTGCGCGCCTTGTCGAACTGACCCCGCTCTAAATATTTGTCGCCGATGGCATACAACAGGGCACCATCATTGGCGCTGGTTTTCAGACGTTTCTCCAAATCCCAGGGCGTCCCCTTGCCATCCAGGTAGTCCTGCATGGTCTGCCGGAAGGCCACGGGCGGCACGTAGCCGACAATGCGATCCACTTCCTGTCCCCCCTTGTTGGT
>JACQFV010000186.1 GCA_016199865.1 Candidatus Zixiibacteriota bacterium | reverse complement strand
GGCTGTCCCTGCCCCCTTTGAACGCCGGAGTGGCGGAATGGCAGACGCCAGGGACTTAAAATCCCTTGTCCCAATTGGGACGTGCCGGTTCGAGTCCGGCCTCCGGCATTTATTACAGGCAACGCGCTGCACCGCAATAGTTTATGCTACTAACTTAAAGCACAACATTCTGCCGTGCGTGTGCGCCGCAGGAAGTGCAGCGATCCCGGTTCCAGATCGCGCGGGAATCGCTTGACGTCCGGCAACTCGATCGTATCTTGTCATTACGTCGCGGCCCGGGGTTACCTCGCAATTCGGGCCGCCCGGTTACCTCAATCGGCGAGTTGGCCGACATTTCTCCTATGGACCATGCTCCCGCGTTGACGCCGGAGCCAATGGTATTGTAAACCGTGGCCGCCGACCTAAGCGGCGGTCTGTGAAGGGCGGGAACATTCGGCATGCCCAACGAGGTAACTGTCCCCAGTGGGGGTCGGAGGATCACATGACAAGCTCAAGGACGGCGGGAATTCTGGCCATGGCTCTGGCCACGGCGTTGCTCACGGCGGGCCGGATTGCCGCCGATGTGCAGGACGATGAGTCAAACCATCTGATCGCCATCAATGAAGTCTACACCAATTCCGACGGCACCCTTCAGTTTGTGGAATTGATGGCGCGGGCGGCTGGCCAGACCAATCTGGCGCCGACGCACGTCGATGCTCTTAACGCCGATGGCACGGTGACCACGCTGGTCTTTGACTTCACCGCCTCGTTTCCGGCTCTCGACAGCGGCGAGACCATTCTGCTGGCAACGCAGGGCGTGGCCGACGCCCTCGGATTCGCCCCGGACTTCATCATTCCCGCCGGGAAAATCAGCATCACGAATGGCCGCGTGATCTTCAAGCACGATGGTGCGACCGGTACGATCATCGATGCGGTGGCGTACGGCAGCTATACCGGTGGCAACTTCAGTTTCGGATTGCCGGCCGATCCACTGCCCTCCGACGGCATTCACTCTTTGCAGCGGGTGGTCTACAATCTCCTGGCCGCCGGCGGTTTTCCGGAAAATTCGACGGATTGGATCAATACCGCGGTCAATTCCCCCCGGCGCAACGACGGCATGACCGGCATCATTCAACTCAGTCCGCAACCGCCGGTTCTCAGTCCGATCGGCAACAAGTCGGTGAATGAGGGGCAGCTTCTGAGTTTCAACGTCACTGCCACGGACCCGAACGGAACCATTCCATTTCTCAATGTCTTCAATCTGCCGACGGGCGCCGGATTCGTCGATCATCTCAACGGCATCGGGACGTTTACCTGGACACCGACCTACATACAGTCGGGCGTCTACACCAACGTCAAGTTCATCGCCTCCGATCCCGACTCAGCCGACTCGGAGTCGATCACGATCACGGTGAACGAAATCACGAATCCTCCGGTCGCCCGCGATTCCTCGGCGAGTGGACTGGAGGACACCCCGTTCGCGGCCCGGCTGCAGGCCTTCGACCCCGATGGGAATCCGCTCACCTACACGATTCTCTCCGGCCCGTTCAACGGCGCAGCGACGGGACTCAACACATCGACCGGGGCCTTCAACTATAACCCGGCGGCCAACGTCAACGGCAACGATTCGCTAACCTTCAGGGTGAACGACGGAATCGTGAACTCGAACACCGCGAAATGGCGGGTCACCGTCGCGGCGGTGAATGATCCGCCGGTGGCCGGCAATGTCCAGGTCAGCACGATGGTCAATACGCCCGTGTCCGTCGGGGCGATGCCCGTGACCGACGTCGACAATGCCACCTGGACGATCACTCAGACCTTCGGCCCCCACCACGGCGCCATCAGCAACTTCAATCCGGCGACGGGCAGCTTCGACTTTTTCCCCGAACTCGATTACCAAGGCAGGGACACGATCCTATACGTCGCCGATGACGGGATGGTCCACGCCAGCAACGGTCAGTCACCCTCCAACGTGGGCGTCATAACCATCCTGATCAGCGCCGGTTGCAACTGTCTCTGCCACGCCGATCCGCAATGCGATGGCGTCCCGAATATCCTCGACGTGGTCCTGGTGATCGGGGTGGCCTTCCGCGGCGCCAATGACACGGTCGATCCGTCCTGCACGCACATCGGTCGCTGCGACGTGAACTGTGATTGCCACGTCGACGTGCTGGATGTCGTGGGTATGGTCAACCACGCCTTCCGCGGCGACGCCACGCCGTTCTGCAGCGCCTGTCTGCAACCGTGCCCGTGATGTCTTGGGCGGGGAGAGGGCAGGAACATATCAGGATTGGCGTTGTTCTTATGATCCTGGCCGATCCCTGTGCGACAGGACGTCACAGCCAGAGCCATCGGAGGATATTGTGAAGGCACGGTTTTCAATCAGTTTCGCTCTGCTCGCGCTTCTTCTGGTCGGCCCGGCTCAGGCCACCATCAGACAAATCGGCGCTTCCGAAATCACGACGTCATTCAGTCCCGATTCGGTGCGCATCGAGGTTGGCGACACGGTCCGATGGTTCATTATCGACGGCGCCATGCACTCGACGACGTCCGGGCTGGGCTCGGCCGACCCACAGTCCGGTGTCTTGTGGGATGCGCCGCTCGATCTTGCCCACCTGACCTTCCAACGCCAATTCACGTCGCCGGGGCGCTTCCCGTACTATTGCATCCCGCACGAATTCGACGGCATGAAGGGCGTCATTGTCGTGACGAGGCCCAAGACAGTGACCGTTACCGCCAATGACGATCAGCTCGGGAGGTATTTCCTGAAGGATTCCGTCAAGATTTTCGAAGGCGATTCGGTCCATTGGCATCGGGTCACCGGCATCCACACCACGACCTCGGGGACGGGTTCGGCCGATCCGCAAGCCGGAGTTCTCTGGCGCGCCGATCTGGATGGAACCACTCCCGACTTCAAACACAAATTTCCTGCCATCGGCGTTTTCCCATACTTCTGCGAGCCGCATGAATTCGACGGCATGCACGGCAAGGTTGTCGTCGTGAGCCAGCCGGCGTGCCTCTGCGACTGCCACGGCGATCCGCACTGTGACTCGGTCACCGACGTCCTCGACGTGGTTCAAGGAATCGGCGTCGCCTTCCGCGGCGGTGCGGCCTTGGTCGATCCGGCCGGTTTTTGTCCGTTTCAGGAGACGGACGTCGACTGCAACGGCGTCACCGACGTCCTCGACGTCGTCAAGATCATCAGCGTCGCCTTCCGCGGCGGCGATCCGGCGACGGTGTATTGCCACGCCTGCCCATAATCCGGTGGTGTCCCCAGTAGATTCTCGTGAGGGTCAGCCCTGTAGGGCGTGCTCGATTTTCCTGCGCGGGCGATCATCCCTCCCTCCCGGTCGGGATCTGCGACAAGGATCGCCCCACGGTTGAATGCCAACGAGTTTGTAGGGGCGAAGATCGTCTTCGCCCGGCTTTTTCTGGAATGTGCCAGCCACCCGCCCTCGGGTGGCGGAGCGCCGCGCGGGGGCGCGTGGCGCGCACATTCCAGGTTTGTTGTTTGGCCTGCCTTCAATGTGTTGGAAGTTCTAAGACCCTCTAACAATATGACTCCAAGGAAAAAACTGTGCACGCCAGGCGCCCTCGCCTGGCGTTTCGCCGCCCGAGGGCGGGCGGCGTGCACCTTGTTCGCGGGTACCGGGAGCATCATTTTGTTAGAGGCTCTAAGAAAGAACCGGCCCCCGGAATGATCCCGGGGGCCGGCTTGGTGTTCGATTGAATGGTCGGCTTACTTGTTGCCGCAGCCACCTTGTGGGACGCTGTAGGGCGTCTT
>JACQFV010000187.1 GCA_016199865.1 Candidatus Zixiibacteriota bacterium | reverse complement strand
TGCTGCCATCATCGCAAGGTTCTGCCGATGCAGGACGCATTGCGGCCTTACGACGCCTGGATCACCGGCATTCGTCGCGGCCAGACGGCAACACGCTCGGCGGCACAAATCATCTCCTTCGACCTGGAGTACAACGTCGTGAAAATCTGCCCGTTGCTGAATGTCAGCGACGCCGAAATCGCTGCCTATCTGGCACAATACGAACTGCCGCGCAATCCGCTCCTGGATCAGGGATACTCGAGCATCGGGTGCTGGCCCTGCACGACCCGAACGCTTCCCGGCGAAGACCCTCGGGCGGGACGATGGCGGCAACACGCCAAGACCGAGTGCGGGCTGCACCAGCCGGTTCAAAACGCGGAATCCGACGGAAAGGACCCATCGTGAGACACAGGGGCGTCACCGTTTGGTTCACCGGACTTTCCGGCGCGGGCAAGACCACGATTGCGGAACGGGTCGAAGGACAGCTTCGGCTCTTGGATTGCAAGGTGGAGACGCTCGACGGTGACGTCGTGCGGACCAACCTCTCGAAGGGGCTGGGCTTCAGCCGCGAAGATCGGGACACGAACATCCGTCGCATCGGCTTTGTCTCCCACTTGTTGACTCGCAATGGCGTGATTGTGCTGTCGGCGGCGATCTCGCCATTTCGCAACGTGCGGGATGAACTCCGCTCGTTGATCGGGGATTTTGTCGAGGTGTACGTGTCCACCCCCCTGGAGGTATGCGCCGGGCGCGACGTGAAGGGACTTTACAAGCGCGCGATGGCGGGGGAGATCCCTCAGTTTACAGGAGTCTCGGATCCGTACGAGCCGCCCTTGGCGCCCGAGTTGACGTTGGACACGTTGTCGCAAACGGCGGATGAGAGCGCGGAGGAGATTCTTCGGTGGCTGCGCGAGCATGACTACATCGACGGTGCCGCCCATTACGAGACGGCGCCCGGCCGCTCGCGGCCGGTGTCGGTAGTGTGGTAGTATCACTATGTCGATTAAGTACTATCCGATCTTCCTGAATCTGTCGGGACGGCCGTGCGTGGTCGTGGGCGCCGGGCGAATCGCGGCGCCGAAAATCGCCGGGCTCTTGGACGTTGGCGCGGATGTCACAGTCGTGGCTTCCGTCGCCAAGTCCAAGGTCGCTGCACTCGCAACTTCCGGGCGCATCCGTCTCCTGCAACGTCCCTACACGGACGGCGATCTTGAGGGTGCGGCGCTGGTGATCGCGGCGACGGATGACGCGGCGGTCAATCTGGCCGTGCACGATGAGGCCCGACGTCGCGACTGCCTGGTCAATGTGGTCGATACAACACCTCTCTGTGAGTTCATCACACCGGCACTCGTTCGCCGTGGTGACCTGACCGTTGCGATCTCGACCAATGGCGTGGCCCCGGCCCTGGCATCGGTCGTCCGGCGCCGTCTGGAGCGATTGCTGGACGATGGGTACGCGTCGTTTCTGGATCAGGCGCGATTCTGGCGTCGGCGATTGAGCCGCAGCGGCGCCACGTTCGAGACCAAGAAGTCGACATGGTACGACCTCGTTCGCGCGGCCGAACCGAGCGAACATTCCGGATGGGGGACCAAGCGGTCGACGCCACGCATTGCGGCGTTACCTCATCGGCGTCCTCATTTCTCACAATCGGTCGGATCATATTCTTGGCCGCTGGGCGTTGTCGGGATGGATCACGCTCACGCCCCGTTGACTCGGTTGGAGAAAGCGTCAGGGTCGATGGGCGATGGCGCCGCCACGGAACTGCGCTCATTGAAAACGTCAGCGGGCGGGACGCTGCTGAACGGGGTCGTCGTGGTGGCCACGTGCCAGCGCCTTGAAGTATACTATGAGACATTGTATCCCCGGCAGGCGCGGCGGGCCGTGGAAAATGCCTTCGCGCGCTGGTGCGGCATCACGCGGCAAGCGGTGCGACCGTCCCTCTATTCACATTACGGACTGCCCGCGGTGGATCATCTTCTGCACGTCACGGCGGGGCTGGAATCGCTGGTGCCGCTGGAGAATGAGATTCAGGGGCAGGTGCGGCGCGCCTATACGCAGGCACGGACGCTGGGCACGCTCTCGCCCCGGCTCGCAACGGCATTTCAAGGCGCACTGGCCGTGGGGAAGCAGACACGCCGCGACATCGGGCAGGCCCCGCGACGTTCGGTCGGATACCGGGCCGTGGAATTTGTCCAACATCGCGTGCCGCACCTGTCCCAATCGCGCGCGATCGTCATCGGTGATGGACCGTTTGCAGAGGTGGTGTCACGCGCTCTCGTAGAGCACGGCGTGAACCCCCGGCGCATGACCGCTCAGCCGACCGGTGATGGACGTGCAGGATCACTGCCGGAAATCTTCATTGCGCCGAACGATGAGAAGTTGGGCGGTGATATTGTTGTCTTCGCCTGTCATCGTACGAGCGGTCCGTTCGTGACACGGGAAGAGGCCGCGATGTTGGCCGGGCCGGGGACATCGCGGGTCTACATCATGGATCTGGGAATGCCGCGCAATTTTGCGCCCGAGGTCAGCGAAATCTACGGTGTGACGCTCTGGAATCTGGAAGATCTGGCCGAGATAGGCAGGCCGCAGGTCGAAGATGCAGAGTCGGTACGCTTGGTTCGCGGCCGAGTGGAGCGAGCGCTGGAACGATTTGCGTCCCGGCGTATCAAGAATGAGGTAGCCCCTGCGGAGATCGGTTCCAGATTGCCAATTCGCGTGGGCCAGACCCATGCGCATCCCTCCCATCCGAATCCCGGAAAAGTTTATCTCGTCGGGGCCGGGCCAGGGAGTCCGGGGCTGATCACGGTTCGTGGCCTGGAACTCGTAGCCACCGCCGACGTCATCTTGTGCGACCGCCTTGTCTCCGGGGAGATTCTAACCGCCGCGCCCCGGCACTGCCAGGTCCTCCACGTCGGCAAGGTCCCAGATGGTCCACGCACTCCTCAAGACGAAATCAATCGGCGCATGTGTGATCTGGCGCTGTCCGGCAAGACGGTTGTCCGTCTGAAAGGTGGCGACCCGTTTGTCTTCGGACGGGGCGCTGAAGAAGCCCTCTTCCTCTTGCGGGCCGGTATCGAGTGCGAGATCGTACCCGGCGTCAGTAGCGCCTTCGCCGTGCCGGCCTTGGCGGGGATTCCGCTGACCCATCGCGGTCTGGCGCGATCATTCGCGGTGGTCACCGCGCAGGATGGTTCCGATCCGGATGGTGCGATCGGGCGCATTGTGCGTCTGGCCAAGACCGCTGATACATTGGTAATCCTGATGGGTCTATCCCGCCTGCCGGAGATCATGACCGCCTTGCGGGATCATGGCGTTCCATCGCGGCAGCCGGCGGCGGTGATCGCGCAAGGCACAACGCCGCACGAGCGCATCGTCGTCGGAACGGTCGGCGATCTGTCGACCCAGGTACAGGCCGTGGGATTCAGGCCGCCGGGAACAATCGTCATTGGTGACGTCGTCATGATTCACCATCTGCTTCGATCCGGAACCAACAGTATGTCCAATCCCCCCAGCCAGGCGCCTTTGCCGGGCGGAGGAGATCTGATTGCGCCTTCCGAGGAGAGCGCTCCCAGCCCCCACTCAATCGCCGCGAATTGAAATCCAACGTTCCGGGTTCCGAACGTTCTCACAGATCGACCCTGCATCCCGTACCAGACCGTACTGTCGCGCCATGGTCTGAGACTATTGACCTGCGGGCGTTGGAACAATTCCGATGTCAGGCGAGGAGAAGAAAACGGTTTGAATCCACAGGAGGGTCGGATGGCAGTCAGAACAGCGGAAGCGGAGTGGAAGGGCGGTCTGCGCGATGGCCGCGGGACGATGAAGCTGGGAAGCGGCGCCTTTGAAGGATCGTACTCGTTTGGCACTCGTTTCGAAGAGACGCCCGGGACCAACCCGGAAGAACTGATCGGTGCGGCTCACGCCGGGTGTTTCTCCATGGCATTCTCGGCGGGACTGGGCAAGGCCGGATTTGCACCCAAGCGGATTCACACCACCGCGAAGGTCTTCCTGGAGAAGGTGGGTGAGGGGTTCGGCATCACCAAGATCGAACTGAACACGGAGGCCGAGGCCCCGGGAATCGATCCCGCGACTTTTCAGGCGCAGGCGGAAGCCGCCAAGAAGGGATGTCCGATTTCCCGGGCGCTGGCCGTGCCGAGCATCGTGTTGAATGCGAAATTGGTCTGAAGTTCGCGAACCGTCGGGGACGTATGATACAGGAAAGATGAAAGTGGTGGGCGGAGCCCACCCTACATCTTACACGCCTAAGACCCTCTAACAATATGACTCCAAGGAAAAAACTGTGCACGCCAGGCGCCCTCGCCTGGCGTTTCGCCGCCCGAGGGCGGGCGGCGTGCACCTTGTTCGCGGGTGCCGGGAGCATCATTTTGTTAGACTCAATAAGTTGCGGATGGGATTCTTCACGACGGGCGCGAATCGGAATTCGCCAGACGTGGATACGTCCATCCCGCCAGTGCGGCACCGACAATCGGCGCCAACCAGAAGAGCCACAGTTGCCGCAGCGCCCAACCGCCGACGAAAACCGCCGGTCCAGTGCTGCGGGCGGGATTCACCGACAAATTCGTCACCGGTCCGCCGACGAGGATGATGATGGTGAGTCCCAGGCCGATCGCGATCGGAGCGAAACCTTCGGGGGCACGTGAGTCGGTGGCGCCGAGAATGATCATTGCGAACATGAAAGTCAGGAGGCATTCAGCCACCAGCCCGGACAGAAGCGAGTAGCCACCCGGTGAATGCTCACCATAGCCATTGGCGGCCAGACCGCTCGCGATGTCGAATCCCGGCTTGCCGCTGGCGATGAGATACAGGACTCCGGCGCCGACAACAGCCCCGATCACTTGCGCGGCGATGTAGGGAATCAGTTCCGATGCCGGAAAGCGCTTACCCACCCACAACCCCACGCTGACGGCAGGATTCAAGTGGCATCCGGAAATGTGGCCGATGGCATAGGCCATTGTCATCACGGCCAAGCCGAAGGCCAACGCCACGCCCAACAGCCCGATTCCCGTTCCCGGCGATGTGGCGCTGATCACAGCGCATCCACATCCAGCCAGGACCAGCCAGAAAGTCCCAAAAAACTCAGCGACGACCCGCCTCGACAGCGGCATTCGTAAACCCCCTTCGTGAGTCGCGGACCGGCACCACACCCCGTGTCAACATAGCTCGCGGGGTGGATGCCCGGGGGTCAGTTTGGCGGGATCGGGCGGCCGTGTCAACACCGTTGTTCCCGCCGCGGGACCATCGATTGCCTACGGCCGTCGTGCTGCATCCAGTTCATCACTGTTTCCCGTCAGCCCAAAAGTGGACCGATCGTGACCTTTTGCTAAGAGGCAATTTGGGGTAGTTTGACCCACAACCGTAAGGAGGCAGGCCAAGGCGGCCAAGGCGAGGTCAGACCCGGAATGGTGGTCAAGGGTGATCCGGCATCAGACGATTCGCCCCACGAAGCGCCCAGGCCTACGCACGCCGACCGTGGTGCGGCGTTCGCCGATGAGGTATAATGACGCGGAATCCGGCGGGTGGCTCCCCTGGACGTGCCAATCCGGCGGACCGCCGCACGCGCCCTGCTCATGGCTGCCCTCTGCAGCGCTATCGTTTGGTCGAAGTTGGATGGCCCCCGCAGGATGAAGGCCGGCCTTACCCCTCTCAGCCATGCAGAAGATATGTACACCAATATTATCGGTCGCAGGGAAGCGCAATTTGACCACAAATTCCCCACAAGGAGCCCCGCCCGGCAGACGCAACGGCCCGCTCCCTGAGCTTGGGATCAGCGGCAGTGCTCGGGGAGTTATTTGCAAGAATCTGGGAAGGGGAGGAAACAGAGGCGAAGATGGATGACGTTATGGTACGCCCCGTAGGAATCGTACGGGGGCCGCGCACGGAACCCGTCGATGATTTCTGGGGTGGCGAGATCGCGGCGATCGAACTGGACTCGAGTCAATTTGGGCCGGATGCTCTCGTGGGCTTGGTCGAGTTTTCACACCTCGAGGTGCTTTTCCATCTGCATCAAGTGGATCCGACCCAGATCCAGACTGGAGCCGATCATCCCCGTGGACGGATCGAATGGCCCAAGGTCGGGATTTTCGCCCGTCGATCCAAGGCGCGCCCGAACCGTCTGGCACTGTCCCGTTGCCGCCTGTTGCGCGTCGATGGCCTCGCCCTGACGGTCGAGGGGCTCGACGCCATCGATGGAACCCCCATTCTGGACATCAAGCCATATTTGATCGAATTCGGGCCGCGGGGCGAGGTCCGTCAGCCGCAGTGGGCAACGGAGATGATGCGATATTACTATGCCGATCGGGATGGATAGCCGATTGTCCGGCAATGATCGAGGCGGCGGCGGTTCGCCTCGGACCCGCCAGCCCGTTCAGGCGCGCTTCGGGCCACTCAAAACGCGAGCCGGCAGAGACAGGAGTGCGCGCAATAACTCAAAGATGGCGTCGAACGTGATGCCGATCAGGCGAAAAGGGAGAAGGAGTATCCAGACCAGTGGGTACAGAACGAGAGCCAAGAGCGCCAGTGGCCAGCACAACACGAACAACAAACACCACAAGAGAAAGGTCCGCATCGGCGCACACTCCAGCCCATTCCGTTATCAAGAAGATACGTCCACTGGTCGCGCATGTTGCATCGGGACTCTTGTCGGAGATTTGATCGGCGGGACCATCTTGTGAAGCCACTCTTCGTGTTCGATGGCGCCTGCGGATTCTGCCGCCGCTGGGTGAGCCGGTGGCAGTCCGTCACCGGCGCCGCCGTCGATTACGCGCCTTATCAGGAAGCGGCCGAACGATTTCCACACATCCCCGTCGAGCGCTTCCGCGAGGCGGTCCAACTGATCGAGCCGGATGGCGCCGTTTTCAGCGGCGCTCACGCCGTCTTCCGGGCGTTGGCGCACGCCCGTTGTCACGTCTGGTTGTTGCGGCTTTACGAACGGGTACCGGCGGCGGCTGCCGCAGCCGAGGGCGTCTATCAGTTTGTCTCCCGGCACCGTGACGGGCTGTCGACCCTCACCATCTGGTTTTGGGGAAAACATCTCGAAGCGCCCACCTACCGCGTCACGTCGTCTCTGTTTTTGCGGGCCTTGGGTTTCATATACCTCGTCGCGTTTGTCTCCTTGTGGACTCAGATCGACGGTTTGGTCGGGGGTAAAGGCATCCTGCCGGCGGCGGATTTTCTTGCAGCCGTAGGCTCGCATATCGGCCTGTCACGTTATTACCTCGTGCCGACACTGGCGTGGTTGAACAGCAGCGACTGGTTTCTGCACGTCATGTGCGGCGGCGGAGTGATCGCGTCGCTCTTGGTCGTAGCCGGTGTCGCTCCCGCTCCCGCGCTGTTTCTTAATTGGGCGCTGTATTTGTCCCTGAGTCAGGTCTGCCGGGAGTTTCTCGGATTTCAGTGGGACATCCTTCTACTGGAGACCGGCTTTCTGGCGATTTTCTTGGCCGGGTGGACTTTTCGCTCGCACCGATCGTTCTCGCCCCCAGCGGTCATCTGGCTTTTCCGCTGGCTGGCGTTTCGCCTGTTTTTTCTGTCGGGATTCGTCAAGCTCGCCAGCGGCGATCCGAACTGGCGGAATCTGTCGGCCTTGAACTACCATTACGAGACACAGCCCCTGCCGACTCCCGTCGCCTGGTATGCGCAACAGTTGCCGGGCTGGTTCCAATCGCTGTCCGTGTTCCTCATGTTCGGCATCGAACTGTGCATTCCCTTCCTGATATTCCTGCCGCGGCGACCGCGGCTATGGGCATTCGGCGCTCTGGTATTCCTCCAAATCGCCATCATGATCACCGGGAACTATTGCTTCTTCAATTGGCTGGCCATTGCCCTCTGCTTGTTTCTCCTGGACGATCGCGCGCTGTTGCGCGTCACGCCGAAATGGCTCCGCCCGCGGGGCGACGCGCCGCCAACGGATCGACCCATCGGGTCGCTTCAGCGTGTGGCGGTCCGAGCCGTCACGATTCTGGTGCTGCTCGTGAGCGGGACTCAGATGACCGGTGAGTTGATCTCGCAGCGACATCTGCCGGGCATGGCATACCGATTGCTCGAACGGGCAGAGCCATTTCGCAGCATCAACACGTATGGTCTGTTTGCGGTCATGACGACATCCCGGCCCGAGATCATTGTGGAGGGGAGCAACGACGGCCAAACCTGGATGGCCTATGAGTTCCGGTGGAAGCCGGGGGACCTGAGCCGCCGTCCGGAATTTGTCGCGCCGCATCAGCCGCGACTGGATTGGCAGATGTGGTTTGCGGCGTTGGGGGATCGAAGGCAGAGCCCGTGGTTTGCGGCCTTCCTGCGCCGCCTGCTGGAAGGGTCGCCTTCTGTGCTTTCACTTCTCGCCGTCAATCCGTTCCCGGACTCCCCGCCGCGCTATGTGCGCGCGCGGCTCTACGATTATCACTTCACGGATTTCTCCGCCAAGCGTTCAACGGGTGATTGGTGGCGCCGCGATCTGGCCGGGACATACTTCCCGGCCGTGTCGCTGGCGGACTTTCGCGGCACGAACTGAAGCGATTCCTGACAGGATGGTCAACCGGCTTTGGAGTCGGCGGCCGGAACCGGGGAGAGCACTTGCCGTGCATCGGTCGACTCGGCTTCGCCGGACTCTTCGGGTGATTCCGTCCCGGCAAATCGCGACAGGATCGTGTATACCACCGGCACCAGGATCAAAGTCAGGAAAGTCGAGAAGATGAGGCCGCCGACCACGGCGATGCCCAGGGGCCGGCGGGACTCGGCGCCCGCGCCCAGCCCGATCGCAATCGGCAAAATCCCGAATACGGTGGCAAAGGACGTCATCAGGATCGGCCGCAGACGGATGCGGGCGGCGTCGACGACGGCGGCGGTAATATCCTGCCCGCGCGCGCGCAGCTGGTTGGCGAACTCCACGATCAGGATGGCGTTCTTGGTGACCAAACCGATCAGCATGATCAGCCCGATCTGCGAGTAAATGTTCAGACTCTGTGAAAACACAAACAGCGACACGAGGGCGCCGATGACCGCCAGCGGCACGGATAAGAGAATCGTGACCGGATGAATGAAGCTCTCAAATTGCGCCGAGAGCACCAGGTAGATGAATATCACGGAGAATAGGAACATGAGATACAGATTACTGGAGGACTCACGGAATTCACGTGACTGGCCGCTCAACTGACGTTTGACCCCGGCGGGCAGGTCGCTGCCGGCGATCGCGTCAAGATCATTCAAGGCCACGTTCAGGGTGGCGCCGGGGACCAGACTGGCGGTGATCGTCGCGGAGCGCACGCGATTGTAGTGGTTCAGCTCCTTGGGGGCGACCGTTTCGTTGATACGCACGACGTTGGCCAACTGGATCAGTCCGCCTTTGCCGCGCAGGTAAATCCCATCAATGACGCCGGGCGTGGCGCGGTCGGCGGATTTCATCTGGGCGATCACGTCGTACTGTTTGCCGGCGCGCTTGAAATTCGTGACGACGCGTCCGCCGAGAAGCGTTTCCAGCGTGGCGCCGATGTCGGCGACGGAAACACCCAGTCCCGCGGCGCGGTCGCGGTCCACGGTGATGTCCAGTTGCGGCTTGTTCAGGTGCAGGTCGGTGTCGACGTTGATCAGGTAGCGGAGTGAAGCGATCTTGCCCATCATGA
>JACQFV010000024.1 GCA_016199865.1 Candidatus Zixiibacteriota bacterium | reverse complement strand
CTGCATCGGGTCTTCCTCTTCGTGGGTTGTAACGCTCATTATACCCACAATCGAGGCGATGATGCCGAAGGCGCGCGCGATCAGGGGAAACATCATCACACCGATGATCCCGGCGGCGAATGGCATGTTTGCGTTCTTCGCAGTCACAGCGATTCCCGCACCCAGGATCATGGCGCCGATATTTTCGGCGGCGGTCGATTCGAACAAGTCGGCGCCGCGCCCGGCGCAGTCGCCCACGTTGTCGCCGACCAGATCGGCGATCACGGCGGGATTGCGCGGGTCATCTTCGGGAATTCCGGCTTCGACTTTTCCCACCAGATCAGCGCCGACGTCGGCTGCCTTGGTGTAAATCCCGCCGCCCAGTTGCGCAAAGAGAGCCACGAATGAGGCCCCGAAACCATAGCCGACGATCATGAGCGGAATCTTCTCCGCATCCACGCCGGTCGTCGCCTTGACCAGCCAGTACAGGCCGCCGACGCCCAAAAGACTCATCGCCACCACCAGAAGGCCGGAGACCGCTCCGCCCCGTAGCGCCACCCGCAATGCGGCGTTCAGAGATCGCGTCGACGCTGACGCAGCCCGAATATTGGAACGGATTGAAATCCACATGCCAATAAACCCGGCGATGCCGGAGCAAAGCGCCCCGAGCACGAAGGAAAGGGTAATCCACCAGGCCAACGCCAGCCGTGAGGACACGGGGTCAAAATCATGATGGCCGCGCACAAAACCATACAGGACGAAGATGACGGCGGCCAGAATGACACTGAGTTTGCCGATGGTCCCGTATTGGCGGCGCATGAACGCCTCGGCCCCCTCACGAATCGCATCAGAGATGGCGCGCATGGCGGGGGTGCCGGTGTCGTGCGCCAGAACGTGCTTGGCCAGCCAGAAAACGAAGACCAGCGTGGCGACACTGATTCCCATGATCAAGAGCATGTAGCCGGTGATGTCCATGTCGGGGATCCCCTCCCTATCGAAAGTGAATGGCTGACTGCCGTTTGCAGTGCGCCCCTTGGCTGACCCAGACCAAGTGAAATGATACGGGTTACCGGCAGAGGCGGGCCGCGAAGATAAATTCCACTTGGTCCGAAGTCAAAGCCGGTTTTGCTCGACCGCGGCAGGAAATGCAAACCCCTCGGCGGCTGGAAGTTGCCGCCGAGGGGCGTCTTGTGCGATTGTATCTAAGATAAAGATGGAGAGTGGCCGTCAATTGGTCTTGTTCTCTGGCGGTCTGGGCGTCCCCGCTTCCACTTCCAACGAAATGTCGACGTCGCGCCCCAGCATCAGGCCGCCGCCGGGAAGAGCCGAGGAGTTCCCCACGCCGAAATCCAGACGGTTGATTGTGGTGGTGGCCGTAAACCCGAGCTTGGTGCCCCCCCGGGGGTCGGTGATTTGACCGAGTTTCTCCGCCTGCAGCGTCACCGGCTTGGTGATCCCCCGGATCGTCAGATCGCCGGTAATTTCAAATTTGGTCGAATCCTTGGGTGTCACCTTGGTCGACTTGAAGGTGATCGTCGGAAAGCTGTCGACGAAGAAAAATCCGTCCCTTTTCAGATCGTCGTCACGCCCGGAATTGCGCGTGTCGACGCTGGCCGTCTTGATCGTGATCTCGACGGAGGACTTGGACATTTCCTTCGGGTCGTAATCTATCTGGCCGTCATAATCGTTAAAGGCGCCGTTGACGCGACTGATGGTCATGTGGCGGATCGTAAATCCAACGTACGAGTGTGCCTTATCGAAAACGTAGGGATCGGCGTGTGCGGTGAGCGCCGCTCCGAGTGTCAGTGCGACCGCCAGCATGGTCCGTTTGAGCATTGGGTCTTTCCTTCCTGTGTGTGATGTTCATACCGCCCGCGGACACTGTCACGGGTGTTCATGATTTTCTCTTCAACGCCGATGGAGTTGCCAGGTTCCCAAGCAAATACACGTGCCGTTTGTCGGCAAGCCAAAGGTGAGTATACGACTTGGGCCGGTGTTCGAGCCAGCCGGAAACCACCATGATCGGCACTGTCTTTATAAGCGATTGTTTGGCAACGATCTATCGAAAAACCCGACGGCCTAAGCGGGGATGTCCGCGTTCTTAACTTGGATCAGCTTTAGTGAAGATGGGCATCGGGGACTGCTCCTCGCCGAAAGTGATCTTCTTGGCGACCCGCCCCAGATGGGCAGCCGCCATGAGATATGCCCAAGTCGGCACGATGATCTGGCCGCAGCCGCGAACATGCACAGTCTTGTCGCGGTACTGCTCCCAGTCCCAAGCGGCGAATTTTGTGCGCACCTCGGCTTCGCACAGGATTCCGCCATCGGCGAACGACTCAATGTCAAAGAGGGGCATGCAACACGCCGTCGGTCAGGCCGGAGCGCCCGGCTTTGTCGGTGAGCGAAATCACGCAGAGAACGAGGTGCCACACCCGCACGCCTTGGAGGCGTTCGGGTTCTGAAATTTGAATCCGCCGCCCACCAACGCGGCGACATAGTCGATCACGACGCCCTTGAGATAGAGCGCGCTCTTGAGATCGATCACCACCTTGACACCCTTGACGTCGAAGACTTTATCGAACTGGCCGATCTGGGAGTCGAAATTCAGGACATAGGTCAATCCCGAACAGCCGCCCCCTTGCACTCCAAGGCGCAGATGGTGATCGTTTAAGCCCTCGGCCTGCAGACGGCGCCGAACTTCGGCCGCCGCCGCATCGGTGAACTCAACCAACTGGGTGGGCTCTCCCGCGATCGGCAAGGAGATGGTAGAGGGTTTTGCTTGCGTCGATTCGGTCACACTGTCTCCTCAAATTGAAATATACGGCCCGATTGCCCTTCTTGCATCTCATTATAACTCTCTGTCGGTCAGTTTGTTTCGTCCATGATCAGGGGCCCGCCGTCGCGATCCGCGGCCGGTGGGGTGTCAGGCGGCGTAGATTCGTTACCGTCGCCACGATCCGTTCGGCGACGTAGTCGATTTCTTCGATTGTATTCGACCGCCCCAGCCCGAAACGAATGGAACCGCGCGCCAGGCCGTCGGGCACGCCGATGGCCTTCAGAACGTGAGACGGCTCGACCTCAGCGGAAGTACAAGCCGATCCGGAGGATAAGGCGACATCGTCCTTGACTCCCATCAGCACCGCCTCGCCGTCAATTCCGGCGAATGAGAGATTCAGATTATTGGGCAGACGTGGGGATAGGGCGCCATTGACCTTTACATCCTCCAGATTCTCCATGATTCGGTGCATCAACCGGTCGCGCAGCGCGGCCAGGCGTTGTGATTCAGCGGTCATTTCACTGCTTGCGATCTCGAGGGCCAGACCCAGACCGACTATCAACGGTACGGGCAGTGTTCCGGACCGCAGACCCCGTTCATGCCCGCCGCCGTCGATCAGGGGGACCAGTCGGATCCGTGGCCGGCGCTGACGCACATAGAGGGCGCCGACTCCTTTGGGGCCATAAATCTTGTGCGCCGAAATCGACAGCAAGTCGACGTTGTCGTCCTCGACGTTGATCGGAATGCGGCCGTGCGCCTGCGCGGCATCGGTGTGGAAGACGACACCCTGTTCCCGCGCGATCTGACCGATCGCCCGAATGGGCTGGACTGTGCCGATTTCGTTGTTGGCGGTCATGATCGAGATCAGAATTGTCTGATCGGTGATGGCGCGGCGCACATCGACGGGATCGACCAGCCCGCCCCAGTCCACCGGCAGGTAGGTGACCCGGAATCCCTCGCGCTCAAGACGTCGGGCGCAATCGAGAACGGCCCGATGCTCGATTGCCGAGATGACGATATGATTCCCTTTGTCCGCACAGGCCGCAACCACCCCCTTGATCGCCAGATTGTCGGACTCGGTGGCGCCGGAGGTGAAGACGATTTCCCTCGGCTCGGCGCCGATGGCCGTGGCGACCTCCCGTCGGGCCGTCTCCACGGCGGCTTCGGCCCGCCAGCCGAAGACATGGGTCACGGAGGCGGCATTGCCGAATATCTCTGTGAAGAAAGGCAGCATGGCGGCCATGACCCGTGGGTCGACCGGCGTGGTGGCATGGTGGTCCATGTAGATCGGCAGATCCACGGTCCGCCGGGGGGTTTGATCGCGCCCTTCCATCTCCGCAGGTGCTACGAGGGGATCAGGCAGGGGTTGGGCCTTTCTTGTGGCATGCAATGATCCCAAGCGGATTCCCACTTGACCTGTGCCTGGTTGGACGCCAGCTTATGCCGTGGCTTGACGTTAGGACCGGATTCGATTTGGGAGCAGAAACCTCGTGCCGACGGTTGGCTCGATCATCGCCAAGAATATTCCGCTCAAGTGGATTCCGGTAACGGCATCGGTCATGGATGCCGTGCGGATCATGGTGGGGCATAACGTCGGAGCCCTGCCGGTTCTGGATGGCGACCAGTTGGTGGGGATTTTCTCCGAACGGGACCTGATGAAACGGGTGATCGTCAAGGGGTCCGATCCCACGAAAGTACCGGTCGCCGAGGTCATGACCCGAGAGTTGGTTACTGCCGACATCAACGACGACCACGCCGAGTGCCTTAAGAAGATGACGGACAATCGGTTCCGGCATCTGCCGGTGTTGGAAGAGGGGCGTCTGGTCGGGATTCTATCCGTGCGCGATCTGATGCGAACCGAGGTCGAAGGGAAGGAACGGGAAATCAAATCATTAACGGATTACATCCACTATGTGCCGCCTGCCCCGTAGGCGTGATCGAACGATCAAGGTCAACCCCGTACAAGCAAGGGCGTGATGTCGTCGAGTCTCCGGACACGCTCCACACGTGAAGACTCAATTACCAACCAAAGGAGGGAGTAGAGTGACATCAAGAAAACGGATCGCCATCGGGGTTCTGCTCGGCGCCACGGCGCTGGTCTTGACCGCGACCTCAGCATGGGCGCAAGACCCCGTGAAGGTCGGACCCAACATTTACAAGACGCTGTTCGAGAACGAGCGCGTGCGCGTCTGCCAGGCCACATTCAAGCCCGGTGACACGATGGCCTTCGTGTATGTGAAATCGGGCGGCAAACTGCAGGTCGGCACGCCCGATGGCAAGTCGCAGGACTTGGATCTGAAGGCGGGAGACGTTCTCTGGCTACCCGCCCAGACACACAAGGGCAAGAACATCGGGACAACCGACGTTGTCCTGATTGTCAACGAATTGAAGGAGCCGGCGCCCAAGCCCGCCGCCACGCCGGCAACGAAATAAGAATTCCCACGGCAGTTGGGTTCGAATGACGGGGTGGCCTCAAAGGGCTGCCCCGTTGCTGCATGGTGGAGTTGGCGGATTGGATCTACGAAGTCGACGACGGGGCCGTCGACTGTGGACCCCTGCCCCCGTCGCCCCGTTTGCGCCGGAAGAAGCGCCGTCGATTGCGGCGGTTTCGTCCCTGACCTTGATCGGCCTGACCATCCCGCGCCTCCGGCTTGGGCGGCGTGCTGGGTGCGGCGGCTTGGGATTTCGGCGCTTGGACGCGCGTTTGGGGGCGGCGTCGGCCGCGATCTTGACGGTCTCGGCCACGTTGTCCTTCGGCCGAGCGGGATTGCCCGCCGCCGCTCGAACGTCCGGATTCTACCGAGCGGGCAGCCGGACGGTCCTTTTCCGGCGCCCCCGGTGTCCTTTCCCCGGCTTCACGAAGATAGCCGGTCAAGAACTCTGTTGTCAGTCCGGCCAGACGTTGCCGAAGATCCGCCATCAGCGCTTCGAAACCGTCGTTGTCGAACGACCGGACATACTGCCGGAAGGATCCATAGATTTGGTGAACGTGCCAGAATGCCTCCGCCCATTGGATCAGCGACTTGGCCTTATCCGCCAGCCGGGAATGAAATTCGCCTCCGACCGTCGCCAGCGCTTCGGTCATCTCGCGTTCGGAAAACCCGGATAGGCCGAGGACATTCATCCCGGCCAGGGCCTGCATGGCTCTGGGCCATTGCGCCTCGAAGTCCGGAAGGGGCCCTCGTTCTTGGGCCAGGAGAAGGAGAAGTAGTTCAAAAAACGCCCCGTCGGTTCGTGGCCGCTGGCCGGGGACATGATGTCGGTAGGGGGATTCCTCTTCGGCAACAACCGCTCCGCCGCCTTCGATTTCGGAGGCCGGGGATCGTCTCTCCAGTGAACCGGTTTCACTCGGCATGAACCTAAGATAGGCACGGCGGCCACATGGCGCAATCGGCAAACCGGCGCCGGGCCGGGTCGGCGATCGGGCTGGCACCGGACATACCACTTGACACCCCTTTCTGGTCCCGGTAGGTTAAAAGTGGTTGCGCCCCATCCCGGCGGATAGGGAACGGGGACAGGATCAACGCCTCACCGCCTTCGTAGAGAAGCGGTCGCTTGAACAGACTCCTGACACAATCGGCTTCACCCTCAGCCGCACGATTTATTCTCCGTCTTTCGCTCCTGCTTTGGAGTGCGGGGGCGGCTTTGTTTTGTTCTCTGCCAGTGTTGGCTCAGGACCAGGTGAACTCGACGCCGACTCTTGCCCAAGTGCCGCCTCCCCACCCCCCGACGGGTGTGAAGGGGAGGGACTCGCGGAACGACGACGGCGGATCGATTCTCGTAACCTGGGAGAAGTCACCAGACGACGGGGCTGGTCTCAAGAATGTGGTGTCCTATAAGATTCTGCGTGGGACAGCTGCCTCCGGGCCATTCGATACGATTGGCGCGTCAACCGCCGGTCAAACGTCATTCACCGATGCCCGGGTCCGGACCGGAGTCGGCTACTACTATGAGGTCTTGGCGGTGGCGATGGCGCCGCAACCGGGCGGCCCGCCAGTCGGTGTGGCGGTCCCATCGGACCCCTCGCCCGAGTCGCGTTCGGTGGCCCAGTGGTTTCATTTGGGAAGGATCAACGCTCTCATCGGCCTGATCATTCTCTGCTCCGCGATTCTCTACTTTATCGCTCAAGCAAAATCGGGGAAGCCCATTTTCATCCGCAAGATCGCGGGGCTCGAAGCAGTCGATGAGGCCGTCGGGCGCGCCACGGAAATGGGGCGCAAGATTTTCTACATTCCCGGCAGTCAGGATATGGATGAGGTCCAGACTTTGGCCGGGATTACCATTCTGGGTCGGGTGGCGAAAGTGGCCGCCGATTATGAGGCCGATTTGGAAGTCCCGGTGTCGCGCTCGCTGGTGATGGTGACCTGCCGTGAGGTGGTCAAGGAGGCGTTTCTCAATGCCGGACGGCCCGACGCCTACAAGGAAGACAACATCTACTACCTCACCGACGAGCAATTCGGGTACGCGGCCGGGATCAATGGTCTGGTGGTACGAGACAAACCCGCCACGATGTTTTTCATGGGTGCTTTTTATGCCGAGTCGCTGATTCTAGCTGAGACCGCCAATTCGATCGGCGCGATCCAGATTGCCGGCACGGCCATGCCGGCGCAGTTGCCCTTCTTCATCGCCGCCTGCGACTACACGCTGATCGGCGAGGAGCTTTTCGCCGCCTCCGCTTATCTGTCCAAGGAGCCCAAGCTCCTGGGCAGTCTGAAGGGGCAGGACCTGGGCAAGGTGATCATCCTCGGCACGATCCTGGTCGGGATCATCATGACCAGCATCGGCGCTTTGACCTTGAAGACGAACGATCCGGAGCGATTGGGCTGGTACAACATTGCGAAGTGGTTTGACGTGCAGTAGGCAAGTTGTGCGCGCTGTCCGTGTCATGCTGAGCGAAGCGAGGCATCTGATGGACGAGGCCATGCGCAAACGGCCAACCGCGGCATGATGATCCCAGAGCGTCCGTTCACGGATTGATCCCGACCTATGCGCCGCGAAATCCCCATGTTCATCGCCTTTTTCGTCGGCGTCGTCTGCATCATCCAGTTTTTCATCCCCCACAAGCCCTTCGGGACTCTGGTCGACACGTTCTCCGACTGGTTTGGGATCCTGCAGTCGGTGGCGATCTGGCTGGGAGCGCTCAACCTCCTGAAGGGGAGTCTGGAAAAGACCTTCGCGAAGAAAACGCATGATCGTTGGTATGGCATCGTCGTCGTGCTCTCGTTTTTCCTCATTACGATCATCGGGCTGTTTTTCTCCGGCGGCCGCGGCTTTCAATTGTCGGGGACGCGATTTGATTTTCTGTATGTCAACATCTTCACGCCCCTGTCGTCGACCATGTTTGCGCTGTTGGCCTTCTTTGTCGCCTCAGCGTCCTATCGGGCGTTCCGTGCCCGCAGCGGGGAGGCGACCCTCCTGCTTTTGGCCGCGTTTTTCGTGATGCTGGGGCGGGCGCCGGTCGGTGACATGATGACCACCTGGGTGCCGGAGGGGTACCGTCTCTCCGACGTGGCCAGTTGGATCATGACCTATCCCCAGGTGGCGGGTCAGCGGGCGATCATGATCGGCATCGCGCTGGGCGTGGCGTCGGCATCGTTGCGTTTGATTCTGGGGTTGGAGCGCTCGTATCTGGGCGGCGGGGATTAGGCACGTCGAAAATGGCTGAGATCACACCTACGAATCCCTCCGGAGTCGGCATTCTCGACCGGTTGATGCGCATTGACCGTCGCGTCATCTTCGCGTTCATCTTCGTGGCGCTGATCTTCCCCTTGTTTTTCAATATCAGTCAGCAGATTCCTCTGTCACGCGAAGTCACAATGCTCAACGACGCGCTGCAGAAGGTTCCCGACGGCGCTCTGGTCCTGTATGCATTTGATTACGACCCGCCGTCGGCTCCCGAATTGCAACCGATGGCAGTGGCCGCCCTCAAGGTCGGACTGAAGAAGCATTTCCGGATGGTCATGATCGGGCTGTGGCCGATGGGACCGCAGCAGTCCAATCTGGCGTGGAAAGTGGCGACGGCCGATCCACGCTTTGCCGGTCTGAAGCTCACCTACGGTGTGGACTATGTGAATTTGGGATTTCAGTCCGGCAACGAAGCCGTGATCCAGAAAATGGGATCGGATATCCCGTCCACGTTCCCGCAGGACTACGCCGGCACGCCGGTGTCGCAGATTCCGATCATGAACGGAGTCAGGAATCTCGGTAACTTTGATTTCATGGTGAACATTTCCGCCGGGTATCCGGGCACGCGTGAGTGGGTGCAGTTCGGCGTCGATCGCTTCGGCCTGAAAATGATCGCCGGCAACACGGCGGTGCAGACGACGGAGATGTCGCCCTATGTCGGACGGCAACTCTTGGGTCTGGCGGGCGGGATGCGGGGCGCCGCCGAGTTCGAGCAGGTCTCCGGCAATCCGGGCCGCGCCCTCCGGTACATGGTCGGTCAGTCGGTCGCGCACGTGATCGTCATCATCTTCATCATCATTGGCAACGTCGCGTATTTCAGCACGCGGAAGAGGACACAGTAGCGCCATGTGGATGGATCATCCCGTCTGGGTGACGTTTGGGATTTGGGTTGCCGCCTTCCTGACTCTGGGCATCATGTCGTTCTTGTACCGGGACAACCCGATGTACAAGTTCTGCGAGGCCCTCTTTGTCGGTCTGTCGGCCGGGTACTGGTTCGTCAGTTACTACTTCCAGAACCTCCTGCCGCATCTCATCGATCCTCTCGGGGCGGGGCTGTCGTCGCTCTTCGGCGGCCCAGCGATCTTATGGAGTAATTTCCTCTCCCTGGTGCCGGCCCTCCTGGGTCTCATGATGCTCTTGCGCCTGGTTCCCAAGATCGGCTGGATCTCACGCTGGCCCCTGGCGTTTGTGGTCGGTTTCACGGCCGGACTGCGATTGATCACGTTTCTGCAGTCCAATGCCATGACCCAACTGCAAAACTCCGTCGAACCCGTCGTGCGCTTCAGCAGCACGGGATCCTTCCAGGGCTGGGATTCCTTCAACACGCTCTTGGTGACGGTCGGGACGTTTTGCGGGTTGTTTTACTTTTTCTTCTCCAAGGAACACAAGGGAGTATTCGGCCATCTGTCCCGGGTAGGGACATGGTTCTTGATGATCACCTTCGGCGCCGCCTTCGGCTACACGGTCATGGGACGCATGTCGCTTCTCATCGGCCGGATCGATTTCCTCTTCGGCGATTGGATGCATCTCGTCCATTAGCGCGGCCTGCGGCGCCAGAGTCGGTAAAGGAAGTGCTCTATGGCGGAAGGTACCGTCAAGTGGTTCGACGACAGCAAGGGGTATGGTTTCATTTCGCAGGATGGCGGCAAGGACGTCTTCCTCCACTACACGGCCATTCAGGGCGAGGGGTTCCGGTCTCTGGCCGAGGGTGATCGGGTGTCGTTTGACATTGTCGAGGGACCCAAGGGGCCGCAGGCCGCCAATGTGAAAAAACTGTAGTCGAATGACACGTGGTAACGCCCAGCCCCGGCGCGGATGAACCGCGCCGGGGCGGTCTTATTGTAGGGCAGGAGCCCCGCGCTCCTGACGTCTTTGTGTTGGTGCGCAGAAAAAGAGTCGGGAGCGCAGGGCTCCCGACCTACTGTACGGTTGCTTCCGTTTTGGTGCCTCACCCGATGAATGGGTTATTCCGTCCACCAAGACCGACCCTCACCCTACCCTCTCCCTAAAAGGGAGAGGGGAGATTTCCTGAACGACTCAGATTTATCCCCCTCTCCCCTCTGGGGAGAGGGCTGGGGTGAGGGGCCGGTTATCGCGCGGGGGTGCTGGTGGATCACACGATTGCGCTACTTCCGCGCCGCCGCCAACCACTGCTCGACCGCCGTCCGCTCGCGGGGGATTTTTTCCGAGAGGATGCGGTACCCGGTTTTCGTAACCAGGATGTCGTCCTCGATCCGGACGCCGATGGCCGGGCCGGGCAGGTAAATGCCCGGTTCGACCGTGATCACCATGCCGGCGCGCAGGGGTAACCCGTAGTCGGCGACGTCGTGGACGTCGATGCCCACGTGATGCGAAGTCGAGTGGATGAAGTCGTCAATGTGCCCGGCCTTGCGGATGACGTCGCGCGCCGCCTCGTTCACGTCGCGCACCGTGGCCCCCGGTTTGATCACCGCGATGGCGGCGTTCTGCGCCGCCAGGACGATGTCGTAGATCTTCGCCTGCTCCGGCGTGAAGGTGCCATCGATGGGAATGGTGCGCGAAATGTCGGCGGCGTAACGTTCCCATTCGGCGCCGACGTCCAGGAGCAGGAGTTGCCCGGCTCCCAGCGTGTGGTCGCGCTTTTCATAATGGAGGATGGTCGTGTTTTCGCCCGATCCGACGATGGCGGGAAAGGCCATGTACTGCGCCCCGCGCCGTTTGAAGGACTCCTCGAGGATGCCATCCAGCTGAAACTCGGTGACGCCCGGATGCACCTCGGCCAGAAG
>JACQFV010000182.1 GCA_016199865.1 Candidatus Zixiibacteriota bacterium | reverse complement strand
TCATCCCGCGGACGACAAGGGGCGCCTGGAGGTGGTTGAGGTCGGCCAGCCGATCACGATTACGGGAGTGAAAACCAAGCCGGGAGATTATTTAATCGGGGACCAAGATGGTGTGGTCATTATTCCCAGCGAGGTTGCGACCGAGGTGATTGGCCGGGCGCGCGAAAAAGTGTCTGAGGAAAACCTGGTGCGAAACGCGCTGGCGGCCGGCATGCCGGTGAGCGAGGCGTTCAAGAAGTACGGGGTTCTGTAGCGCGGATTGTGCAGCCTTCGTTCTTTGACAGGCCAGCGGGTGCAAGTCCCGCCCCGGTAAAGATAATAGAACCGAGTAGCTATAGCAGACTCGCCCCGGGGGAGACCCCGGAGCGGGCAAGCTCTGCCGTAAACGGACCAGAACGGGGACAATCGCCCGTGGTCGGGTCAGAGGTCCTAACCAATCGGCGGGCCGCAGCATTAAGCGAACACTGCTGCCTCGTAAATACAGCCCACATGAACCCGATTCGAGTGGAAACCTTCGGAGGCCGAACCTCAAATCCGCTGGTGAAGGCTCCCATTTCCGGCAACGGAAACTCCGACGGGGTAAGGGTGGCGGCACGTCGAGAAGGCCTGCCAGAGCAAAGAAGGGAAGGTGACTGGCGCCGTCCTGAGTGGACAAAGACCGGGCGGCATAAGACCCGAATGGGGAAGCCGAACGGAGCGCCGGAGACCGACGGATCAGGCCGTAGTAGCGACGAGGGAAAAGACAGAATAACTTTTCCGGAGCCAAGGGCCTGTGGGTCAGTTGGTGGATCGAAGGCAAGCGACTGTAAGGTGATGGCCTCGAAAGAGGATAGAAACACCTGGACGTATGTCGGCGAGCCAGAGAACGCGAAAGCCGGGCCAAACGCCGGAGACGGCGGAAGGACTCGTGCTGGGCAGACTGACTTCCAGCCGTACTGGGGAAAACCCACCGTACGGAATGAATGGAGGGGGCAAGGGAAACGTGAGTCTTGGACTGCGCGCGCCCTTGCCCTACTCGACTCCAATCCGCAGGCGCCGCGAGTTTCCACCACCGCAGCTTCTCCCAACGTTCTGCCGACTGGAAGTCGGCCTGCCTGCCGAAGCCTCGGCGCAGGCAGGCGATACAGCAGGTTGGAAACCTGCGCTACGATGCTCGCCGACGCCGGTGGAAAATCATCGCGGCTCACGACGATTTCAAGCCATACCGATAGATTGCAAATCTGCTACGACGTCGCCCATCCGTTCCCGGACAAGACTGAGGCGTTACTGTAATTTCGGCGGCTGCGCCTCCGCCAATTTCTGCACGGCTTTTGCCGCGTCGTTCGAGACTTTGCACCGCTGTCCGTAGGCGAGGGTGTCACCCGCTCCCGCCGACACCTTAGCTTGAAAAATGAGCGATGGGGAAAGAGTCTTGTCTTGCCCTTGAGTCTCGATCTTCTTCTTTCCAGTGGCTCGCACGGCCGCCCAGGCAATTTTGTTCGATTGTGTCAGTGTGGGTGTCGCTACACGCAGTGGGCCACCTTCGATCTGGTAATAAAGGGCCGACTCATAGGTGAGCCCAATCTCGAGTTCGACCGGGAACCGGGTTGTTTTCATCGGTTTGATCGTGAACATGGCCTGGGCGGGAGAGTTGGTCGTGGGGGTGGTGGCCAGGTTGGCGTTCAGGCTCGCGGCCGCGTCGAACACCAGTTTCAACACTTCCTCTGGATACGCCTGGGCGAAATAACTGGCGGGCGGCTGGCCCCAGCGTTTCTTCAACTCGAACGTGTCGAGCACGACCTGATTGGTTGTAAACGCGTGGCCTTTCAGTCTCGTTGGAGTTGCTTCGATCACCACGTAGTGGTTGGTCGTCGCGCAGGCTAACAGAGCTGGGTGTGCGTAAGTTGTGTAGAGCGGCGCGCCGCCGCCGCCGGTGGTGATGTAGGTGATGGGCCAGTGGTCCGCGCCAGTCTGGCCGGCGATCGGACGGAAACGTTCGTAAATATGCGAGTGCCCGGCCATGACCAAGTCCACTTTCGCCTCATGAAACAGCGGCAAGTAGGCGGCGTGTCCCCAGCCCGTGTTGTGCCCGCCGATGTTAAAGACCGGGAAATGCAAGAACACGATTTTCCAAGGGGCTTGCGCGGACAGAAGGTCCTGCTTGGCGAACTGGAACTGTTCGTCCGTCTTCTTCTCGTAGCGGTAATCGAGCGAAAGCACGTGCACCGGTCCCACATCGTAGGAATACCAGCGTTCCTTGCCTGGCAGGTGCAGGTAATGCAGGTAGTTGGTTCCGTCCTCTTCATGATTGCC
>JACQFV010000009.1 GCA_016199865.1 Candidatus Zixiibacteriota bacterium | reverse complement strand
CGCCCACTTGCCGAAAAAGACGGCGTCATCGGCGGTGTTCAACTTCAGGAAAACGTCGGTCTTGGTCTCCGCTTCCTTTACAAAGGTCTGCGCCAGAGAGGCGAAGACCGAAAACAGCACGATAACCCAGAAAAACACCGCCGCGAGAAGCGGCGAGAGCCCGGCGCCGCCGGTGGCGAAGGAGAGGGCGGTCAGCGTGACCAGCGCAAATAGAAAAAGGCCATTGACTGAGTACCGCGTCCGGTATTCCGACCGAACGTCCTTGCGCAGAACCGCCCAGCCGCTACGCACGGCCTGATCCCCCGCTGGCCTCTCCCATTGTCAGGCGACGTCCGGCGCGCGACGCCTCCTGCGGATCGTTCGTGGCGATAATGAGGATCATCGGCCGACTCGATACCACCGCCCAGACACGCGCACTTCCTTCTTCGTCCAGCGTGATGGTCGGTTCGTCCAGGAGGAGCACGGCCGGTTCCTTCAAGAGAGCCGCAGCAAACTTGAGCCGCTGCTTCATCCCCGATGAGTAGTCCGCCACCCGATCATGACCCCGTCCCCCCAGGCCGAATTCGTCCAACAGAGCGTCGAAATCACGACGTGGCCGCCCCCAACCGCCCACTTCATTGGCGAAGTCGAGATTCTCCAGCCCCGTCAGTTCCTCATAGAGGGCCAGGTCAGGCGAGACCAGGCCGAGGTGACGATGCCAGCCATCGGATCTGACTGCGATGCCGTCACGGCGATGTTCCACTCGACCCGTATCGGGCCGGATGAGCCCTGCGATCATCTTGATCATCGTGCTCTTGCCCGATCCATTGGGTCCTACGATCGCCAGCGACTGCCCGGTCGCCAATTCCAGCGTGACGTCACGGCAAATGCGCCGTACGCCGAAGCATTTGCCCAGACCACGAATCGTCAGCGCGTGATGTTTCGTGTTCGGAGTTGACATGGGAAGTGCGGCAGGCGGATTTCAGCCGACCTTTTGTGCATCCGGCCTGCCCGCGAACTCGTACAAGTTATCCGTTGAGCCGGAAAACGAAAGGGGAAACCCCTCGTGACTTGGGTCGCGAGCCCGCTATTGACATCCGCGATCCCGATGAAGTGATTGGCCTGCCGTCGCGTGGGTCGGCGCCGGCGGCCTGCAGTGTAAAGCGTCTCAAACGAGCCTCCGTATGATCGGCCAAACCGTCCAGCACTACCGTGTCACCGCCCGGTTGGGAGCCGGGGGGATGGGTGAGGTGTTCCTTGCCACTGACACGAAACTGGGACGGCAGGTGGCCCTCAAGTTCCTGCCGCGCGAGTTTTCGACCGACCCGGAACGGCGCCGCCGTCTGGAACTGGAGGCCACCTCGGCCTCGTCACTCGATCATCCCAACATTCTGACCATCTACGAAATCAACGAGCACGAGGGCCATCCCTTCATCGCCATGGCCTATGTCGAGGGGGTCACGCTCAAGGAAAAGATGGCCGGCGCGCGCCTCTCTCTGGATGCGGCGATTCGTTACGGTATCCAGGTGGCCTCGGCCCTGGGGGCCGCCCACGCCCGCGGGATCGTGCACCGCGACGTCAAGCCGGACAATGTCCTCCTCGGCCAGGACGACCGGGTCCGGCTCACGGATTTCGGGCTGGCCAAGTTAAAGGAATCATCGGGTCTCACAACCCAGGGTGCCACCGTCGGCACGGTCGGCTATATGTCGCCGGAGCAGGCGCAGGGGATGCCCATCGACGCGCGGTCGGATGTCTTTTCGCTGGGGGTCATGCTCTATCAGATGCTGACCGGGAAACTGCCGTTTGCCGCCGAACATGCCGCGGCCGCGCTGTACTCGATCGTCCATGAAACTCCAATGCCGATCCGTGAACTTGACTCCGATGTTCCGCCGGAAGTCGCTCGGGTCGTGGAACGGGCCCTGGCGAAAAAGCCGGACGAACGGTATGCCGACGCTCTCGCCATGGAGGGAGATCTGCGGACTATCGCCAGGGCGTTGGAGATTTCACGCGTTTCCTCCGGTCAGATCGCCATCCTCAAGCCGCAGCGGCGGTGGCGGATGGTCTGGGCTGCGACGGGCGCCATCGCCATACTCGTGGGAATCATCTTCGCCTTCATGCCACATTCGGACCGCTCCACCGGCAGCGATGCCAAGGCCAACGAGAACACGCTGGCGGTGATGTACTTCGAAAACCTGGCCGATCCAAATGACACCGCCCGTGTCGGTGACATCATTACAGAACTCCTGACCACCGATCTGTCCGCTTCCGAATACGTGAAAGTTGTCTCCAGCCAGCGTCTCTACGACCTTCTGAAGCACGAAAACGCCGATCCGTCGCGGCGGATTGGCCGGGGGATGGCGACGCAGATCGCCAAGAAGGCGGGTGCGGCGCGGATGCTCTCTGGGGCGCTCTCGAAACTGGGCGGCAAGACGATCATCACGGCCCAGCTGGTCGACGTTGCCTCCGGTGACGTCGTCGGTTCCGAGCGGGTCGACGGTATGGATCTGTACGCGATGGTCGATGACCTGTCGCTGCGCATCAAGCGCCATCTGGGGTTATCCGACGCGCAGGCAACGGCCGGGGAGATTCGGGTGGCGGATGTGACCACGGCGTCCCCCCAGGCGTACCGCCAGTATCTCAAAGGGATGGACTATTACCATGCCCTCGACTGGAAATTTGCCCTCGCCTATCTGCACAAGGGAGTCGCGTACATGTCAGACGGCCAGCGTGAAAAAGGAATCAAGATGCTGGCAGCAGCCGGTCGCCATATCGACCGGGCTGGAGGGTGCGACCACCTGCTGCTGCAGGCCTTCGGTGTCGATCTGGGACAGGGCTGGAACCTCCAGGCCGCCTTGCGCGATCTCAAGCGCGCGACCGTCGAATGTCCCACCCACAAGGAGCCGTTTTTCTGGGTCGCCAACTTTGCCTTGGGATGGCCGTTGAAAGACTATGACACAGCGGTCGTCTACAGCCGTCGGGCGCTCGATCTGGATCCCGATTATCCGTTCGCGCTACTCGCGTTGGCCGAAGCGCTGATCGCCAAGAAGGATTTTGCGTCGGCGCGTCCGGTCGTCACCCGTTACATGGCCGTTCGCCCCAATGATTTCATCCCGTATGGAATCCTGTGCGACATCTACACCAGTCAACGCCAGTTCGATTCCGCCTTGGCCGTGGCCTATCATGCGTTGCAACTCTTCCCCCATCAGCGCGAACTGTACCAGAACATCAGCCAGATTCACCGGCTCTTGGGACACCCGGATTCGGCCCTGGCCTGGTCTGAGAAAATGAAATCGATCGATGATAATGCCTTCACGCAAGTGGTGGCGCTGCGGCAGATGGCGGCCATCCACCGATCCTACGGGCAGTTCGAGAAAGCTCTACGGTGCTTTTTGGAATCGTACAAGAAGGCCGACGTCGCAGGATTGAGGGACCAGCGTTCGACTACGGAACAGATGATCGGCAATTTGTACCTCGACACCGACAATCTGCGCGACGCTCTGGAACACTATGATCAGGCGGCGCAACTGGACACATTGAACGCAGACGCCGTCTTCAACGTGGCGCTCACGAACACGCTTCTGGGAAACGCCCGGAAAGGGCAGGAGGTCATGAGCGCCTTCGAGACGCGCTGGGCCGGTCGAGTTGACTCCACGGTGATGCAATCCGGCAGTTACCTTCTGGCCGCGCGCGCCGCTCTGGCAGAGGGGCAGTATCAATCAGCGATCGACGATTTTCTGCAGACCCGCCGTTTGCGCCGTGACACGACAATCTGGCGGTTGCAGTTGGGGGAAGCGTATATCGGCGCGCAGAAGTACGATGCGGCGATCGCCGAATTGACCGCACTGCGGAACGACGCGGAAGTCGACAACGTCTCCACGGATTACATCCGCGGTCTATACTATTTGGCCGTGGCCTATTCGAGATCGGGCCGCCCCAGCGACGCCCGCGAAGCCGTGCAGCGTTTTCTGGTCTTCTGGGGAAACGCAGACTGGGACCTGCCCATCGTCCAGAAGGCGAAGGATCTCTACGCCGGGCTCTCAGCCCAGTAGCGGCCCAATCGTCACTTGGATTCCGGTGTGACGCCGCTTCAATCCCTCAGCTGGCGTTGCGTGGCATTTGCCTGGCGAAATCCCACGAGCCGGCCTGCATCCTCGTCCCACAGTTTCAGGCGCGAGCAGCGAATGCTGTCGGCGATGGTCAAGCGCGTCACTTTCTGCAATTCCTCGTTCTCACGCAGGCATTGGCGCAGCCGGTAGTTCGGTATGCCGCTGCACAGGTGATGCACGTGGTGCACGCCGATATTGCCGGTGAACCAATTGACCACCGCCGGCAGATCGTAATACGAACTGCCCTGCAGACCCGCCTCGTGATAGTCCCATGATTGCTGCGGCCGCCAGTAGGTCTCTTCAAACTGATGCTGGATGTAGAATAACCAGACTCCCATCGATCCGGCCAGGAGGGTGATGGGCGTTTGAATCATGAAAAACGTTTTCACCCCGACCGTCCACGACATAAGTACGATAACAGCGGCGATTCCCAGATTCGTCCACATGACGCTGCGCCACTCCCGCTTCCACGACCGGGGCAGGTCGGCGGGGAGGCGGTGCTTCAGAATGAATAGGTAAGCCGGGCCAAGGCCAAACAAGACGATGGGGTTGCGGTACAGTCGGTACAATATCCGGCGCAGGCGCGGCAACACGATGTACTCCCGGACTGTCAGCGTGGTGATATCCCCCAAGTCGCGCCGATCCAGGTTGCCGGAGGTCGCATGATGGATCGCATGGGTGCGCCGCCAGTATGCGTACGGGGTGAGACTCAGAATGCCGATCGCGAAGCCGAGCGCGTTGTTGGCCGCCTGCTTGGGCAGGAACGAGCCATGGCCGCAGTCATGCTGGAAGATGAACAACCGCACCAGAAGCCCGGCGGCGGGAATGGCCAGAGCCAGAGTGAGCCAATACGAATACTCCAGACTCCGCAGCATCAGATACCACGTGCC
>JACQFV010000178.1 GCA_016199865.1 Candidatus Zixiibacteriota bacterium | reverse complement strand
GCGGAAATGCTTCAGCCCGGCCAACACCAGCGAAGGATCATCGAAGAGGTCCGACAGGACAATGATCAGCCCCCGCCGCTTGATCCGGTCGGCCATCTCATGCAGGGCCACGCCTGCGTCTGTCGTGGACGCCGGTTCGACCCCGGCGATGGTCGACAACAGGGCATGCAAGTGCACGGAGGCGGATTTCGGCGGTATGTAATTTCGGATTTTCTCGTCGAACACCACCAGCCCGACGGCGTCCCGCTGCTTGAGCATCAGAAAGGCCAGGGCGGCACCCAGTTGAGCCGCATAGGTGAACTTGGTCACCGTTCCGGAGGTGTACTGCATTGAGCGGGAGGCATCAAAGAGGATGTAGGATTTGAGATTGGTCTCCTCCTCGAACTCTTTCACGAAGTACCGGTCGGACTTCGCAAAGACCTTCCAGTCGATGTTGCGGATCGGGTCGCCGGGCATGTACTGGCGGTGCTCGGCGAATTCAACGGAAAAGCCATGATAGGGCGACTTGTGCAGCCCGGTGATGAATCCCTCGACAACCAGCCGTGCCTTCATCTCCATCGACTTGAGCCGGGAAACGACTTCGGGATTCAGGAAATCGCGGTAGGAGGTGGGGGGCATGGGACTGTATCCACTCGAGTCGGACGTGGGCCAAGGAAGTCAGAGGAGGAATTTGAATCCTTCCTGTTTGAAGTGTCGGTCATGGGTCAGAACTTCGCTGATGCCGCGCCGCTTCATCGCGTTCATCGAGATGCAGTCTGTGAGACTGTAATCCTTGTCAGGTCTCGCCTCAAGGAACTCAAGCCCATCCAGGAACGATTTCCGCGTCTGTGCGACCGCCGTGACGTTTGGATTCTTCAATATCGTGCGGATCATCACAATCGTTTCGTTGTGAAGAGATGTTCGCTGAAAGAACAGATTGGCCGATTCGATCAAAACCTCGTCAGTGGTCACGATTCGGGCAGAACCTAGGCCCTTGCTTGCAGACAAAGTCTGGCCGTGGTATTCGTCTCGCTTATTGTACAGAGCGACCCAATAAAAGGAATCAGCAAATACTTCGTTCATCGAAGCTTCTTGCCGTACAGGTATTCGTCGAGAGTCGACGATAGATCGCTGGGCACACCATCCCATTTTTCTTCCGGGATTTTATCGGCCAATTCGACCAGCTCCTCCCAAATAGGTCTTGCAGACAACACGAGAGATGGTTGACCTGAGGAAGTCTCACCGTGCTCAAGGATTCTCATGTGGTCCACTCGTGTGATCTTGAGCAAGGAACCTGTGGAAGTATAGAGGCCTCTTCCGCGAACGTGTAACTGTTGGGCCCGATGTTCTTTCAAGGCGGTCGTAATGGTCGCCTCTTGGTCCTCCTTGAAATCAACACCAATCCGTTTGCCGTCACGTCGAGTCATCTGGAATCTGCCAGCCCTGACGTCAGCCTCAAATACTTCTCCGTACTCGTCGACGTTATCTTCGTGCGGTTCGGCAAGATAAGACCGGATTCTATCTTTGCTCTGGCTAGTAAAGCGTGCTTCCCCTTTGTTTACGAGCCGAACACATATTGCTTCGTCTTCATTTTCAAATCCTCCCCAAGGGACCATCTCCTCGACAACGTGGCGCGGGATCGACTTGGGTAGTGCAGACCGCCGTTCGATTGACGCGATTGTCGAGTGGATAAGTCTCATCGCCTCAGACGCGACAGAGTTCTTCTCACCAAACAGATCGTCATCTTCGGCCGTCATCGCCGTGGGCAACTCAAGGGGAACAGTGGCACTCCCTCTCCCAATGCGACGCACGCGTAGTCGGAAAAAAGACTCAAACTTCTCTGGAAGTTTCTTCCTCTCTGGGTTTCGTTCACGCCAAATATCTTTAGCTAGCGAAACGAAAATCTTTTGGAATTTTGGCAGCTCCAAGATGGCACTCATGTCTAGAGCATGATCCTGGAATCTCGCGCCTACAAACCTCAGCGAGGCGATTTCGATCCATCTTTTCCGCATGGCCAACGTTGTACTGCCTTTCATGCCTGCACACGGTCGACGCTGTGCATGCTATACTTCAAAATCGTCCTTTATGTCACCTTGTCAAATCAGATTCCTGTCGCTCTCTATCCCTTCGCCTTCACGTCCCCCAGCAACTTCTCCACGATTTCCAATGTCCCCACACCATCGGCTTCGGCGTTGAACGACGTCACGATGCGGTGGCGCAGGACGGGAAGGGCGATGGCGCGGACATCCTCCACCGCCGGGGTGGGACGGCCGTCCAGGATGGCGCGGCACTTGGCGCCCAAGACGAGATACTGCGAAGCGCGCGGCCCGGCGCCCCAGGAGACCCAATCTTTGATGTAGGGCAATGGCGAATTCTCTTTCGGACGGGTGGCGCGGACCAAACTGACCGCATAGCCGATGACATGATCCGAGACCGGCACACGCCGCACCAGTTGCTGCAAGGCCTTGATCTCTGAGGCGTTCATGGCCTGTTTCAGATCGGCCACGGCTGCCGAGGTTGTGGTCTGGACGATCTTGTGTTCTTCGGATTCATCCGGATAATTCACATACACGTTGAACATGAAGCGGTCGAGCTGGGCCTCGGGAAGCGGATAGGTTCCCTCCTGCTCGATCGGATTCTGTGTGGCCAGAACGAAGAAAGGTTCGTCGAGATGGAATGTCTGGCCGCCGGCCGTGACTTCGTGCTCCTGCATTGCCTGTAGCAAGGCCGCCTGGGTCTTGGGCGGCGTCCGGTTGATTTCATCGGCCAGGACGATATTGGCGAAGACCGGCCCCTTCATGAAGCGAAAGGCGCGTTTGCCGGTCGTGTGGTCTTCTTCCAAGATCTCGGTTCCCGTGATGTCCGAGGGCATCAGATCGGGGGTGAACTGGATACGAGAGAACTTCAGGTCGAGGACCCGGGCCACGGTCGATACCAATAGCGTCTTGGCCAGCCCCGGCACGCCGACCAGAAGGCAGTGCCCATTCGACAACAGGGCCATGAGGAGTTGTTCGACCACTTCGGTCTGCCCGACGATGACTTTGCCGATTTCGGTTTTCAGGGCCTGATGCGCGGACTTGAGGTGTTCCACGGCTTCCAGGTCATTTTGGGTCATGGTGCCAATCTGCTCCTGTCGGAAGATGCGGGTTTCGTCTTGTCCCCGATCGGCGAAGGGACCTGCCCCGCCAAACGGTACAATTAATTAATATCGCCCCAAAGTCAGCAGGCAGTCAAACGCTTTACCCACCGGGCCGGGCATGCCCTGCATGGTACGCCTCCGCCGGGCTTTGGTTCCTGACGGGCGGGCGGGGCGATTCGTTCGACTACTGTAGGGTCAAACCGGTGGAATCGGCGTAGAGTTGGGCCGAGAATTCCTTGGCGGCTTCGAACGGGGCACTGGCCAGTGAATCGACACGGACGAAGGGGAGCCAGCGATGGAATGCCCGCAGACGGGCAAACAGGTCCGTCGAGCCGCTGCGCACGTCGGCAATGATTGGTGGCTTGCCGCCGGCAAAGCCCGAGTTCATGGCGCGGCATTCGACGTACGTCAGCTTGAAGAAATCCGTCAGGCCAAGCACCTCCAATTGGTGCGCCCAGCGAATCCGTTCTCCGTGGAGACGCAGAAAGTTGTCACGGATTTGAACTGATTCGGTGGCCTCCCGGCCGGTCTCATCCCTGGTCGTAAAGACGAGATGGGGGAGCTCTTTGCCATTGTGAATCTCGATTTTTCCCAATGGCACGCCCAACGTGAACGGCTCATACATCTGCAGTTCACCATGTAGCCAGAAGAGCGTGTTTCCCGCCCCTATGCCGATCGTGGCCAGGATAACGGCAATGGCCCGGTTAAGGTCGGATTGCCAAAGGGTCAGCCGATGTATCTTCTCGCGTCTGCCAAGCCGTGCGGTGCGCAGAACTTGGATCAGCAGGACCAGCAATGTGGCCATTCCCCCCAAGAAGAGGGCGAAGGCCAAGATCGGCAGGGTGGCATCGAAGGACACAGCTTCCACCAGTTGTGTACCGACGCGGCTCGGATAGTCCAAACCACGTGGGGTAAACCCCACATCGCGCTCCGCGATTTGGAGCACAAGGGCCAAACTCACAACGACTTAGCCACTCGCGAACGAGTGGCCAGTCGCGTTGATCACAAGCCCACTGGGGCCAAACAGCCCCTTATCGTGTTCTTTCGACGATCTCAACCGGGGCTTTAGGAGGAATCGGAAGGCGTAGCCCCTCTGGTCTTGTGGTCGCCAAGGCCGGCGAGGGCGGCAGTGGCGGGACCATCTTCATGTTGCAGTTGCCGTGAAAGAGCGCACCCTGCTCGATCACGAGGCACTTGGTGACCAGATCGCCGGCGATGTTGGCTTTGGCCTGCAGTTCAATCCGCTCGGTGGCGTGGATGTTGCCGTTCACCTGGCCGGAGACGACGGCGTTCTTGGTCTTCACGTTCGCTTCGACCGTGCCGGTGGGCCCGATCGCGATGGTATCGGAAACGGTCACGTCGCCCTTGACGACGCCGTCGACGCGCAGCGTGCCAGTCACGTCGAGGTTGCCGGAGAAGACCGTATCCTTGCCGACAATCGTGTTCATTTTATCTGACCCTCCGTCATACGTGGCCCCTTCGTCGTCCTTGGACTTGAACATGGCCATGATCTCTCCTTGTGCCACTGATCCCCAACTCTCCCGCGCCGTGCGCGTCGCTCGAAGTTAACCGCCGTCTTGCATTCGGTCCAGAGCAAAATCTCGGTCCGTGCCGATTTCCATCAGCGCTCGAGTCCGGTCGGATCGGTTCCTCCCGGTCCCGCCCCGGCACGGCGCTCTGATTTCCATTGTCGGACGATTTGGAGCCGACGTTGAATGTCGGATTCCAGCCCCCGCTGGGTGGGGTGGTAGAATTGAGTTCCCGCCAGCTGAGTCGGCAGGTACTCCTGATCGACCAAAGCGTCGTCGAAATCATGCGGGTAGAGATATCCCCGTCCGTATCCCACCTGCTTCAAGAGGGGTGTGACGGCATTGCGAATCCACAGTGGCGCCGGCAACGAGGGATTGCTCTGAATCGTGTCGCGCACG
>JACQFV010000173.1 GCA_016199865.1 Candidatus Zixiibacteriota bacterium | reverse complement strand
ATTCGCCCCGGACGTCCGACGGAACCGGGCGTGGTCTACGCCGGCGTGGAGCCAGCGGCTTTGTTCCGTTCGACGGACAACGGCGAAACATGGACAGAGATCAAGTCGTTGAACGACCATCCCAGCCGCGCCAAATGGTTTCCCGGCGCCGGCGGGCTGACCTTGCATTCGATCGTTCTGCACCCCTCCAATCCGCAGCGGATGTGGGCCGCCATCTCGGCCGCGGGCACATTCCGTACCGATGACGGTGGCCGGACCTGGAACCCGAAAAACAAGGGCGTGCGCGCCGATTTTCTGCCGGACAAATTCCCTGAAGTCGGCCAATGCGTGCACAAACTGGTGCAGAATCCGGCCAACCCCGACGTCTTGTTCCAGCAGAATCATTGCGGCATGTACCGTTCCGACGATGCCGGCGACAATTGGACCGACTTGTGCGAGGGGCTTCCTTCCCGCTTCGGTTTCCCGATGGCGGTGCACCCGCACAAGCCCAAGACGGTCTATGTCATCCCCGAGGAATCCGATGAGACCCGTGTGACTCCCGGCGGACGCCTGTCGGTCTGGCGCTCGGACGATGGCGGCGGCCGCTGGCGGGAATTGTCGCAGGAAGCCATGGCCACCGACACCGAAAACCCGGCCGGCATCTACTTCGGCACCGCCACCGGCCAACTCTGCTTCTCCCCCGACGAAGGGGAATCCTGGCAGACGATCGCCAACTGGCTCCCGCCGATCTATTCGGTGGAAGTTGCCGGCTATTAGAACTGGAGCCATGTAGGGGCGCGATTTATCGCGCCCGGTGATCGCGGGCGCAATGAATTGCGCCCCTACCCGCCCGAAATCGCCGGGATAATGGTGACGACATCTCCCGGCTTCAGTTGCGCCTGCGGACCATCCAGAACACGCACCAAATCGCGATTGACGAAGATGTTGACGTGCGTGCGCAATTCGCCGCCCTCAGTGATCATCCGTTCGTAGGCCTGTGGATGCTGCTCGCGAAACCGGGCGAGCGCCTCGCGCAACGATTCAGCCGTGAGCCGGATTTCCTTCTCGCCCTGGGCATATTGCCACAGGGGACGGGGTAGGCGGAGGGTGATCATGGGACCGCTATTGTCCCCTAATCCGATAGGCGGCTAAGTCCTCGTCGGTCACATCTTCCGGGAGAACGAGGCGATAATGCTTCTCGGATGACACTCTGATTTCGCCTTTCATCGTCTCAAACTCGAAAAGAGCGATCAGGTCCTGATCCATAAACTGCGCCCCGATGGGCCGGCACACCAGCTTTGCGAATTTTTCGGCACACATCGCGATGTCCTGTTCTATCTGGACAATGCTGAGGGAGTCTGAGCCGCCCTTGGCTTGGACGGGAAGCACGTAATGTGTTCCCGACTTGTCGACGCCCACGTAGATTTCGTCAGTTTCGACCTGGCCCATGTCACGCACTGCCGTGCGCAAATGATTCTGGAGGGAATAGCAGGTGACACCAGTAAAGATGTCCACCAGTCGGTTGTACCGCAGTCTTGCCAGCAGGGCTTGTTCGTCGGACAAGCTGTAGAGCGCCACGACTCCGGGGGTTGAATTGGGGACCTTTGTTTCCGATAGGTTTTTCGCGGGCACGATGGTCGAGACCTTCACGGCGACGAACTTGTACCGGGAACGGCCGATCGGTCGAATGATCCACTGCAGCCCTTTCGGCGCTTTGTCCCTGATGCTCTTGGGAAGAGCATTTCGATATCGGAATGAGTAGAGCACATCTCCCAAGTTCTTTGGAAGGGCGATGCCAAGCTCCTTCGCGGCGTGAGCAATATCCTGCCTTTCGAATGGCACTTCACGATTGCCCGGACGGTAACGCCGATCGAACACACGTTCGACGAGCTTCTCGTACAAGTTCTGGTCACGGCTCCCTCGCACCACGGCAGTCCCTCAGGATTTCAGCTTGCTATCGCCCACGTGCTCACGGTTTCGTCTGGCACCTTTCTTCTTGTAACCAGGCCATCTTAGCACAACGACTTCCTCCCGTAACATCTCGCCTGTAGCAGTCGCAAAACGGGAACGAAACAGTTCGAGCCCAACAACTTCATAGCCGAGTGAATCGGCGATGCTGGCCAGCAACTGCCCGGTCCGAATCATAATCTGAAGGTAAGACGCCTGATCGCCAACCACATACGCGAGGAGAGCCCCGGGGCGTAGAAGCGGACGGAGATCCGCCAGATGCCGGGACATTCCCCCGAAATAGAGCATCGTGACACGCGCGTACAATCGCTCGAAACCGGATGTTTTTCCCAACTCGATGCGGCGCCCTTCGATCTCCGCCGCAATTCTCTGAATCTCCGAATGTTCCGCGACGTGCGAGTCGTCGGAATCGGCCTTATACACTCCGCGCGTATTCGAGCGAATCAGTGTCCGCTTCAGGGCCCGCAAGTCCTCCTTGCTCCTGACAAATCCAAGGAAAACAGACTCCAGGCGGGTGGTGCGAGAGTAATCCTTCTCATTGGGGTACGGCGGAGAGGTTATGACAGCGTCAAATGACTCCGCCGGGAACAACCCTCCGACCTCGCGGGAGTCAGCCGCGTGGACAGCCGTGGATGTGCGCGGATTGTCGCGAAGAACTCGCAGGTCATCGGCCATGGAGCGCATGTTGTCGAGCCATGGTCGCACGACAGAGGCGTCCTCCTTTGGTTTCCCGACGCCGACCTCCGGCCCAAAACGCAGATTGCTGGCAGAAAAGACCAATGTCTTGGCAAGCGCCAATCTTGCATGATCCTGAAGGCGTTTACCGAATTGAGTGGAGAGCTCTTCCCGAAGCCGCAGTGCCTTGTGGGCCGGCCTTGGGCTGATCGAATTTTCCAGCAAGAGCTGCGATTCCCGCAGATTCAGCATCATCAGCCGGACCACATGGGGCTTCCGATCGAAGAGCGGATCGCAGGAATCTGGCACCCCATCCGCATCCAGCTGGGCCAACACGGCCTCAGCCACTGATTCGGCGCGGCTCCGGAGGGTGCCTGGGCCGACCTGCCAATCAAGTTTGACATGGGACGCAAAATGGGCAATGGGATTGGCCTCGATGCCTGTGCAATTTAGCCCCAACTTGCGGCACTCGACCAAGGTAGTTCCCGTTCCGCAGAAAGGATCTAATACACAAGCCCCGGGACCAATCTCGAACTTGCGGACATAATCACGAACCAGATGTGGAGGGAATGATAGAACAAAGCGGTACCAGTCGTGGACGACGCGGTCTTGCGCTTGCAACCGGTTGGCCTCGGGACCGATCTTTCCGCGGGCTTGGGCTGCAACATCTCCCCTCCCTTGCTTGGTCCGGGACTCGGGGCTCCGGAGGGTTAGGGACTCCATAAAATACCGCCAATCGTGGCAATACCGCTGATCTCGACTCCTACCATCACCTTATCAACCTTCAACTGTTCTCCGGACACAATCATCTTCGGTCAGGACTTAAAACTTGGATTGGGCTCAGGAGTCCTCACCCTCTCAGCCCCCGCACCGTCTCCCCGTAATCCCCCGTCCCAAACAACCCCGACCCAACCACCAGAACATCCGCGCCGGCCGCGATGACCG
>JACQFV010000175.1 GCA_016199865.1 Candidatus Zixiibacteriota bacterium | reverse complement strand
CGGATCGGCGGTATGGGTGGCGATCTTGGCGTCGATCTCGGCGGATTCCTCCAGATCGGCGGCGCTGGCATTGCCGACCAGGTCGGAATTGTGAGCGCGGTAGGCGTAGGGTGCGACGGTCAACATCGACCGCGGCGCCACCGGATCGGAGCCGGCGGGCTGAATTTCCAGAAAGGCGCTATCTTGGTAATAAATGTACTCCGGAATCGAATCGACCGCGCCCAAGAGGACCGAAAAGACCCCGGCGGTGGTCGTCACCGGCTGTGTTTCCGACCAGAGCGCTGATCCGCCTGTCGGCACATTGAACAGCCGGAAGGTGACATCGTAATTGGCGTCGGGAAGGGGTTTGCCGGCCGAGTCATCCAGCCGCCCCTGAAAATTCATCAGACGCGGGAAACCCGCCCCGGCGGGCGCGGACAGGCCGAGAATCGCCACCGCGCTCAAGGCGATGGTCGAAAGCACGATTCGGCGAAAGCGTTGCAGTGGAATGAGAGAGATAGATCGTCTGGCGGGTGTCTCTCGTTCGTTTGTGACCTCGTCGCCCCTCACCCTACCCTCTCCCCAGAGGGGAGAGGGAAATTCTCTCCCCCTCTCCCTTTCAGGGAGAGGGTTGGGGTGAGGGTTTTTGAACCTGACATTCCTGCTGTTGAGACAGTACAAATTGATACCCCAAAAGCCCCCCATTCTGGTACGTCCAAGGGAGCTAATCTCTTGACAGTTATCGGCAAATGGGATAGGATGACGCACTCACCCGAGGGCGTCGCGCCACCCCGCAGGTGGCGCAAACGCGAGGGAGATCGACCCTTAACCCAAGGCAGCATCGTGGTCAAAGAACCGCAGTTTGACTGGACGCAATTTCACCTCGGTATTTACATCCGGGCCAAACCCGAGGATCTGTTTCCCTACATGGCCACGGCCCAAGGACTGTGCAAGTGGTTCCTGCGGTCGGCGGGCTTTGCCCCCGGCCAGGACCGGCCGGCCAACCGGCGAGCCGCGGCCAAGCTCCCGGCCTTCGACACGTTGACGCCCCGTCCGGAGGAGGAAACCTGCCGCACGGGCGATCGCTACCGTTGGGAGTGGTATTACGATGACGGTGTGACCGGCGAGGGGTGGATTATCGAGGTGCGCCCGCCGACCCGTCTGGCGTTCGGATTCGGCGACCGGATGGAAGTCGAACTCTCGCTGCGTAAACAGGGAATCTGGTGCGAAGCGGGGCTGCGCCAGCACAAGATCCCGGACACGCCTCGTGGTCACCGCGACATGCACATGGGTTGCCGAGTCGCCTGGACCTTTTTCCTGACCAATCTGAAATCGGTCGTCGAAGGGCGTTTGGACCTGCGCGAAACCGAACGTGCCAAGACCCGGCAGTTGCATCTGGTCAACATCTGACACCGGGGAACTTGGCCTTGGTGCCACAAGGCACATCTGGTATCATGGTTCGTCGCGCAACGTAAACAAATGGACCATTCGATATGGATAGGGAGGGGATGATGAGAACAAGAACAGGACTGATTGTGCTGGCGGGACTGGCCACCGCGCTCGGATGCAGCAAGCAGGAAACTGCGACAACCCAACAACCGGCAACTTCAGCCGCCAAGCCCGCGACGAATCAGCAGGCAGCCGGCCAGACGGCCGCCAATCAGGCCGCTGCCAAGCCAGCCCCCGAAGTGGCGGCTGCGCAAGGCATTCCCAAGGTTGCAGGCGACACGGTGCGCACGCCCTCGGGGCTGAAATACATCGAGATGACAGTCGGCACCGGCGCCGTGCCCAAGACCGGGCAGATCGTCAATGCGCATTACACCGGCTGGCTGACCAACGGCACCAAATTCGACTCTTCGCGCGACCGCAATCAGCCCTTTTCTTTCCCGATCGGGCAGGGGCATGTGATCAAGGGCTGGGACGAAGCCCTGGCTTCAATGAAGGTCGGCGAGCGGCGTTTGCTCGTCATTCCGCCCGCGTTGGGATACGGTGATCGCGGCGCCGGCGGTGTCATTCCACCGGGGGCAACGTTGATCTTCGACGTCGAACTCTTGGGCGTTCAGGATCCCGCCGCGGGCGGTTGAGGGACGACCCGATGCCCGTCACGCGAAAATTCTAACGGACGATCGTAGTTGACACCGGCGGAGGACAACATGACTGAACCGGTAATCGCCCAGAAAGCACCTTACGTCCGCGAAGAAAAGGCCGGGCGAATTGAGTGGTGCCATTGCGGACGTTCCAAGAACCAGCCATATTGCGACGGCTCGCACGAGGTGACTGATATCCGTCCCATCGTGGTCGATCTCACCGAGGACAGAGTTGTCAAGTGGTGCGGGTGTCAACACTCCGGCAACAAGCCCTTCTGCGACGGCACGCATAAGCGGCTGTAGTCTTGCCGTCAGAGCCATTGGGCCGTCCCGGCGCTTGTCGCGGGGCGGCCTTTCTCTTATCTTGTTGGCAATGTCTCGCACACACAATTTGGGGTGATGGTTATGGTTGATTCATACACATTGTTCTCAAACACGCCAGCCCGCGGAATGCGACGAATCGGTGCCGTGATGCTGGCCGCGTTCGTAGCGGCCCTGACCACGACCTGCGGCGGCGGCGGCGGAGTCGAGCCGCCCAAAACCGGCTCCGTGGTGGGAATCGTAAATCTCCCCTTCGACCTCACGGCCGCGCTCATCCCGGCAGACACCGCCCGGGTGCACTTGTTCGGGGGCGATTACAGCCAGACGAAGAAGACCGACGCCAATGGCCGGTTTGTCTTTGATCAGATTCCGGTTCGCACCATGACTTTGGTCGCGACATACGGATCGTGCTTGGCCGATACCCAGAAGGCGATCTCAGTGCCGGAGAACGACACTCTTCGTCTGAACGTCAATCTCACGGCATCGCAGCCGACCGAGTGTCTGATACTGCCATACGCCGGGGCGGCCCGGATGGAGATCGCATCGGGATCGAATCGCGGCATCCTGCTCTATGACACCCTGGCACATGTCACCACTCCCCCCAAACCAGCGATCGTCGTAGTCGACCTGATGACCGGCGAGGGGACCAGCCACCAATTTGCCGACCTGCAGAATGTGTATGATATGGCCCTGGCCGGCGCCGACGTGGCCGTCTTCAATTTCAAGTCGGCCGATGGGTACGGGCTGCGGTTCTGGAACGTGACAACGATGTCCAAGTCGCGTGAAGATATCATCTATGAGCCGGACCGGTCAACCCAACCGGGGCAACTGACCCTGGACGACACGCACACGACGGTATTTGTAACCGCCGGCCGCTTTTCGGATCCGTGGGGGAGTGTCTATGCCGCGCCGGTTTCCGGCGGCGATTTGAATGACGCCGATGACGATCTGTCGAACGATAAATTCGCATTCGACAATGGCCTGGTCGCCGGATCGCTCGGCTGGGCGTATGGCATCGCCTTCGATCCCGCCGCCGGCGAAATTCTCGTCGGCAATCGACTGACTGATGTCGGTCAGCCCCCTTCCATCACAGCGATCGACTGGTCCAAGTGGGGGAGTTTCCATCGCGGCAGCCCCTCGGGCACTCCCGGTGTCCGGGTCGTTCCGATGGACGCCGGTGTGACGGGATTCGCGGTCGAGTTCTGGGATTTTGCCGGAGGGAAGGGAGTCGCGGCCAAGTCGCTCTCTGGCGTCGCGGCGATGCTTCTCTACCCATCCGCCGGAACGACATACAGCGAACAGCTGGTGGAGTCGGGGGTCGAATTGCGATCCAACGATCATGCCCTCACGATCATCCCGACGCGGCAGAGTTGGTTTTCGATCTTCGACGATCCTTCGCGCCCCGATGGGGTCCGCAAGTCGGTTGAGGAACGCTCGCTCTCGACCCTGGCCCGTCTGCGGCGGTTTGAGACGCGCCATGCACCGTTCAATCTGGAGGATCCAATCCCCGATGCGCGCGCCTTCGCATTCGACAACTCCACCGGCGGCCTCTATGTCGCTTATCGCAATCTGCCGTTGCTGGAGGTGTTCGCTCTGCCCGCGCCATAAGGAGACGACTCGGATCTTGAAGTATTCAGATCAAGACGAAACCATATGAATCGAAGCGCGTCACAAAACCTCGCCGTCCTGGTCGGCACACGCAAAGGGGGAATTGTCTTTCGCGGCACGGCGGGACGTCGCGAGTGGAAGGCCGATCCTCCCCAGTTCAGGGGGAAACCCGTGCACCACATGATCGCCGACCCGTGCAGCGGCCGCTGCTTTGCCGCCGTGTCCACCGAATTCTGGGGCGCGGGATTGTTCGTCTCCGACGACGCCGGACGGGAATGGCGGGAGAGCAAGACTCCGCCCCGTTTTCCAGAGGGCGACGAGCGCGCCATGAAGAAACTCTGGCACATTCGCCCCGGACGTCCGACGGAACCGGGCGTGGTCTACGCCGGCGTGGAGCCAGCGGCTTTGTTCCGTTCGACGGACAACGGCGAAACATGGACAGAGATCAAGTCGTTGAACGACCACCCCAGCCGCGACAAATGGTTTCCCGGCGCTGGCGGCCTGACCTTGCATTCGATCGTCTTGCACCCCTCCAATCCGCAGCGGATGTGGGCCGCCATCTCGGCCGCGGGCACATTCCGTACCGATGACGGTGGCCGGACCTGGAACCCCAAGAACAAGGGCGTACGCGCCGATTTTCTGCCGGACAAGTTCCCCGAGGTCGGCCAATGCGTGCACAAATTGGTGCAGAACCCGGCCAACCCCGACGTCTTGTATCAACAGAATCATTGCGGCATGTACCGTTCCGACGACGCCGGCGACAACTGGACCGACCTGTGCGAGGGGCTTCCCTCCCGCTTCGGTTTCCCGATGGCGGTGCACCCGCACAAACCGAAGACGGTCTATGTCATCCCCGAGGAATCCGATGAGACCCGTGTGACTCCCGGCGGGCGTCTGTCGGTCTGGCGCTCGGACGATGGCGGCGGCCGCTGGCGGGAATTGTCGCAGGGTTTGCCGCAGAACGGCGCCTATCAGAACGTGCTGCGCGAAGCCATGGCCACCGACACCGAAAACCCGGCCGGCATCTACTTCGGCACCGCCACCGGCCAACTCTGCTTCTCCCCCGACGAAGGGGAATCCTGGCAGACGATCGCCAACTGGCTCCCGCCGATCTATTCGGTGGAAGTT
>JACQFV010000177.1 GCA_016199865.1 Candidatus Zixiibacteriota bacterium | reverse complement strand
GTCCCCGGTCAATGAAGACCAGACGGTCGAACTGCTCGGCTTCGTCCATGTAATGCGTGGTGACCAGGACAGTCGTACCTTCGTCGGCGATGTGATAGATCATGTCCCAGAATCGCCGGTGTGAGACCGGATCGACGCCGGAGGTCGGCTCATCGAGGAAGACCATGGCCGGATTGTGCACCAGGGCGCAGGCGAGAGCCAAACGTTGCTTCCAGCCGCCGGAGAGATGCCCGGCCAACTGGGCGCGGCTGTCGGTCAATCCGGCCAGCCCGAGCATGGTCGCGATGCGACCGGCGCGATCTGGGCGCGGGATCATCTGCACACCGGCGTAGAACTGCAGGTTCTCGAGAACGGTCAGATCATCATAGAGCGAGAAGCGCTGCGACATGTAGCCGATCTTGGTCTTGATCCGCTCGGAGTCCTTCACGACGTCGAAGCCCAGAACATGCCCTTCGCCGGAGGTCGGCGGGAGAATCCCGCACAACATTCGGATGGTCGTGGTCTTCCCGGAACCGTTGGGGCCGAGAAATCCGAATACTTCACCGCGGAAGATCTGGAAATCGATGCGGTCGACGGCCACCAAGCCGCCGAAGCGCTTTGAGAGGCCGCGCACTTCGACGGCGGATTCGTGCTGGGCGCCACGCATCGGGGCTCATTGGCTCAGTTGAACGCAAAGTCGGCGGGCATGCCGGCTCGCAGAGCGTACTGGCCGGGCCGCACCATGATCTTGACGGCAAAGACCAAATTCAATCGCTCATCCGGTGTCTGAACATTGCGCGGCGTGAATTCGGCCCGGGCGGCGATGAAGACAACCGTGCCGCCAAACACATTCCTGCGGTCGGCGTCGACGGTGAAACGCACGCTATCGCCGACTTTGACTTCGTCCAACCGATCCTCGGGCACATAGACTTTGGCCCACAGATCGTCTGGGTCCTGGATGGTCGCCACGGCGCGTCCAACGGGGACAAACTCACCGGCCTGATAGGGGAGATACTGCACGACGCCGTCATGGGGCGCGACCAGAAAGGATTGCTCGAAATCGTGTCGGCGGCCACGGAGAGTTTCGGCGGCGCCAGCCACGGCGGCCTTGGCAGCGTCGATTTGTTTCAAGCGGGTGCCGCGCTCCAGATCGGCCAGTTGTTCACGCGCCACACGCGTGGCGGCGGCGGCATTGTCGCGCGTGACTTTCGCGCGCTCGTAAGATTGCGCGTCGATCAGATGGCCGTCAAAGAGCGAGTCGGCACGCCGCCAGTCGCGTTCCCCCTGCGCCGAATCGGAGCGCGCCATGTCGACACGGGCCGCGGCGGCGCGGATTTTTTCCCGATCGCTGCCGAATTCCAGATCGGCCAGTTTCGCTTCCGCTTCCGCTTGGGCGGCCTGCGCAGCGCGGTAGGCGGCCGCCACGGGCAGAGTATCCATGACCGCGATCGTGTCGCCGGTCTTCACCCGATCCCCCTCTCGCACCGCAATCGCAAGAATTCGGGCAGTGAAGGGGGCGATCAGATCATGGTCATCGGTTTCCAGTGTACCAGAGAGAAGCAACTTGCCGTGACGGGAGGCGCAGCCGGCCATTCCTGCGCATAGGGTCATCGCGACGATCCCCAAAACGGTGACCGGGAGGTAAGACGCCGTGGCAAATCTCCCAAATGGGCTTCTGACCGGTCTCATCTTGGACTGAACATATTGGAGTCGCCGGTTTGTGGCAATGACCAAGGGCCGATGCCGCCCTACCCACCTTTTGACATCGGCATTCGTATAAGCCGCGTGACTCTCTCCTCCGAACAGCTGCGCCGCTGGTCGCGGCAGGTGCGTCTGCCCCAGATCGGCCCCGACGGGCAGGAAAAACTGGCGCGGGCCAGAGTCGCCATCGTCGGCATGGGTGGATTGGGTTGCCCGGCGGCGCTCTATCTGGCCGCGGCAGGGGTCGGCACGTTGGGGTTGATCGATGACGATGCCGTCGAACTCTCCAATATTCAGCGGCAGATTCTGTATGGCGAACCGGATGCCGGGCGCGGCAAGGTGGCGGTCGCGGCCGAGCGTTTACAGCCCCTGCATGCCGGGTTGAGACTGAATCTGCATCCGACACGCCTCGTCGCCGCCAATGCGATGGAGTTGTTGGCGGGTTATGACATCGTCATCGACGGGAACGACAATTTCCCCACGCGCTACGCCGTCAACGACGCCTGTGTGCTCCTGAACAAGCCCAATGTGTATGGGAGCGTCCTGCAATTCGAAGGGCGCGCGTCACTGTTCGTACCGGGACAGGGGCCGTGCTACCGCTGTCTTTATGCCGAACCGCCCCCGCTGGGCCTGGTGCCGAATTGCGCCGAGGCGGGTGTCTTGGGTGTTCTGCCCGGCGTGATCGGCTCGATTCAAGCGGCCGAAGCGATCAAATGGATTTGCGGGATCGGCGAGACCCTCGTCGGGCGACTCTTGGTCGTCGACATGCTGGCCATGGCCTTCGAGCAGTTCACCATCGGGCGCAATCCCGACTGCGCCCTCTGCGGCGATCATCCCACGATCCACGAGCCGGTCTTCTATGCCGATGCCTGTCCCTCGCACGGCGACAGTGAATTCGGGAATGAAGAAATCGATTCCGATCTTCGTATCACGCCGCGGGCGGC
>JACQFV010000176.1 GCA_016199865.1 Candidatus Zixiibacteriota bacterium | reverse complement strand
TCGAAGTGCGTGCTCCCGGGGCGCGGCAGCAACGGCTTTTGCCGGCCTCGTAATCGGTGTAGCCGTTCCTCCCACACTCTGCCGCTCGGATCGGCCCGCCATCTCAAGGGGCGGCGCATTCTGACGGCATTCTCTGACTGATGGAACCACCGACCGCCTGGCGGTCGACGGGAGGGCACGCGTGTGATTGCACTGGCAGGCATCGGGGTCGTCATCGCATCCGTCATCGGCTCTCTTTGCTGGCGGCCATCTGACGCGGTGGGTCAAGCACCCACTCTACGGCGTGATGTCGATGGACGGCGCGTCGCTGAGCCGATGGGCCAGAACCAGCGTGTTTTCCGCGGTGTGCTCGATCCGGCCCTTACCGATGGCCGAGCCCGCCAGGCGCGCGGCAAATGTGCTCAACGCCGCTTCGAATTCAGCCGGGGGGTAAAGAGCGAAGGTGGAGTAATGGAAATTTCGCGCCCGCGCCACGAGCGAGTCGGCCGGTTCACTGCGGACGTGGGCGAACTCACGAATCCCCTCGAATGCCAACGTCGGCACGGCTGCGACCGCCGCCTGCAACCGGTCGGCTCCATACAGCCGTGTTTCATATTCGGTGAACCCAGGGAAGAATTGCCCCCACACGGTGCGGGCATTCTGCTTGGGCGTGCGGGTGTAAATCGCCAGCAGTCCGCCCCCCCGCAGGATGCGCGCGCACTCCGTCATGAAGCGCTCCAGTTCAAAGTGATGCACGGCATTGAACGTCACCACCGCGTCCACGCATCCGGAGCCGAAAGGCAGATGCAGCGCCGACGCGCGGCAGAAGCCCACGTCCGCGTGGGTCGCATCCGAATGGAGCCGGTCCCGACATTCGGCCAGCATCGCTTCAGAATAGTCACAGCAGATCAGTTGCAGTGACGCCCCGATTCGCTCCGCCAGAATCTGCGAGTAGCGCCCTGTCCCGCACCCGATGTCGACTACGGCGATCCGTCCCGACCGTGGTGGCAATTGCGCCGTGATCGTCTCGACCACGTCCGGATCGGTGTCGCGGAAACGGTCGTAGACGGGTGCGACCCGGGCAAAATGAGTTTGGGCTCCACGGGGGTGGGGCATAATGACAGAGACTCCCGTTGCGAACTGCCGGAGCGTGATGTGCAGTTTCCATGCCGAACGAACGCAAAAGAACCGGGCGTATCGCGAACACAGAATCAGCCAGGTAGCAGCGGGCGAAACACCGACACGCCGATTTTTCCGCGAAAGACGAACGACTTAAAGGGTCAGTTATGCACGTGATCGCATCACAATACGCAATGCGATGCCACACCTGGCACCGAGTCCGCGGGATGAGAAGAGCACCCCGAAGCGTCCTATCGCAGCCGTTTACGGCGGTTGTTCAGGAAGTCCCAAAAGATGTATCCGCCCAACCGGTCCGGCGGCGTGAAGTACGCCCGCCCGTGGTTGAGCGCCGTCAACCGCTGCACAAACCGCTGCAGATACGGATCGGATGTGACCATGAACGTTGTGATGGTGATGCGTTTCTTGCGGCAGATGACGGCTTCATCCAACGTGCGATTGACGATGACGGGATCGAGGCCGACCGGATTTTTGTAGAGCATGCCGTTGGCCCGCCTGACGACCGAGGGCTTGCCGTCGGTGATCATGAATATCTGCTTGTTGTGGTGACGCCGCCGCATGAGAATCTGTCGCGCCATCCGCAGCCCGGCCTGGGTGTTCGTGTGGTAGGGACCGGCGCCCACGTACGGCAGATCGCCGACGGCAATCTCGACGGCATCATCGCCGAAGGCGACGACGTCGAGGGAATCCTTGGGGTACCGGGTAAGGATCATCTCGGCGAACGCCATCGCCACCTGTTTGGCGGGGGTGATCCGGTCTTCTCCATAGAGAATCATCGAATGGGAAACATCCAACAAGAGGACGGTTGCGCCGGAGGTCGTTGACTCGGTCTCGCGGACCGAGAGATCCTGCTCCGAGAGCGACCACTCCGATTGATCCGCTTGAGCCCGGCGCATGGCATTGGTGAAGGATAGATTGAAGTCGATGTCGGCGGTGCCGTCGCCGAAGGCGTAGGGGCGGCGTTCGGGAAGCGGTTCGGTGGTGCCGCCCCCTTCGCGCGGGATCGGGTGATTGCCACGCCCTTCGGCCTTGAGCGAGGAGAAAATCCGCTCCAGCGACTCCTGGCGAATTTGCTTCTCCCCTTTCGGGGTCAAGCTCAACCCCTCCGTGGTCTTTTGGATAATCCGATCTTCACGGAGCTTGCGGGCGAAGTCGTCCAGATCGAGATCGTCGGGCAGGATTCTCTGCTCCTGCAGATACTTCAACCAGCGCAGCGCTTCATCGACGTCGCCGTTCGTTTGCAGCAGGATGTAGTTGAACAGACGCCGCAGGTCGCGTGCGGCCAAGAGGCGTCGGATGAACTCCTCATCCCATTCGGAATAGCGGTAGCGCATGGGTGACGGGGTCTACGTTTTCACGTTGTCGCGCGCGGCGCTTTGGATCTGACGAGACACACAGTGGACTGGCACGCCAGCAGATAGAACTGTGCGCGCCACCCGCCCTCGGGTGGCGCCGCGTCACGCGAGGGCGCGTGACGCGCACGTCTCTTCTCGTTGATTGCCCGCAATCATACTGTTAGGGTCTAATCATCCCCTTTGACGTTGTGCAGCATCGTCGCCAACATGTCGGTGTACCGATAGATCGAATCGACCGAGGTCCGGGCGATCAGATTTTTCTGGTGCAGCCCGTCCAAGACAAACTCCATCCCCAGAGCATTCTCGTGCAGCCCCGAGGGTTTCAGAAACTGCTCGGCGACTTTCTTCAAGGTCGGCACGGACAGGAGGGCCTGCTGGTACTCGTCGAATGGCATCTCATCGGAGACATCGACCGCCACGTCGCCGACGAAGTGCCCGATGATCTTGCCGAAGACCGGATCGGCTTTCGCGGGCAGGCCGTTGTCCTTTTCGATGGACGGGAAGTGACGCTCAAACACCCGGCCGACGGCGCGGCCGATGATGTTCACGGCGATCATGCGTGGCCCCTCGCGTTCGCCCTCGTAGACCAGTTCGACCTTGCCGGTAATGGCCGGAATCGCCGCCGACAGGTCCGCCATGCGCGGCACCATCGATGTCTCGCTGGCGAGCAGGTTGCGCCGCTCGACGTTCGACACCACATTTTCCAAAACGGCAATCGGCAGCCGCGCCGACACCCCCGAAGACTGATCGATGAACTCGGATTCGCGCGCCACAAAGGCGATTTCTTCGATGACGTCGCGATAGAACGCCGGAATCTGCGGTGGGTTGCCGTTGCGGCCTGTCCAAGCCTCCTGATCGGTGATCCGCCGGGCGTCGGACAACGTCGTCGGATAGTGGGTGATGATCTGCGAGTCGATCCGATCCTTGAGCGGCGTGATGATGTTCCCCCGGTTCGTGTAGTCCTCCGGGTTGGCGGTGAAGACCAACAGCATGTCGAGGGGAATGCGCACCGGATACCCGCGAATCTGCAGATCGTTTTCCTCCAGGATGTTCAACAATCCCACCTGAATGCGCGGCTGCAGATCGGGCAGTTCATTGATCGCAAAGATGCCACGGTTGGTGCGCGGGATGATCCCGTAGTGAATTGATTCTTCATCGGCAAAATCGCGCCGCTCGCGGGCGGCTTTGATCGGGTCCAGATCGCCGATCAGATCGGCGATGGTCACATCGGGTGTGGCCAGTTTCTCCTGGTATCGCTCCCCGCGATCGATCCAGCGGACAGGGACATCATCGCCCCCCTCCCGCAGTAAGCGGCGCGAATAGGCGCAACTGGGACGCAGAGGGTGGCAATTGAGCGGCGAGCCGTCGATCGACGGCACGGATGGGTCGAGAAGATTGACGAGGGCGCGGATGATCCGGGTCTTGGCCTGACCGCGCAGACCCAAAAGGATAAAGTTGTGCCGCGACAGAATGGCATTGACCAGAGCCGGGATCACCGTGCGGTCATAGCCGATGACTCCCGGAAAGAGCTCCCCCTTGGCGCGCAGCTTGGCGATCAGATTGCGGCGCATTTCATCTTTGACCGATTCGTAGGGGATTTTCGCCTTGGTGAACGCGCCCATGGTCGCCGGCCGTTGCTTGGTCATATTCGGTGTCCCTTCAGTCGCATCGTTCGGTTGTTCGATCCGCGCCTTTTGCATGTGTCTGCGGGCACGGCACTGGTGACGGCTTTTAGTCCGACCTCTCCGCCCCGATCCGATGAACAACCAGGCCGGTCAGGAGTTTCGGGAAAAAGAAAGTCGATTTTTGCGGCAAATTTTGGCGCAGGCGGGCCACTTCAAAGATCGAATCCAGACCGGTCGGCGGCAGGATGAATCCCAATGGGAATTTTCCACTCTGCACCGACGCCACCAATTCCGCGGCGTCTTTGGGAAAGTTGAGCCGTTCCCCCCGATCGATCTGGTCGTCGGAGTAACCGAGCGAGGCGCGCAACACGCCGGTTTCGAAAATGGCCGTGGGCAGCAACCGGCAGGCCGGGTGCATCGCCGCCGGCCAGTTCCAGCGGGATAAACGCTCCGGACCCGCCTCGAGGAGATACCCGATGCCCTTCTGCGGGCCGACCATTCCGAACGCAACGCGCTCCGAACGTGAGCGATCTTTGATCGACCCCTCCAGCAGGGCGGCCGTGTCCGCCGGAGTGGAATCCGCCAGGGGGACGTCGGTGACGTCAAACGCGTCGGAGAGCCGCTCCAGAAAGCGCGGGAAGCTCCATGACGGCTTGAACGACAGGGCGCGATGGATCGGCAGCACCGTCATCCCCGGCGCGTCGGCGTTGAAAAACGCCATCATGGCATACGCCCAGCGCTCGTCCCCGGTCTGCTTCCACGTGTCGAAGGCCGCGCCGGTACGGTGGTGGCCATCGGCAATGACACATTCCCGCGCCGCCATGAGGTGCGTGACCCGTTCGGCACGGGCGGGGTCACCGCAACGGTAGAGACGGTGTGTCGAACCGTCGGGCTGCTCGGCCTGAACGAGCGGCCCGCCTTGTTCGCAATCGCGCAGGATTCGGTCGATCTCCTGCGCCGGATCGGAATAGATCATGAAGATCAATCCGAAATCGGCCGCCGTCGCCTGACGGAGCCGGGCCCGATCCTCCCGCACGTGGGCGTGCGTCTCTTCGTGCGTAAACAGCCCGGTGTCGCGCACGTCGCCCAACGCAATGAAACCGCGTCGTGTCAACCGCTGGCCGCCGACTGTGTAGGTTTGCGAATATGGGTAGAACCCCGGACCGGAATCGGAGGACAGGACTCCCGCGTCGATCCATTGCGCCAGGAGCTCGTTGGCCTTCTGGTAATGCGTACCGGTTGCATCCGGACCGCCGCCCGGCGGCGCTTTCACGATGCGCGCGACGTTGTAGGGGCTTTGCGACTCCAGGCGGGCGATCATCGCCGTGTCAAACTGATCGTACGGCGGGCTCGCGCAGGCGGCAGCGTCGCCGACAAAGTCGGGATCAAATCGCCATGCCTCAAATGGTTGGATGCGAATGGGAAGTTCCCCCCGTGGCTCATCGCGGATGATTGTAATAGTCTGCGGAGTAGACAAGGGGCTGAAAGCCCCTTGCCCGGATAGCCAGTCCTTACAGTTCGATCTCCAGGTGCGGCTCGGGGTCGGCAAAGACTTCGCCGCAGATCGCGGCATCGGCGATCCCCGCATCGATCAGCCGCGCCAGCATCTTGTCCGCGCGCGATGGATCGACCGAGATCAGAAGCCCCCCGGCGGTTTGAGGATCGTAGAGCAGCATCTGTTGCTCGGGAGGGATTGCGGCATCGAATTGGATTATTCCCTCCACGGCCTGTCCGTTGGAACGCGTCACGCCCGTTCTTACGCCCTGCGCCGCCAAGACCTCGCTGATCGGCCAGCGCGGAATCCGGCTGAAGTAGAAACGAAATCCCAACTTGGCCGCGCGCGCCATCTCCCAGGAATGACCCGCCAGGCCGAATCCGGTCACGTCGGTCACGCCATGCGCGCCGCCCACGTTTAGCATCACCTCGCAGGCCGTCTTGTTGAGTTGCGCCATGCGCTCGAACACCGGCAGCGCCTGCTCGTCGCTGATCAGCCCGCCCCTTAGCCCACTGACCACAAGACCCGTCCCGATCGGCTTGGTGAGGATGAGTATGTCGCCGGCACGTGCCGCGGCGTTCGTCTTGATGTCGGCGTCGCGGACCAGCCCGGTCACCGAGAGGCCGTATTTCAATTCATCGTCCTTGACCGTGTGGCCGCCGATCAGGGCCGCGCCCGATTCGAGAGTCGTCGCCAGCCCGCCGCGCAGGATTTCCGTCAAGGTCTCCTTGGAGATCCCCTTGTCGGGGAAACAGCACAGATTAAGGACGACCCGTGGCACCCCGCCCATTGCATAAACGTCCGACAGCGAATTCGCCGCCGCGATCCGCCCGAACAGGAAGGGATCGTCGCACGGCGGCGTGATGAAGTCGGCGGTCAGGACCAGATTGAGATCCGGGCCGATTTTGTAGACCCCGGCGTCGTCCGAAGTTCCAATCCCGACCAAGACCTCGGGGGGAACCGGAATATTCAAGTCATGCACAATGGTCGACAGGTCCACCGGACCGACTTTGCCCGCTCACCCGCCGGAGCGGGCAAAGCGGGTGATCGATTCACCCGGCGTGGTTCGGCACTCTGTCATCGGTTCAATCCTCTCTGACCCAACCATTCCAACGGCCTGAGCATGGGCGCAGGCCAAGTTCTCATCATACGGTTTTTTCGCGTGATAATGGAAACGGATTTTGGGGGAAATTGCAATGATGCCAGAACAGTTCCTCGGGAGGGCGAGGCGCCTGCCGAGCCGTTTTTCCGGGACCCACCACCGCGGCTCAGCGGTTCGGCTTCGCTCACCATGAACGGGAGCTTCGCCCTCCCTTGTCGCGCCTCCCGCGTGGCCTTTGCGGAACCATAGCCGCTTATGTATCTTGGCAATCGTCATGCTCCAATTCGTCTGACCACGAAGAATCGAGGCCACTGTCCATGCTGAACGCCATCATCAATGTCCCGGAACCCCGCAACGAACCGGTGAAATCGTACGCCCCCGGCACTCCCGAACGCGACGAACTCAAACGCGAGATCGAACGCCAGCGCCAAAGCCCCATCGAAATCCCGCTCATTATCGGCGGCAAAGAAGTTAAGAGCGGCAACCTCGGCGATTGCCGCATGCCGCACCAGCACGGGCATGTTCTGGCCAAGTTTCACAAGGCGACGAAGGATCAAGTCAATGCGGCTATCCAATCCTCGGTCGACGCGCAAGCGGCTTGGGCGGCTTTGGATTGGGAGCATCGCGCCGCGATTTTTCTCAAAGCCGCTGAACTCTTGGCGGGCCCGTACCGTCAGGTATTGAACGCCGCCACGATGAACGGCCAGAGCAAGAATCCCTATCAGGCCGAGATCGACGCCGCCTGCGAACTGATCGACTTCTACCGATTCAACACACATTACGCCCGCCAGATCTATGCGCAACAGCCCAATTCTTCTCTCGGCGTCTGGAACTACATCGAGCAGCGGCCGCTGGAGGGATTCATCTTCGCCGTGACACCCTTCAATTTCACCTCGATCGCCGGCAACCTGCCCACGGCGCCGGTGATCATGGGGAATGTCGCCTTGTGGAAGCCCGCCTCCAGCGCCGTCTATTCTGCTTGGTTCATTATGAAACTCTTGCAAGAGGCGGGGCTGCCACCGGGAGTGATCAACTTTGTCCCCGGCTCGGGCGCCGACGTCGGCGATCCGGCCGTCGATTCCCCCCATTTCGCCGGTCTGCACTTCACCGGCTCGACCTCGACCTTCCAGGGGATGTGGCAACGCATCGCCGGCAACACGGCCAGGTACAAATCGTATCCGCGCATCGTCGGCGAAACCGGCGGCAAGGATTTCATCTTTGCGCATCCCTCCGCCGACGTTGAGCCCCTGGTGGTGGCGATGATCCGCGGCGCCTTCGAATATCAGGGGCAGAAATGCTCGGCCGCCTCGCGCGCCTACATCCCCGAATCGATCTGGCCCAAGGTCAAAGAGCGGCTCACCGATGAGATGAAGCAGTTGAAGATGGGCGACCCCGCCGATTTTTCCAACTTCATCAACGCCGTGATCGACAAGGCCGCCTACACTTCAATCAAGTCGTACATCGACTCGGCGCGCACTTCGTCCGACACGAAAATCATCATCGGCGGCAAGTGCGATGACTCGGTCGGCTACTTCATCGAACCGACCGTGGTGCAAACTACGAATCCGACGTCGAAACTGATCTGCGAGGAAATCTTCGGCCCGGTCCTGACCGTCTTTGTTTATCCCGACAACAAACTGGACGAGACTCTGCGCCAGTGCGACACGGCGTCGCCCTATGCCCTCACCGGCGCCATCTTCGCGCAGGACCGTTACGCCATCGCGACCATGCACCGCGCCCTGACCAATACCGCCGGCAACTTCTACATCAACGACAAACCGACCGGCGCCGTGGTCGGGCAGCAGCCCTTCGGTGGCGGCCGCGCCTCCGGCACCAACGACAAGGCCGGCAGCATGACCAACTTGTTGCGCTGGGTCACCCCCCGTACGATCAAGGAGACGTTTGCGCCGCCGAGAGATTGGCGGTATCCGTTTTTGGGGTGAGAAGAGGGGGTTGAGATTCGGTTGCAGTAGACTCTCAAGCGTGTTACGTTGTTACAGGGGAATGGGAGCGCAATTGTGAATCCGGCAAATAAAGGTCGAAGCCCCTTCTACCCAGGGCAGCCAGTTCCGGTCCAGCTGTTCGTTGGGCGCGAGGCACAGATTGATCGCGTCCGTCGTGCAGGTAGCCAAGTGGCGGCTGGGAAGCCCCAAGCAGTGTTCATAGCGGGTGAATATGGGATCGGCAAGAGCTCATTGGCGCACTACCTTCACGCGCTCTTGGACATCGAGCAGTCGCTCTATGGTCTGCATGTACTCCTCGGTGGGGCAAAGACACTCGCTGATCTTGCTGCCAAGACGGTAGAAGCCGCCATTCTGTCAAAACCGCGAAAACAATCAGCTCTGGGGCTTGTTCGCAACGTGTTGGCTGATTACGTAGGGGAGCAGGAGCTCTTGGGCGTAAAGATTCGGCTGGACAAGCTGCGAGCAGATAGCGCAGACATTTCCAGAGGATATCTTCCCTTTCTCAGGCAGATTCACCAGAGTATTTTGAAGGATTCCTACAAGGGATTGATCCTGATTCTGGACGAAATCAACGGAATTGCCTCGAACCCAGACTTCTCTCAGTTCATTAAGACACTCGTCGACTCCAATGCGTTGAGCTCGGATGTCGGATCTGAGCCGCTGCCGCTTCTTCTGATTCTCTGCGGAGTCGAGGCTCGCCGCAAAGCAATGATCCAAACTCATCAACCTGTCGAACGAATCTTCGATGTCGTGGCGGTTGACCCGATGTCCCCTAGTGAGTCGGCGTCATTTTTCGAGAAAGCTTTCAAGGAGATCGGAATGTCGGTAGAGCCTGGGGCGCTGAGCACTCTGGTTCGGTTTACGGGAGGCCTTCCCAAGCTCATGCACCTTGTCGGGGACGCAGCATTCTGGACGGCTAAGGGTGAGCGACTCACGGAATCTGAAGCAACTACGGCAGTCCTCGACGCCGCGGACGACATAGGCAGAAGGTACTTAGATCAGCAGGTCATTGGAGCCCTGCAGAGCACGGATTACCGTGGGATTCTGAAGAAGTTGGGAAAGATGACCTTATCTCTGTCATTCAAGAAGAATGATTTGGACAAGCTCTTGACTCCTACGGAGAGCAAGAAACTCGGAAACTTTCTGCGTCGGATGAAGGACTTGAATGTTATCCGCGGCACACAATACGGCGAGTACACGTTCAACGATTGGTTGACGAGGATCTACATCATGATGAAAGCGAGCCCTCCAAATCACGCCCCATCGGGATAGTCCGGCAGCAAGGAAGGGATCCCATGCGATCACGCAAGACCGCTCTCTCATTCTGACTCTTGCCAAGCAGGCTCAGTTCCACGTCTCGTAGAAAATGCGAGTCGGAAAATCTCACATCTTGATACGCATATTCCCGAAACCTTCATGGTCCCGCCGCGTTAACTGAGGCATGACAAACCATTCCCCGATTCCCGAACTCACAGGAGATTGACACATGACAACACCCGCCGAACGCACCGCCATGATCGCCAAGATTCGCCAACTGCCGTCGCAGGTTGAGGCCGCCGTCAAGGGGCTCAACGACGCGCAGCTCGACACGCCCTACGGCGAGGGCAAATGGACGCCGCGCCAAGTCGTGCACCATCTGGCCGATTCGCACCTCAACGCCTTCATCCGCGTGAAGTTGATACTGACCGAAGACAAGCCGACCTTGAAGCCCTACGATCAGGTGAAGTGGGCCAATACCCATGAAGCCAAGGATCTGCCGGTCGCGCCGTCCCTGGCCATCATCGGGGGGCTGCACTCCCGCTGGAGCGCGCTCCTGGACAGTGTGCGCGACACCGATTGGCAGCGCAAGGCCCAGCATCCCGAACGCGGCGAGATGACGCTCGACGACATCCTGCGCCTCTACGCGCACCACGGCGAGAATCACGTCGGGCAGATCACGGGGCTGCGCCAGCGCAAGGGGTGGTAGGAAAGGGTAGAGCAGAAGTCAGGAAGGGTGGCCCTGACCTTGGTCAGGGAGAGTGTCATGATTCCGTGGTTCTTTACACATGATCGGTGCGCCCCTCACCCTAACCCTCTCCCCAAAAGGGAGAGGGGATATAATTCGAATTGACACTATTGGAGAAATTCTGAATGCGTGCCACTGACCTTGGTCAGTGGTTGGAGAAACCAAGCCATGCCCGATCCGATTCGCATTGCCCTTCTGGGCGCGCTGCAAGGCACCGGCGCCCATGTCAAACCCTCAGTCGCGCTCGAAGCCCTGACCGCCTCGCAGGCGCGCAAGCGCCCGCACAAAAAACTCGCCACGATCTGGGAACAACTGGGGCACATGGTCTATTGGCAGGACATCATGCTGACCCGTTTACGCGGCCGGACACCATCCTACCCGAAGCACGACGTGGATGGCTGGCCACCCATGCCGCCCTTGCGCGATTCGAAGGAGGTCTGGGCCGATCTCGTCGCGCATTTTGAGGCGGGATTGAAGGCCGCCGAACGGATCGCGCGCACCAAGAATCTTTCCGCTCTGATGATCCCGACAGACAAACGCACATTCGCCGATCAGCTGGGTTCGCTGGCGATCCACAATTCCTATCACCTCGGCCAGATCGTCACACTGCGGCGGATGATCGGCGCGTGGCCGCCGCCATCGGGCGCGGACTCGTGGTAACCTGTGGAAGGATTGGCAAATGGGACTGACGATTCACCAGGTTGATGCCTTCACCGACCAGCCCTTCGGCGGCAATCCGGCGGCGGTGTGCATTCTGCCTGAGCCGCGCGATCCGGTCTGGATGCAAAATGTCGCGATGGAAATGAACTTGTCGGAGACGGCCTTTCTGCTCCGGCACGATGACGGTTTCGATCTGCGTTGGTTCACGCCGGCGCTCGAAGTCGATCTCTGCGGCCATGCCACGCTCGCCAGCGCGCATGTATTGTGGGAAACCGGAGAGCTGTCGCCGGCTGAAACGGCACGGTTTCATACCAAGAGCGGCCTTCTGACGGCGACGCGTCAGGGCGAATGGATCGAACTGGATTTCCCGGCCACGCCGGAGAAAGCCGTGACCCCACAGGTTGAGCTGGCGCAAGCCCTCGGTGTGAAACCTCAGTACGTGGGTCAAAGCATCTTCGACTATCTGGTGGAGGTGGATTCGGAAGACACCGTGCGCGAGTTGTCGCCCGATTTGAATCTCTTGAAATCCGTCGAGACACGTGGCGTGATCGTCACCGCGCGCGCCGCGGGACCGGGCTACGATTTTGTCTCACGGTTCTTCGCGCCGCTCTCGGGCGTCGCGGAGGACCCGGTCACCGGCTCGGCGCACTGCTGCCTCGCCCCCTTCTGGGCCGCACGGCTCAACAAAACCGAAATGGTCGCCCGGCAAGTCTCCAAACGCGGCGGCACCGTGCGTGTGCGATTGAACGGGGATCGGGTTTTGTTGTGCGGTCAGGCAGTGACGGTGCTGCGGGGGGAGTTGTTGCTCACCGAATAGAGAGAGCGGGCGGCCACGGGGGGCCACCCCTACGAGTGAATTCGATACCGTTCGTAGGGGCAGGCCCCTGTGCCTGCCCTCAGCTTGTCTGCTGATCTATTTACCCCTCCGGCGTCGCACCCACCCACTGCGAACCATCGGTAAAGTACTCTTTCTTCCAGATGGGCACGGTCTTCTTTAAACGGTCGATTCCCGCGCGCGCGGCGGCAAAGGCGGCGTCGCGGTGGGCCGCGCCCGCAGATACGACCACGACCAGTTCGCCGACCTGCATCCGGCCGATCCGATGCACCATCGCCATCCGGTTGATCGGGAAATCACGTCCGATGTCACGGGCGATCTCGTGCATCATTGTCTCGGCCATCGGAATGTAGGCATCGTATTCAAGCGACACGACACTTCGCCCATGCGAATTGTTGCGCACCAAGCCTGAGAACGAGCATATCGCACCGTTGGCCGGGTCAGCGACCAATGCCTCGATTTCGGCGACCGTAAGCGGGTCGGTTCGGATCGCGATGTGCGGCTCGGCAGTCATCGTTCTCTTCGAGCCGCGTGTGAGCCCTCACCCGATCCCGCCACAGACGGGATCGACCTCTCCCGGAGGGAGAGGTTGTCTTGCCCCTCTCCCCATTGGGGAGAGGGTAGGGTGAGGGGGATGACGCACGATAGCCAGATCATGATTCTGTGCGGCAAGCTTATCCCCCCGACACGGGTGGAATAAACGCCACCCGGTCGCCGTCTTGGACGATTGTTTGCGCGGGAACATAGGTTTCATTGACCGCGAAGAGCGTCGCCTTCCGCAGATCGGCTCCAGCACGTCCGCCCAACACCTGATCGTACAGGTCGGCCACGGTCCGACGGCCGTCCATCACCAACGTGATCTCGGACTTCCCCAGCAAGTCCCGATAAACCGCAAACAGTTTTATAGT
>JACQFV010000168.1 GCA_016199865.1 Candidatus Zixiibacteriota bacterium | reverse complement strand
GCCACGGGGACCGAGACAGTCGGTTTACTCAACGGCTCCGGGGAACGGTTCCACGGAGTCCGACTCTTGGACGGTGGGACCCCATACGACGTCGGCTGCCAGATCATCATCGCCGCCGACGGCGTCGAATCGATGGTGGCGCGTTGGGCGGGGCTGGACACGACTCTGGCCGTCGAACATCTCGACTCTGCGGCCCAGTTTCTGTTCGATGGTGTCCCGGATCTCGATCCGACCCGAATGGAATTTTATTTCGACACGCAGTTGGCCCCCGGTGGATACGCTTGGGTCTTCCCCAAGGGGAATGGGATCGCCAATGTCGGCATCGCCGTGGCTCCGGTCGTGGCCCAAGGGCGCAAGGCCATGCCGATGCTGCGCGAGTTCATGCGATTTCGCTTCGGCCGGCACACGCCCAGGAAACTCAAGCGAACCGTGGGGGGCATCCCCGAGTTCTGCGGCCGTAAGTTCATGCTCTCCCGCAATGTTATGGTCACCGGCGACGCCGCCCGCCTCTTGGATTCGATCACCGGCGCCGGGATCGCCAACGCGCTGTCCTCGGGACGGATTGCCGCCGAGACCGCCGTCCAGTACCTGCAAGGCGCTTGCGGTGACTTGCGGGTTTTGAAGAATTATCCGGAACGATGGATGGCCCTGCGAGGGCGGGAGATGCGGTATTTTCTCTGGGCGCGCCAGATCTTCTTGCGTCTGACCAATGCCGACTTTGATGCGATGGTGGCCGCGATGGCCGAGGTATACAACGGCCAGACTCTCACGGCCATCGATCCGATCGACGTGATCAAACGCGCTTTGCGAACGCGCCCATCGCTGTTGCGATTGGCGCGCCATCTGGTGTGGTGAACTCCGGTCGAAACCCATAAATGAAAACCCCGCTGACGCGGGGTTTTCCACCGATCTGATGGCCTATTTACTGGCCCTTGGCCGTGGAGAGTCGGCGCGCCAAACGTGACTTGATGCGTGCCGCCTTGTTTCTGTGAATAACCTTCTTGGCGGCGGCGCGATCGACCACGGAAGCCAGATCACGCAGCGCCGACGGGCGGCTGCTCGTCTCGGCGGTCGACGCTTGACGGATTGCCAGCCGGATTCTGGACTTGGCGGCGCGGTTGCGGGCCCGGTGCACCAGACTCTGCCGATGCCGCTTCTTGACTGAAAGGTGTTTGGCCACTTTGGAGTTCCCTCGCTTTTCGTCATTGGTCCCTGACTGCTCTGGGACCTATCCTACAATGGGCTAAGATACATGACGGCGACCGAGAACACAATCACCAATCCAGGGGCCACCGTTGGTCCGGCCACCGACTCCGGCGCCCCCCAACGGCTGGCGCGGCAGACTCAGACGGTCGCCGTGGCGACGATCGTCTCGCGGATTTTGGGCGTCGTCCGAGAACAAGTCATCGCCTACTACTTCGGCGCTGGCGCGGTCACCGATGCCTTCGTGGCTGCCTTTCGGATCCCCAATCTCCTGCGCGATTTCCTGGCCGAGGGGGCATTGTCGGCCGCGTTTGTGCCGACGTTCTCCCGGGTGCTCAAACGCGACGGGCAGGCGGCGGCATTTCAACTGTTGAACCGGCTCTTGGGGCTGTTTGTCCCGGTACTGGCGCTTCTATGCCTGCTGGGCGTTCTCTTTACCCCCCAGATCGCCGGATTGATGTCGGGCGGGGTCGAAACTACCCCTGGAAAAATCGCCCTTCTCATCTTCCTCGCCCGCTGGATGTTCCCGTTCCTGCTTCTGATCGCGTTGGCGGCCGTGCTCATGGGCGCGCTCAATGCCCTCGGGCGATTCGGCGTTCCGGCGCTCGCCCCCGGCGGCTTCAACATTGGCATGATTGCCGGCACGATTCTCTGTGCCCCTTGGGTCGACCCGCCGGCCCTCGCCCTGGCGTGGGGAGTGCTGGCCGGAGGAGTTTTGCAGTGGGCGGTCCAGGCCTTCTCGATCCGCGGCATGGGATTCCGGAATCACTGGGAGTGGGGATGGCGCGACCCCAATGTCCGTCAGGTGGCACGGCTTCTGGTGCCGGCGCTGATCGGCCAGGCGGCCGTGCAGATCAACATCTTCGCCATCACTCGCTTTGCCTGGACATTGGGGGATGGCCCGGTGGCGTACCTGAATTTCGCCTTTCGCATTCTCTTTGTCCCGCTCGGCGTCTTCGCCGTGGCCGCCGCGACCGTGGGGTTGTCACGTCTCTCCGAGCGGATCGCGGCCGGGGACGAGGCGGGTGCGCGGGACATCTTCACGCAGGGGTTCCAGACGGTGCTCTATCTGGTGATTCCGACGTCCGTGGCCTTCATCATTCTCGGCAAACCCATTTGCGCGGCGTTGTTCCAACGCGGCCAATTCGGAGCCGAGGCGACTCTGAATACCGCCCGCGCTTTGGCTTTCTATTCGATCGGCTTGCCGGCCATGGCGGCAGTCCGGGTCACCACGCCGATCTTCTATTCTCACCACGACACCCGAACACCGACCTGGTGCGGCATGGCCTCGGTCGGGACAAACCTGATCGGCATGTATCTTCTGACGCCGACGCTCAATTTCGCCGGACTGGCGTTGTCGGTCGCCGGTTCGGCGATCATTCAGGTTGGATTGCTTCTCATTTTCGCGCGCCGCCGGTTCGGAGGGCTCGGATTTCGTCGGCTCGGAACACACGCCCTGGTGTTTTCCGGCTGTTCTATCGCGGCCGTGTGGGTGGCGCATGCAGTCAACCAATCGGCCATTATCTCGTTCCTCCCCGTGAGTAGAGTCATCGGCACGGCGGTGGTGGTCGGCGTGGCGTCGGCCCTGTATATTGGGCTGACTTGGATCGCCGGGTATCGACGCATGGGAAGTGTCTATGCGGCCCGATTGACGTTTTGGCGCAATGTGAAATAGTCATCCCGCACAAACTTTCATCGCTCCGATGAGTGTCGGCCCAGTCCCTCTCGTGCCCGCCCCCGGGTCCCGGCATCCACTCTTGCTGGCCGCCGTCGCCGTCGCGTGCGGCATCGTTGTCGCCGACCATTTTGCCCTACCCCCGTGGTTTGTAGCGGCATTGACAATGGCGGCGATGGCCGTGGCCATGCTGAGCTTGACTACAGGGCGGCTTCGGATCATCTGCATTGTTTCGATCACGATCGCCCTGGCAGCCCTCGGCGCTTGGCGCATTGCCGTCGAGAACGCGGGCCGCCCGTCAGCCGGATTGCTCAACCTGGCCCAGACGGAGTCTCGCGTCGAGGTGTTCGGCCGTTTGGCGGGAGTGCCCGTTCGCAAGGCATCCGGCTGGCGCGCGCCGGTGGATATCGTGAGTGTCCGCGCACAATCCAATGCGCATCCTCTGCGCGCCCGAGTCCAACTGGATTCGCACCAATCGCTGGAGGGATTCCGCCGCGGCGACTACATGAGAGCCACAGGATGGATCGAGCCGCCGCTCGTGCGGCGGAATCCCGGCGGCTTCGACTACAGCGATTACTTGTTTCGTCAGGGGATTGACGCCGTCTTTCGACCGACTGACAGCATCACTCTCTTGCCGCAGCCGGGCGTTGGCTGGTCATTGCCAAATCTGGCGGAGAATGTGCGGCAGTGGATTCGCAGCGCCCTGGCCGCCCATTTGCCAACGCGATCGCTGGCGCTGATGCTGGGGTTCCTGGTGGGCGACACCGATCGCATGCCCGATGACATCTACACGGCGTTCCGCGAATCCGGCACGTTGCACCTCTTGGCTGTCTCTGGGGCGAACGTCTGGCTCTTTGTCGGGATGCTCTACTGGCCGTTGCGCCTGCTGTCGGTTCCGCGGTGGCCACGGACGCTGATACTGTTGTGTGCCGTGCTGTTTTTCTCCTTTCTGACTCGCAATGAGCCCTCAGTGGTCCGCGCCGGGCTGATGGTGGGGATGATCCTCTTGGGACGTCTCCTCTGGCGCCCGGTGCACCCCCTCGACGCCGTCGGCGCGGCCGGTGTGATCATCCTTTTGATATCACCGGCGCACCTATTCCGTGCCGGCTTTCAATTGTCGTTCGCCGCCGTTCTGGCCATCATCGTGGCGGTGCGTTATGCGCAACGCTCGGGCATCTGGCGGCGACGGCCGTGGCGGCGTCGTCTCGGCATGGTCGTTCTTCCCTCCATAGCGGCGACCGTGGCAACGATCCCAGTCACGGCATGGAATTTCGGCACGGTGCCTTTGGCGGGTGTTCTGGCCAATCTGGTCATGGTGCCTCTGGCTGGAGTAGTTGCCCATCTGGGCATCGTGATGCTGGCCGCTCATGCAGTCTCCCCGGTCATCGCCGGGTGGCTCTCTTGGCCGACCGATTTTGTCTGTGGCGCCGCGATTCGATCCGCGCACTTCTTTTCGACCCTTCCCGGCGCCGTGATCCCGTGGAGCAATCCCTCGTGGGTCGCCATTGTTCATTTCTACGGTGCCGCTGCTCTTATTCTTTTCTGGCGCCGTCGCCATGTCTGGCTGCGGCCGGTGGCCTACTATGCCGTCGCTGCATCCCTCGTTCTGGTCGCCTGGAATCTCCTGGCCGTCGAAAGGCCGGTCGCGTCCGTGGCGCTTCTGGACACCGGCCGTCAGCGCGCCATTGCCGTTGCCACTTCGTCGGGTTCACCCGTGTGGATTGCCGACGATCCGGGCATTGACCAGGACTTGATGCAATGGGTCGTCGAGCCATTCTCCCGGTCCGCGTGGGGCGTGGATCCTCCCGACCACTGGCTCAGTTGGCGTCGCGCCGATTCGGCCGCAGGGCTTTCTGTCGGCCGGGGCGGCTCGATTCGTTGGCGACGTTACATCGACAGTGTGGGCGGATCGACGCCTCTCCGGCGCATCTGGGGTGATCGCCTGGCAACGGCCATCGATACACTCATACTGATCCGTGACCTGTCTGCAAATGTCAGCGGACCGCTCTTGGAACGCATGGCGGCCGACCTCGGTGCCGGCCATACCGTCGTGGCGCCGATTGATGCTTCAACCGCGCAGCTGCGAGTCGTCATCGACCGACTGCACCCGACGAGATTTATCTTCCACGGGAATCCGCACCGGCGCCAGAAGGCCGACCAATGGCTCGATTTCTGGCGTCTGCGCTATCCCAATGTCTCCTTTTATTCCACGCCGGTCCACGGTGGGATCATCTTGGATTTCCACCCGGATGGGATACGGGCATGCCCGACCTTGGCCGACGGCGGCTGATCGGCATGGGGCGGATAAAGCCCGATCCATAACCCCCCGATAAGTATACAGACCCCGCATTCGGGGAACGATGCCCGTCCGGCGCAACCGGCGGGAGTGGGCCATGAGTTTTGCCGGGAATCTGAAAACTGTCTCCTTCGGGGACGTTCTCCAACTTCTCTCGACCGGCCGCAAGACCGGGGCGCTGGTCCTGTCACGTCCGCAGCGGGGGAAGAAGATATTTTTCCGCAACGGCGACATTATCGCCGCGCTCTCGGATCCGCCGACCGATGAAGAGCGTCTGGGGCAATTGCTCCTGCGCCGCGGCCAGTTGAATGCGGCGGACCTGGAACGGGCGCTCAAGCGCCAGAAGTCGACCAACCGCAAGCTGGGGCACGTTCTCGTGGACTTGGGCATTTTGAGTCGCGACGCCGTGACGGGGGCGTTGCGGATGCAGGTCGAAGAAGTGGTCTATGGCGTTTTCGGCTGGCCGGATGGAGAGTTTCGCTTCGTCGACGGCGAATCGCCGGACGCGTCGCAGATACTGGTCGACCTGAACGCGCTCAATGCCATGATGGAGGGGGCGCGCCGCTTCGATGAATACGCCGAAATCGCGCACTCGCTTCCCTCTGAGGAGACCGTCTTGCGGATGTCGCCCTCTCCCTACATGAAGGAACCCGAGATCATCTTATCTGCCGAGGACGTCGACATTCTCTCGGCCATCGATGGGTCACGGACTTTGGGAGAGGTCGTGGCGTCCGGGTCGTACGGCGAATTTGCCGCCTCCCGTTCGCTCTTCAAGCTCCTCTCATCGCATCTGGTCGAACCCTGTCCGGAGGTGGCGGGTCGGACACGCCGTCTGGCCGAGGAAGAGGAGATCTATCCTCTGATCTACAAACTCTATGTCCATGCCCTGCGCGCCGTGCAGAAGGTGCTGGTGGATCAACTGGGGGACTGTGGCCAACGCGCCTTCTTCCGCCTCCCGGAGATGTGCGGTGACGATCCGGCGCACGTCACGGCCTGCCTGGTCGATGCGCAAGATGCGAATGGTCCAACGACATTTCGCGAACGGATCGGCCGAATCTCTTCCCCGGTGAGGTTGCATCGCGTGCTCTCCACCGCCGGTCACCTGCTCGGAGAAGGGTTGCGGCTCGTGGAGGATATGCTGGGGCCGCGCTGGCGCGCCGCCGTCGTCAACGAGATGAACAAGGAGCTGTCTCTCTTGATGGCGCAAAAGCGCGATCTGGCCGATCGCTATGACGTCCAAACGGAATTTTCCGCTGCGCTGAAGGAGAATTGACATGTCGCTCTTACGCTTCAGTCCCGCTGTTCTCATCACGTTGCGTGCAGCCGACGCCACCGCCAAATTGACGGCGACCTCATCGGCCCCCGCTGATACGAGTCCCTTCCCGCCGGGATCGTTCCTGGTGGATGCGGTGGCCTTCCTGGCTATTGCCGGCTGTGTGCTGGCGGCGTTCAAGGTGTATACGGCCATTCGCGGCGGAAAACTGGGGCAGGGATGGGTCTGGCTCGTCCTCGGCTTGGCCGTTCTCGGCCTGGCGCAACTGTGGCTTGTCGCCGAACAGGTTGGTCTGATGCCGGTCTGGGTGATCTGGGTGGACATGCTGCGGCTCGTGTCGCTGGCGCTCCTGTTCATCGGGATCAGTCGCATACGCCGGCTCCTGGCCTGAGATACCGGCCGGCGGCTTCTGAGAAATCCCCACCTTCGGCTTCAATGTCGCTCTCTTGTTCGTACAGCCCGGAGTGTCACAAGGTTCCGCAACAGTGACACCCGACGCCCGTTGCACCGCAACGTTCCGGCACGTTCGGAATCAGTTAAGTCACTGACGGATAGCGTCGATATCAAGAAATGTCCCTTGGGGATAGTCATATTCCCACGGTTGGGACGGGGTTGGTTTGGGGTCACAATGATCTTGGGGTGCCGATGCTGAGCATCGCCCAGTTGGACGACCGCATCCAGCGGTGTCTGTCGATTCTGGCGGACAATCCGCATTCGCAGGTGTTTGCCGCGCTGGCGGAGGCGTACCGCAAGCGGGGCGACTTCGGTCGGGCATTTTCCGTCTGTAAGGGAGGGCTGAAACATCATCCGGATTATGCGCCCGCCCACGTCGTTCTGGCCCGGCTCTACCTCCACCAGGGGATGCACACCGAGGCACTGACATCACTCCAGCGCGCCATCGAGATCGACGGCCACACGCGTGTCACCGATCTGGTCGAGGCCGAAATCCGCATCGCTCTGCGTGATACCGATGGGGCCAAGAGCATGATCGATCGCATTCGGCTTGAGGATCCCAGACTCCCGGCCGTGCAGGAACTCACCCGGCAGTTGCGGGAGATTCAGCGCCAGACGGATGTCCCCGTCTTGGCCGCCGGCGGTGTCTCGCGCGAGGTACGCGCTGATCGTCCCCCGGGTGGCCCGAACGACTGGCCGGAATGGGCCCAGACGGTCGGCGCCATGCCGCATGTCCGGAGCGCCTTCGTCGTCTGCGATTGGAAGCGCCATGAACCGGACGCTCCGATCGTAGCGGGGATGAGCGCGCGCGATACAACCGATGGCGCGGCCTCGATCTGCGGTGCCCTCTGCCTCGAAATCGACGCGGCACTCCATGGCTCCCTGTCGGATGAACTGGTTGAAATCAGAGTCGAGTGGACCGACGGCGAGGTCTGGTGCCGTCTCCACCAGGGCTGTCTGATCGGTTTTGTCGCTGAGCGGCCTCTGGCATTCGGCGCGGCGCGACAGGTCGCCCTCCGCGGCGCGGAACGTGTCGAAGCCGCGCAGGAGCCGCAGTCGAACACGCACAACCCCAAGAGAGCGCACTCATGACCTCCCATCGACGGACACGCCGCCAGACCGGCAATTTGATTCGCCAGACTGTTCTCTACACCGGCGTGCTGATCGTTCTGCCCCTCCTGGTGTACCCGCGCCAGTTTGGCTTCCCCGCCTTCGAATTGAATCCGGTTCTCGGTTTGGTGGAATGGGGATTCTATTTGGTGGCTTTATCCCTGCTTGGTCTGTCGGCGCCGTTCTCATCGCGTGTGGTGGCGGCTGGGTTTACCGTCGTGTACCGCCTCGCGACCGGAACGCTCCTGGGCACCTGCATCGCGTGGACACATGCCTCGCCGTGGGGCACCACGGTCGCACAGATGATGTGGTCTTATCCCTGGTCGCTAATCCCGCAGATTTTGCTCTTCCCGGTCGCGTTGCGCCCGGTTTGGGAGTGGATGTTCGGGGACTCAGACGAGGCGACCGTGCCGCTGCGCTCACGAACGCGGGGCAGAGCCGGACGGGTCCTGCACACACGTGTCGGCCCTCCTCCTTCCCGCGCGGCGACGTCGGCCGCTCGCGTCGCCACGGCGCCGAGCGGGCTGGTGGCCGCCAAGCCCCTGGAGCCGACCCTCGACGAGGCCGTCTCCTACGTGGGCGAATACGACGGTGTTCGGATGTGCTGGATTGTCGATGCCGACGGGCTGCCTCTGGCTGTCTGGCAAAAGCAGGAGTATACCGGCGATGCGGATTTTTGGGTGCCGGTCTCGGTGGAAATGATCGACTTCCACAGCCGCCGTCTCTCCGATGGCGCGCCCTGCCATCCCCAACGCTTCGAGATCTGCACCGACCAGGGACGTCTGATGGTCGAGGCGGTCCAGGAATACTGGCTCGGCGTTCTGACTGACGCAGAGACGGACGATCTGGTGGCTATCCGTCTGTCCCGCGCGCGCGAAATGATCAGCCGTTGCCTGCACGATATCAGCCGCCGGGCCACCGGCGTCACGGAGGTTCACTATGTATGAGACCCTGTCCCAACTGAACAAGACGACGGGCATCACCGGCAGCATGGTGGTCGGCAACGACGGGATCGTCATCGCCGCCGACCTGGATCAGCATTCCGACGACGACACGCTCGGGGCCCTGGCATCGTCCATCGCCGCCACCGTCCGCCGGTCGTTGACCGAACTGGGCAGCGAGGATTTCTCGCAGATTACGGTCGAGGCCGACCGTCAAAAAATCTTCCTGACCGATGCCGGCGTCGGGACGCTGGTGGTGACCACCGAGCCCCGGGTCAACATCGGATTGGTGCGGCTGGAGATCCGCAACGCCGTGGCGGCGCTGCAGAAAAGTTGAACGGACCCGGAGGAGCACACAAGGGGGAAGGGCAAGCGGCGCATGGTATCGATCAACTACGCATTCCGTGAGATCAGTTGCAAGATCGTCTATTATGGCCCCGGTCTGTCGGGCAAGACGACCAATCTGCAATACGTGCACGGCCGTATGCCCGCCAAATCTCGCGGCGACCTGATCAGTCTGGCAACCGAGGCGGATCGCACACTCTACTTTGACTTCCTGCCGATCCACGTCGGCGACATCGGTGGGTTCGCCACGAAATTCCAACTCTACACGGTTCCGGGTCAGGTGTTTTACAACGCCACGCGCAAACTGGTGCTACGCGGCGTCGACGGCATCGTCTTCGTCGCTGATTCCCAGGCGGCCAAGATGGATGAAAACATCGAATCCCTGGCCAACATGTACGAGAACCTGCGTGAGAACGAGATCGATTCCGATCAGATCCCCCTGGTGTTCCAATACAACAAGCGCGACCTGCCGGACGTGGTCAGTCTTGATGAACTCGAGAAGACGCTCAACCCCAGCGGTCGCCCCTGCACGGAGGCCTGTGCGGTGGACGGTCTGGGGGTCTTTGACACGATGAAACGCATCACGAAACTGGTGCTGGAGGATACCAAACGACGCACCTCGGCGGCATCGCCAACCCCGGCGGGCCCATCGGCGCCTCCAGTTGTCGCCGCGGCGCTCGCGGGGGGATCCACATCGGAATCCGCGACGGCAGTGGCGGCCGCCAAGTCCGCCATCGCCTCCCGCCACGGATGGGAGGAAAAGGAGGGCGCGTCGGTATCGGTCGCTCTGTCCGATGCCCCCGTTACCTCAGGGCCGTTCCCACGGCGCGACATTGTGGCTTCGGACGGGCCCGCTGCGGCCAGCGCCCCCGCATCCGGCGCGTCGCCGATCGTGATGGCACAACAAAGAAGCACGCGAGTTCGCCACCGCCACCGCTCGATCTGGGACCGGTTGTTTGGTTGGCTTAGTGGACGTTAGAGGAGGTCGCCCATGTCGTCGGGAACATTTGTCATTCATCAGGACCAGATCGACCGGATCAATGCCGCGATGCTGCGGCTGCTCAAGAAGGGGGAGGCCAAGTGTGCTCTCTTGGTGGACAAGGACGGCCACCTGATCACACGGCAGGGATTCACGCAGACTCTGGACACCACCGCCATGTCGGCCTTGCTGGCGGGGAGCTTCGCTTCGACGCGCGAGATCGCGCGGCTGGTCGGAGAACCGGAATTCTCGGTGCTCTTCCATCAGGGTCAGCGCGACCACATTCACATTTCCCTGGTCGGCGACCGCAGCATCCTGGCGATTGTCTTTGACGACCGCACGACCATTGGCATGGTCCGGTTGTACGCGCGTGAAGCCGCCGACCGGATCAAGGAACTCCTGTCCGCCACCAGCGATGAACCCACGGCGCTCGATCCGGATTTCACCCGGTCCGCCGCCGCGAAGATTGACAGCATGTTTACCGAGTGAATGTCCCGCCCGCCGGTTGCGGTGACACGGTGACGGGCCAAAGGCCCGGCCGATGGAGCATCCGGAGTCTTGAGTGTCCACGGACGGAGGATTGGTGTCGCAAGAACTCGGTCACATGATGGTCCAGGCGGGACGGATCACCGCCGCCCAGCTCCAGGAAGCCCTCGACGGACAACAAAAGTCAGGGGAGAAGTTCGTTGACATCCTGCTGCGCATGGGCGCAGTCGCCGATGAAGACGAACTGACCCACTTCATCGGACGCCAGCTCAACATCGGCGCCTTGCGGCTGGCCGACGTGGAGTTGGACCCCGAAGTCGTCAAACTCATCCCCCTCGACATCGCGCGGCGGTTCAACGTCATCGCCGTCTCCAAGGTCAATAAGACCCTGGTGGTGGCCATTTCCGATCCGCACAACATCTACGTTCTGGACGCCATCAAGTTCATCACCGGCTGTTCGATCCAGCCGGTGATTTCACCGGAACGCGCCATCAGCCGCTCGATCGATCAATACTACGCCGACACCGGGGGCATGACCGACCTGATCAAGGGGCTCGAGGACGGGGAATTGCAGGTCATTGAAGCGGATGACCAAGTCGACGAAATGGATCTGCAGTCGCAGGTCCAGGACAAACCCCTCGTCAAACTGGTGGACAAGATCATCATGGAGGCGATCCAACGGCACGCCTCCGATATTCACATTGAGTCCTATGAGACTCGTATCCGCGTCCGTTACCGTGTCGACGGCCAGTTGCGCGAAACCCAGCCGTTGCCGTTCAAGTACCGCGCCGCCATCGTGTCCCGCATCAAGATCATGGCCGATCTCGACATTTCCGAGCGCCGGCTGCCGCAGGACGGTCGCATCAAGGTGAAGTTCGGCAAGCGCGCCATTGATCTGCGCGTCTCGGTCCTCCCGACGATATTTGGCGAAAAGGTTGTCATGCGAATTCTCGATCCGGAAGCGCTCATGGCCGATCTGACCAAGCTCGGCTTTCCCGAGAATGCACTCAACAGTTTCAAGAAAGCCATCAGTCTTCCCTACGGCATGATCCTGGTCACCGGACCGACCGGCTCCGGCAAGACGACGACCCTCTACTCGGCCTTGAAGACGCTCAACCGACCCGAGGTCAACATCCTCACCGCCGAAGACCCGGTGGAATTCAATTTCGAAGGGATCAATCAGGTGCTCGTCCGCGCGGACATCGGGCTGAACTTTGCGGCGACTCTCCGCTCATTCTTGCGGCAGGACCCGGACATTGTCATGGTGGGCGAGATTCGTGACGGCGAAACGGCGGATATTGCGATCCGCGCGGCGCTCACCGGACATCTGGTCTTCTCCACGCTGCACACCAACGACGCGCCCTCGACCATCCACCGGCTGGTCGACATGGGGGTGCCGAACTACCTGGTCGCGTCGGCCGCCAAACTGATCATGGCACAGCGCATGACCCGGCGCATCTGCCCGACCTGCCGGGAGGAAATCCCGGTGACCCCCGAACACGTCGCCGCTCTGGGTATGACGGCCGCGGAAGCGAAGGACCTGCACATCTTCGCCGGCAAGGGGTGTGGCGACTGTTCCAACACCGGCATGGCCGGGCGCATCGGCATCTTCGAGGTGATGCCGGTCACCAAGGAGATCGAACGGATGATCCTGGAGAATGCGCCGGTCGAATCCATCCGCCAGCAGGCGATCAAGGAAGGCATGCTCACGCTCCGCATGGCGGCCATGGAGAAGATGAATAAGGGCCAGATTCCCTTCGAGCAGGTTCTGGGTGAGTCGGCATAGGCAAAGACCGATCAAGTGAGCGGTACGGACAACCGATATGGCTAATGAGATATCAGATCGTCCGGCGGATGGCCCGAGGCGGAGGGCGACGGAAGGATAGCATGGTCTCATTGCGTGAACTGTTGGAACTCATGGCCGAGCGCCGCGCGTCGGATCTCCATCTGACCGTGGGATCGCCGGCACAGTTGCGGATCGACGGGAAACTGACCCGGACCGACGGCGAGGATCTGACGCCCGACGTGACCAAAAAACTTGCCTACAGCGTCATGAATGAAAAGCAGCGCAAGCGCTTCGAAGAGACGTGGGAAATGGACCTGTCCTTCGGAATCGAGAATCTCAGCCGATTCCGCTGCAACGTCTTCATGCAGCGCGGCAACGTCGCCATTGCGATCCGCCAGATCCCGTTCCGCATCGCCACCTTCGAGGAACTGGGACTGCCCAAAGTCGTCGCTGACCTGGCCAATGTGCCGCGCGGGATGGTTCTGGTCACCGGACCGACCGGGTCGGGCAAATCGACGACGCTGGCGGCCTTGATCGACCGCATCAACCGCGAGCGGAACTCCCATATCCTGACCGTGGAAGATCCCATTGAGTACCTGCATCGGCACCAGAGTTCCGTCGTCAATCAACGCGAGGTGCAGACCGACACCCAGTCCTTCGCCTCGGCCCTCAAGTTCGCGCTGCGCGAGGACCCGGACGTCGTGCTGATCGGTGAGATGCGCGATCTGGAGACGATCGGGTCCGCGCTCAACATCTCGGAAACCGGCCATCTGGCGTTTGCCACCCTGCACACCAACTCCTGCGCCGAATCGATGAACCGCATCATCGATGTCTTTCCCGTCAACCAGCAGGAGCAGGTGAGGGTGACGCTGTCGTTCGTCCTGCAGTCGGTGGTCTCGCAACAGTTGATCCCGAAGATTGGCGGGGGACGGGTGGTGGCGCTGGAAATTCTGGTGTGCACGCCCGCCATTCGGGCCACGATCCGTGACGACAAGATCCATCAGATCTACAGTCTCATACAGGCCGGGCAGAAATTCGGCATGCGGACGATGAATCAGTCCCTGGCCGAACTCTACCTGATGCGCAAGATCACCTACGGGGACGCCATCGCGCGTTCATCGAGCCCGCAGGAGCTGGACGATACCATCGCCCGTGCGAAGGATAGTGGCGCCCGGGCCCGCGCCACGGCAGGAGGCGAACGTGCCGCTGTTTGAATACAAGGGCAAGACTCTCGCGGGGACGATCGTCACCGGCGAGCTGAAGGCCAGGGACCGGACCGAACTGGACCGTCTCCTGCGCCGCAAGAAAATCCTCGTCTCCAGCGCCACCAAGAAGGCCGGGGAAATCTCGTTCGGAATGGGGAAGGGGATCAAGAAGGTCCACTTGTCCCGCTTCACCCGCCAGTTCGCCACCATGATCGGGGCCGGTCTGCCGATGGTGCAGTGCCTCGACATTCTGTCCAAGCAGATGGAAGCCGCCGAGATGCGCAAGGTCGTCGGCATGGTCAAGGACTCGGTCTCCTCCGGCTCGACCCTGGCGGAGGCCCTGGGGCGTCACAAGAAGGCATTCGATGACCTGTACGTAAATATGGTCGAAGCGGGGGAAGTCGGCGGCGCGCTGGATACAATCCTGATTCGTCTGGCCAATTATCGCGAGAAGGCCGACGCACTGACCCGCAAGGTGCGCGGGGCGATGGTCTATCCGTCGGTGATCGTCGTCGTCGCCATCGGCGTCACCTTTGTCATGCTCACTTGGATCGTTCCGGTCTTTGCCAAGATGTTCTCGGGTCTGGGAGCGGAGCTGCCGGCGCCGACCCGCATCGTGCTGAACATTTCACATTTCCTCCATGACCACATCCTGCACATCGTCGGATTGCTGGTCGTTATGGTGATTCTGTTCCGGATGAGTTTGCGCACCGAGAAGGGGCGGTTGTATTTCGACCGCGCTCTCTTGAAGGCGCCCTTGTTCGGCAGTCTGGTCCGCAAGAGCGCGGTGTCACGGTTCACGCGCACACTGGGCACCCTCATTTCGTCGGGCGTCTCCATTTTGGACGCGCTCGAAATCACGGCCAAAACGGCCGGAAACAGTGTCATTCGGAACGCGATCCGCCGCTCGGTCCTGGCAATTGCCGAGGGTGACACCATCACCGGTCCCCTCCGCGACACCGGGGTCTTTCCGCCCATGGTCACGCAGATGATCTCCGTGGGGGAGAAGACCGGCGGCCTGGACGAGATGTTGAGCAAGATCGCGGATTTTTATGACGAGGAG
>JACQFV010000171.1 GCA_016199865.1 Candidatus Zixiibacteriota bacterium | reverse complement strand
GTTTGAGCGCACCCGCCACGTTGCCCCGAACCATTTGATCAGTTGTGACGTTGATTCATTCCCCGCGCCATTGCATCGTTTCCGCGATCAACTGGAGGGCCGGTCGATGGTGGTGACCAAGTGCCGCCGCATCGACTACGAATGCGTGGTGCGGGGATACATCACTGGATCGCTCATGAAGGAGTATGAGACGGCAAGAGGGTCAGCCGGGGGCGAGACGGTCAAGTTGCACGGCTTTGAGTTTCCGGGGGACCTGGTCGAGTCGCAACGGCTGCCGGAGCCGATTTTCACTCCGGCCACCAAGAGCGACGTGGGGCACGACGAAAATATCTCATTCGACCGCATGGCCGGCGACGTGGGCCAGGAGTTGGCGAACCGACTGCGGGACACGTCGCTGCGGCTCTACCGATGGTGCGCCGATTACGCCCGCACGCGGGGAATCATCATCGCCGATACCAAATTCGAATTCGGATTCGACGGTGACACGTTGACTTTGATCGACGAAATCTGTTCACCGGATTCGTCCCGCTTCTGGCCCGCTTCTGAATACAAGCCGGGGCGGGCCCAGCCCAGTTTCGACAAGCAATTCGTGCGCGACTATCTTGTGTCAATCCGCTGGGACAAGAATCCCCCCGGGCCTCCCCTACCCGATGACGTTGTGACCCGCACCGTGGCCAAATACACAGACGTTGCCGCCCGTCTTCTGGATAACCATTCGGGGCCTCTCCCCGCCACTGGAGTCAACTGATGCACGCTCGGACAACCATGGATCAACATCCGGCTGGCACCTCCCTGCCGACCAATCTCTCCTCGGGTCCCGTGCGGATCGAGCGGGCCGTTCTCTCCGCGTACGACAAGAGCGAACTCGTACCTCTGGCGACCCGCCTGCGGGAACTGGACGTTGAAATCGTCTCGACCGGCGGTACGCTGGCGGCGTTGCGCGAAGCGGGCATTATCGCCACCGCGGTCGAAGACATCACGGGTTTCGGCTCGATGCTGGGCGGCCGGCTCAAGACGCTTCATCCGAATCTGCTGGGAGGCATTCTCGCAAGGCAAGATAACGCCGTCGACCGGGAAGAGTTGCATCATGCCGGAATTGTTCCGTGTGAACTTGTTGTGGTGAATCTGTATCCATTTTCCAAGGCCGCGGACAATCCCAAGTCCACGTATGCCGAGGCGGTCGAACTGATCGACGTTGGCGGGCCGACGATGATCCGCGCCGCCGCCAAGAACCATGCTTCCGTCGCCGTCGTGTGCGACCCGGCTGATTACGATCTCCTAGCCGCGGAACTCCGGGCAACCGGCGGCTGCACAACTCCGGCCTTGCGCGCTCGTTTGGCGGCCAAGGCATTCGCCATCACAGCGGCGTATGATGCCCGCATCGCCGAATATCTGACGTCCCGCACGGAAGATGGAACCGCAACTGAGTTCCCGTCGGTCTGGACACGTCGCTTCACGCGTGTCTCGGGGCTGCGTTACGGCGAGAATCCGCACCAGAAGGCCGCGCTCTATGCCGATGATACTGTGCCGGTATCGCTGGCGCGCGCCACTGTTCTGGGCGGGAAGGAACTCTCGTACAATAATCTGAATGATCTGGATGCGGCCTGGCGGATGGCGGCCGATTTCGCCGAGCCCTTCGCGGCGATCTTCAAGCATGCCAGTCCCTGCGGCGCTGCGGCCGCGGACACCATCGCCGGGGCCTACCGCGCCGCCTATGCGACCGATCCATTGTCGGCTTACGGCTCGATCATCGGCTTGAACCGCACTGTGGACATGGAATGTGCCCGCGCCCTGGATGAAACGCCGTTTCTGGAATGTGTGCTGGCGCCGGGATACGATCCGGCGGCGATTCCGCTTCTGACGGCGAAGAAGGCGCGGCGATACCTGCAAGTGCCGACCATGGACTTGCGCTCGGCTTCGCGATTGAGATTTCGCGAAATCCTCGGCGGGTTGTTGGTACAGGATGACGACGATGCCGAATTGACTGAGTCTGATCTTACGGTCGTGACCAAAGTGAAACCGACCCCCGCGCAGGTGACCTCCCTGCTTTTGGCGCGCACGATCGCCAAGCACGCCAAATCCAACGCCATCGTTCTGGTGCAGGGACGGGCCGCGGTCGGGATCGGCGCCGGGCAGACGTCACGTGTCGATGCGGTCCGGCAGGCCGTGGAACGCGCCGGGGACCGGGCGAAAGAATCGGTTCTGGCCTCCGATGCCTTCTTCCCGATGGCCGATGGGGTCGAGGCCGCGATGGCGGGGGGCGTCAAGGCGATCATTCAACCGGGTGGTTCGAAGAAGGATCCCGAGGTCATCGCCGCGTGTGATGCCCACGGCGTGGCGATGGTCTTTTCGGGTTTGCGCAACTTCCGGCATTGACGGCTTGGACAAGAATAT